>CAZXTJ010000231.1:0-11351 GCA_964643655.1 uncultured bacterium
GTGCCACCTATGCCTGCCCTTCAGGTCACCACAAACCAAGGCCCCTGCAAGTAGCCAACGCTACGGCAGCTGCCTCACCTGGCAAACCAATAGACAAAATCCCCTTCCCCTCTTTGCAGGCAGGCACATTTTTGGGCCTCTTTTTTGTCACCTATCCCACAGCTGCACTGACCATCTTTGCCGAGATAATGGGCTTGATCAATATGGGAGTAAATCCACCCATGGCCCTCTTCTGGTTTACCATCATGGTCATGGCCATCCTCTGGGCAGCCTTTACAGCCGAGGTTTACAACATAGACATCAAAAACAACTGCATAACCCGTTCAAAACTATTCCACGGCAATGAGCTCCTCGAATGGACCATCTGCTCTTTGGCTGCTGTGGAGTCCATACAACTAATCCGCTGCATAGAAGAGGAACAACCAAGAAGAAAACTAGTCTGCCGCCTAAAAGAAGACTCGCCCTTCAAAAAACGTAGCTTTGATTTGACGCCATCTTATGCCCCAGGATCGGCAGATGACTTTGCCATTGATGAACTGCTCTATCGCATAGAGTCAGGTTCAACAGTGGAAGTGCTCGTTGCACGCTCTTTGCAAAAACTACGAGCAGGAGAATCAATAGACCCCGAAGAGGCAGAAGCAGAAATGGAATTCATCGAAGAAAGTGAATCACAGACAACAGAATAAATCACTTCTTATTGTGGACTAAAACTCGGCTATCTCCCACAAAATAATTATGAGTCGATTTCACTTCGAAATTGTATACCTGGTAAGAACCTGTGACAGAAGAGACAGAAACAGCCTCACTGCCCTCTCTACAGAAGACAGCCTCCTTTAAGGCACTTGCCCTCACCCATTTGCCTTTAACCGTATAAAAAGGATGATTGTTGCTACAACGAAGAGTCTCATCACCAAGAGTGACATCAACAATGCCATCACGATAAACAGTCATCGTCTCTACTACTTCACGAGCAACGACTGAGCCGCTCTTGAAGTCATGGGACCAGACAAAATCTCCCGCAATAATCTTCTCTATACACTTCTGGCCCTCTGGGGTCCATACCTTGGTACCAGCCACAAAACAACCAAATCCTCCGCCACCACCAGAGTCGCCGCCACCGCTAGAGCTACCACCGGAGTCATTTCCACCACCGCCAGAGTCATTTCCAGGTGCATTGTCTTCAGAATCACTGCCGTCATTCCAACCGCCACCTGAATTTGCGTCGTTGTCGCTTTCTTGGTCGTCTGGCTCACCATTGCCGTTGTCATCTGCACCAGTGTCTGCGTTTACACCTTCCTCTCCTGGGTTGTCAGCTGACGCATCCCAGCCACCATAATTATCTGCAGAATTTTGGCTATCGAGATCCTCTGTCGACAGATCAGTAGTTGTTGCATGCGCTCCGTTGCCTGCTCCTGGTGCCGAGTTATTATCTGCTGTATCTGGTTGTGTAGTCTCCAAACCAAACTCGTCGAGCATTGTAACGTTGGCCAAATCGACTTCAACTGGATTTTGAATGTAATGAGCACAAATGTCATAGGTATAGCCACCGGCTATGCTACAAACATAACCAACGGCTGGTGTACCAAGAGCAGTTCCTATCAAACCAAAACCCACCGATACGGCCGTTCGACCACCAGCATGGGCAAAAGCTTCACCCATGGTCATGTCAGGATTGTTCAGATTGCTATACAAGTTTCCACCAAAGTCGACGAAACCTCCGAGTGTTCTAGAGCCAAATTTCACTAGTCCATTGGTGTATTTGGATAACCTAGATGTAAGCGCTGTATTCTTTGATATATTCCCTAAGATCGCTTCACTGGTTGCACCACCAGCACCAAGGGTAGCTGCTCCAACATGCGACTGTAGTTCGCCATTGGTTTCCACACGCTCCTGAGTCATAGCCTCAATGTCAAAAAACTCGCCAGTTTCAGAAGCTACCGGTGAGACAATAACGAGATTGACAACTAGGAATAGTGAAAAAAAGAGAACTCGGCGCACATACATTTTAGAAACCTCCAAACACAATGATAAAACAGGAGAAGTCCCTTTGGCATTGTTGGTGGCATGAACGGGCAAATTTGGCGTATGCTGGCAGGGATGAAGCAAGAGAACCACAACGAGGGGCCCCATCTATTATTGGCAGACGTGTTGGCTTTGGTTCGCCAAGAACAAAAAGGCCAGGCCCGTCAGTCATTGCAAGAGATACTCAGTCGTTCAGAGATGCCTGAGGCGCGTTTCCTCCTGGCGAGACTGCTACTCGATAGTAAGAAGGATGATTTCGCTCGCCGCCAACTCGTCACTGCATGTAACGACTCTATTCCTTTCATTGACGCTCAAATGTTGTCTGCCAAGCTTTGCGCGAAAGAGCCCAGACAAAGTGCCCTTTGCCTCCATGGCTGTTTTGAAGGAGCTCTCACCCTTCTGCAAACACAGATTGATGAACTAGACAAACTTCTTCCAGAAGACAAGAACAACGTTGCAGAGATTTTCATGGGCCATCTCAACAAAGAGTTGGCACAGATGAAATCTTTTCACTCCATTATCGGTGAACTTCTCTTGCGTTTGGGTGACTGTGATGCTGCATACCCTCATTTGCTGAAAGCTCTTGTCTGCACTCCTGGGGCTGGCGATGTTCGTTTCCGTCTTGCTCAAGCAGCCACAACATCCCATCCAGAGGTAGCTCGCCCTCTATTGAACGAGACAATCTTGGCTCAGGCCATTCCTGAGGAAGTTAGACTTAGGGCAAAAGAATTGCTAGAAGCCCTACCTGCAGAGTCAAAAGCAAAATCTGCCCGCAGTGAAATCCTCAATGCCTGCTCGGTTGACGATGAAAATGAGCTCAGTGAGCTAGCTACCAAAGAGAACGATAGCCATATTCATTTTCTCCTTGCTCTCACTCAGCTCAAGAACAAAAATATCGAAGGGGCGAAAGAGAATTTTTTGAAGGCGACCTCAGCTGATCCTGATTTTATCAACCCTGCCCTCTTGCTCGTCGGTCTGTGGCAACAAGCTGGAGATAAAAAGAAGTCTTACCAACCATTCCTTAAAGCAGCCAAAGCGTCTCTCAGAAGTATGCAAAGCGTTTGGCTAAAAGCGAACCCCCTAGCGGAGGTCAATCCGACCTTGATTTGTTCTGTAGTAAAGGAATTGCTCACTTCAATCAATGAGCTGCAAAATATCCACGACACTACAGGTTATTTGCTCATGAAAGTGGAAGAGTCTGATCGCGCTTTCCCTCATTTCTTACGAGCCTTGTGCGCCAATCCCAAATCACTTAGGGCACACCTTGGTCTGGCTCGAGCCTCTGCTTACTCTTGGCATCATCTGCTAGCTGCTCATCTGTCGAGACAAACGCTCACAGAAGCGAGCTTCGCCTCACCGCAGGCACATATCCATGCACTCAACACACTGTTCCATCTGCCTGGTGATGAAAAGTCCTTTGAGTTATGCAGAAAACTACAAGACACGGCCGAGCATGCAGATGTGAAGTTTCTCGCACGTAAGGTTTATCATCAATGGCGAGATGATTTCGAAAAAGGCACAAAAGACAAGAGTGAAGCCAAAAGCGGAACCCTCGATTTGGAGAAATCTCAGCAGATAATGAAAGGTGGTGAGACGCAAGACAAACTCGCCCTCTCTTTCCAAATATTGAAGTCCAAAGACAAAAGAGCTCTGCCCATGCTGCTTTCATCCATCAAGGATGAGCAGGATCCCTTTGTCCTTTCAGCATATGCCAAAGCCTTGGGTGCCATAGGTGACGGTTCTGATGTTGTTTGGTCGACCCTGCAAGCTCTGCTGAAACATGCCGACTCACGTGTTCGGGCCAATACAATAGAAGCTTTGGACAAAGTAGAAGACGACCTTGTTTGGCCCATACTAGTACCAATGCTCCAAGATCCAGACAACCGTGTAAAAGCCAACACCATCCGTTCTTTGCTCAAAAGAAGCGTAGAGGGAGCTCGTGAACTAGTAGCCAAACTCGCCTATTCGAGTAAACAGTCACGACGTAAATCAGCTCTTTTCTGCCTGGATAGAGCATCTGCACCGTGGTGTGATGAAATTTTGCGCCAAATGGTGGACAAAGAATCTGTAGACGAATTGGTATCTGAAGAGTGTCGCCAATTGGCTATGATTGGTAGCAAAGAAAGTATTGGTGTACTCGCGGCTTTGGCAGATCAATCACCGCCATCACGGCAAGAGACCATTGAAAATGCACTTTCTGCGCTGTGCAAAAGGCATGCTGTCAGCGATGAGCAATGCGAGGAGTACAAATTGGCCCATCTTGCTCAAGCGCGACCCATGGCTGCAGAAGCAGTGGCTGATTTGTCTGTCAGTCGCTGGGAAGTCGAAGTCGAACCAAACAATGCAGTAGAGAGCTCTTCTCCTCGTTTGCCGCTATTATTGGGTGCAACAGGATTACTGGTACTTGTTGTCATAATCGCCTTGGCTATGCAACGCACGCCAACTCCCAAAGTCATTCAGAGCAAAAGCACGGTCAAACAGACCTACATCATTGACACAGTTGCCCGTGTCGTGGCCGTTAAAAAGGATAAAGGCCGTATCGTAGCTGCCCATGGGAACGCCTACTACGTGCTTATTGTTGCTGATATGGACAAAACCCCATCTCTCAAACGTGGAGAACCCATCCGTTTCATTGGCAAAAAGACAGGCAGGAAGATTGGTGTGTCTCAAGAGATAATCTGTGGCCGTCTGCTTGCTCTGAAATCGAGATAGAAGTTACCTTGATTTAATGGATAAACTAGAGAGTGCACTAGTGGCTGGAAATCCAGCCAACTCCGCGTGATACAAACCTCTATCTATCTGATGAGCCAATGCTCCAGTCCATTTCCCCTGTAGGTTTTTGTAGACGACAATATAAGCTGGCCGACCTGGTTTGACAGAAGCCAAAAAGACTTCTAGAGAAGGTTCACTGCCATCAAACCACCTTCTGGCTGCACAGAGAAAAACCTCTTGCCCATAAAAATCAACTGATGCAGAAGGGTAAAGAGGCGCCCGCCAGAACCATTGACGCTCACTACCGGTAACATAGCCCAAAGAGAAGTCGTACTTTCGGTTGCGGTAATTTGTACCAAACAACGAACGTAATGATGTTTGGTAGGTCACATTAAACCGACTGTAAGGTTCAGTACCTTTTGTCTCAATAGTGTTTTTCGCATTACGCCCCAAAACGAGTGGATACTCAGTGCCATCTGCATTCATGACAATTTTTGGAGCAACAGCTCCATCACCTTTGACACCACAAACGATGTATTTGTTGTCCACACGCTCTACCCAAGCACTGGACGAAGCACCATCATTGGCTTCCTGAATACCATATTTAAACAGACCAGGTGTGACAGGAGCCCAGGGCCCTCGCAACAATATGGTCGTCGAATGGTTATAAAACTGGCCATTGTTTTTTTTGGTCAGAGCTGGATCAAGGGCTTCTATCTCAACATTTACCCACAGGCCAAGGTCCCTTGAGTTGATGGAGAGATTGAAATATTTCAAAGTGACTTGATCAATAATCTTGCCGTCACGTTCAATGACACACAACTCTTCATCAGGAACATCCAACTGCAATATCCTATATTTGACTACCCTTCGCTCGATTTCTATCCCAGCTCCAGGTTGGGCCACGGCAACAGTAAAAGTGAGTTCCTTGCCGTCAAACTTGAACCAAGGTTCATTCAAAGAGATGTCTGCTCGATTAAAATCTCGACGAAGCGTTCTCTTGAGAATGGCCGCACCGCGAATGGCCGAACCCATTGCCACATTGCCTCTTTCAGACTGCCGTGAAGTAGACAATGCTTGCCAGGCTATGGCAACAATGGGCAAAAAGATGGCGATGGCTACCATTACCTCAACAAAGGTTACCCCGCGTCTTTTCATTGGCGCTTCACCTCTGAACAGACACGGCCAGGCAACAACAAAACAGTAAGCCCTCTCTTTGGATGGCGCTCAACTACAAAACGGATCCACTCTTCCATTGAAATGCCGATAGCACTTCTAATTGTGCTGCTTTGGATTACTTTGACTCGCAATGAGATCAATCCTTGGCACAAACCATTGCTTATACGCCTGTCCAAACACTTGACCGTAACTTCGCCAACTTCAACATGAGGTAAATATGCAACGGAGGAGACCTCAGGCGTGAAGGAGAGATCAGCTGGTGCTGCTCCTGTACAAGGAGGTAAAAGCGTCTTATAAAAGGGCGGCCACTGCTCACAAGGAGTCCTCAAAATTGCAGACATATTCTGCCTAGCTTCATGCAAGGCAGAACGTGCAGCCATCTCACAACGACTCTCGTTTTCGGCTAATCGAACGATGTTCCTCGTCCCTGAACCAAAAGTTGTGATGATGACGACGGAACATGCAATGAGAACAACAAAAACCAAGATGAGTGGCAGAGCAAAAGCTTGTCGTTTCATTGGGGGACAACTGAATGGAGTTCTATCCACTTTGCTTTCCCCCCTTCGCCGAGCCAGCTCACTTTGCAGCTCATTTTCCCCACAGTTGTGACAGGTGTACCTGTCATATCAGTAGGTGTGGGATTAAAAACCATGGTGACACCAAAGCCGCCGTCTTTTTGTTTTTCAGCAACCCAATCGAACAAGGTCGTGCCCAAAGCCACAGAAGCATCGGGGAGCTTTTTGTGTGCCTCATCCAAAACGTGGGCACCATTTTTTTCCTTGGGTAAGCGGCGAAACTGGTCATGCCAATCGAATTCTGTGAGTAACAACATGTTTTCGGCAAGGGCGAGGGCTTTGGCTCTGTCATCGATGTCTTTTGTCCAACGAGTTTCTTGGGCAGCTAGAGACAGATAGGCAAAGATGGCTGTCGAGATGATGACTGCAGCGATGAGGACTTCCAAAATGCTCATTCCTCGACGGTTCACGGAAGCTCCTTTCTGCCTAGCCTCAGATTAATATGGAGCTCTGCCTCGTAGCAAGGAAGGTGGCTTTTAGCTTGCAAAGAAGGCCCAAAGCGTTTATATTTCCCGGTTTCCTTTTTTAGGGAGATTTTTCCCTCGAGCTATGAATGAAGCGAGTGCAATGATCTACGTTCTTTATCACGCTGACTGTCGCGATGGTTTTGGTTCTGCTTATGCTGCTTGGAAAGTCCTTGGTGACGAAGCCAAGTATATTCCTTGCCAACATGGCCGTCCTTTGCCCGACTTGGAGTTGAACAAGGAAACGACTATTTACGTCGTCGATTTCTCCTTTGAACGCAAGGTGCTCGTTCAGTGGAGTGAACAGGTTGGCAAATTGGTAGTCATCGATCACCACGTGACCGCCCAAGAAAACCTTTCTGGTCTCGATTTCGCTCATTTCGACATGGAACGTTCAGCCGCCATTTTGACTTGGCGTCATTTCCACGGTGCCAATAGTGAAGCACCAGCCTTTTTGTTTCACATTGAGGATATGGATTTGTGGCATTTCAAATTGGAAGGCACGAGAGAAGTATGTGCAGCCATCGATAGTTATGACATGGACTTTTCCATTTGGGATGATTTTGCCAGCTCAGAAGCTTGCCAACGTCTAAAACAAGAGGGTTCTGTCATCTTGCGTTTTGTAAACAAACAGGTAGGGTACATCTGTCGCGAACGTATGCTCATCAACATTGGCGAATACAAAGATGTGCCCTGCGTCAATACGGCTGTATTCGTTTCCGAGTCTTGCGCCAAACTTCTAGAAGACCACCCTGAAGCCAAGTTGGCGGCTTCCTGGTTCCAAGTGGAACCTACGCGTAGGATTTTCTCACTGCGAGCAAGAAAAGGCGAAACAGACGTAGCCGAATTGGCCAAGAGCTTTGGCGGCGGCGGTCATCCTTCAGCCTCTGGTTTTTCCATTCCCGTCGATGACGTTTCCGTCTAGGGGAAAGACTGCAGAACGAAACCATCCTTTTTCACACGGACACAAAAAAGTGTTCCATCAGGTAAAAGAATGCGTGACCTAATCATGGTCAACAAACGTGGTTTCGGTGGCACGACAAATCGTTTGAGCTCTTTACCCGTTGGCGAAAACACATATATGCGTCTCACCTTGGGCCTCTCAATGGCACCTTCAGCTGCTTCAACATAAAGCTGACCCTTTTTATCAAAACCTAAAACAGCCACATCACAAACAGACTCAGTAAAGGTCATTTGCAGCACTTTTTTCGCAGCCCTCCCTGCAAAAGCGCTACTTTTCACCACATCGACAACAGAAAAGGAATCCTCTTTGGGGAAAGTAAGTCCCCAGAAAGTACCTTCACAATCCATGGTCAGAGCAGCTGCAATATCCGAATGAGCCTTCTGCACATCTTTACCAGAGAGTAAAAAACGCGTCACAGAGTTGTCATAACCATTAACAACATAGAGCCTGCCTTGAGAGTCACACTCGAGGCCCATCAATTGCCTAGGCTGATTAGCCAAAGAAGGTATGGGCCGCAAACCCTGGAACTTGCCCTTCACATCAAAGACAAAAATGGCCTGCATGGCCTCTTCGAGCACATATAACTCACCTTTGGGACCAAAGGCGAAATCAATTCCCACTAACTCTTCATCATATTGGCTGGCTGCAGGATAACTATAAGATGCGACAAAAGAGCCGTCAGTTTTGTACCTCTCGACCTTAGCGCCAAGAGTATCGAGGACATAGAGGTCACCCTGGGGGCCAAGACGAACAGAAGTTGGCCCTGAATAACGTTGCCCCTCTTTAAGGCCACTGAGTTTTTGACTAATGGCACCTGCCCTTTTCCCCCAAGGCAAATGAACTTCACTAGCCATCAAACTTGCTGACAGAGTTAGACAGAAAAAACCAATTAGAAGAGATTTATTCATTGGTCACCGACCTCAAGGTTTACAAACTATGCCCATACGCGAACGATTGGACCAGGCACGATAAAAGGTTGAACCATCAACGGTATAACGTTTGCCCCGAGCAGAATCATTGATGATGACCTGCCCACTGTTGGTCACACCAACAACACAAAGAAGATGACCATTCGTATGTCTGCCCGTACCGTAATTACCCTTCACACCAACGAGAACAGGGTAACCCTTGTCCGTCTGCTCTTTTAGCCAAGCAATGGATTGATTCGTCTTTTTGTAAGAGCCCCGCAGTCCACAGTGGCGAACCATTTCCAACATGGCCTGATAACCAGAACCGTGGCCCCTACGATAAACGGGAGTAGCTCCACCTATATCGGCCAGACCAATATAGTTGATGTCCTTTTTGATACCGTAATATTCCAAAGCCATCATTATGGAAGTTGGACCGCAAAAACCTGATGGGTATTTTGCACCAATGCGCCCCTGAGAGTAACAAGGCACATCGAGACCACCATCACGATGGCGACGGCCCTCACGTGAAGTCGTTACCGCATTGTTGTTCGTCTGATAGTTTGGCTGTGATTGATTGGATTGGTAATTTGGTTGATATCCAGGAGAAGAGATCTGGGAACTACTGGAGAAGAGTCCACCGGGTCCTGTAAATGAAACCATCTGCCCATTCTTGGTGGCTTCTCCAGCCCACTCGGCAGGTGAGCGCCTCGTCAAAGGTACACCAGGAAAGCGAGCACCAATGGTCGAAGCTATGGCCGTGTTCCTTACACCCATACCAGGACGCCAAATGTAATAGCCGCAAACCCAAGCCGCTCGCCCCTGCCAGTCGATTTGATACCAACCACCAGAAGAGTTCAAGATATTGACGGGATCACCAGAATAGAGCTTTCCAATAATGCGATAACTTGTAGAAGGACCATTACGCACATTGAGCCTTGTGAAAACATCTACTATGCCTACATTTCGATTGTTTTGCTGCTGTGGGTGAATATTGGGAACGACAATGATAATCGTGCCTTGGCCACCCATTTGACCACCATTTGTTGTCTGATTGAGCAACAAAATAGTGGACTGCTGATTGATAATGGGTTGCCCAGCAAAGGCTGTAGACACCAGCAGAACAATTAGACAAGAAAAGATGAGACTGAAACGCACCATTGACTCACTCCTCCGTTATTATTGTGAACCTTTTATAAGGCTTAAAAATTATAACGAAGGAAAGGCAAAACGTCTGCCCCAGTTAATTTCCAGCCTTGATTAGACGGTCCAAAGCTCGTGTTGTAGAGCGGACGATGGCACTAAAGAGGCCCACATTGATGGCATCAGCTTTGTCCGTCACCTGGTGGTAGTGAGGATTTGAACCATACTCATCTTCAATGAAGAGAAAACAAGGAACATTCTCGCGAAAGAAGGGCATATGGTCACTACCAAAGGGATGGTAAGAGATGGAAGTAGCCAAAGGAGCTTCTTCAGCAGCTGCAGCCAAGAAAGGCTGAATGTAATCTTCACAAACTGATTTGGTTTCAACCAAAGCGGAGATGGGTTCCACAGCATCCCAACCCAACATATCAAAAATGACTGCGCCTCTGATTTTCTCCAACTGCCCAGCAGCTTTCATCTGTTTCACATAATTGGTAGAGCCGCGCAGACCAACCTCTTCACCACCAAAGAGAACAAATCGCAAATGTTTGCCTTCAGGAGTACCAACAAAAGCTCTGGCCATTTCGATGATACCAGCACAACCAGAACCATTGTCATCAGCACCAGGAGCTTCGTCGCGTGGGCGAGGAGAGGTAGAGTCAAGATGTGCTCCTACAACATAAAACCACTCTACATCTTCCGAACCTGGAAGCTGAGCTTCTACGTTCCAACCTTTGCGGCTCCAATCGGCATATTCCACCAACTTGGCTTCATAACCAATCTCCTGAAGCTTGGCCACACACCATTTGGCAGATTCAATGTATTTGTCCGAATAGGCATAACGAGTAACAAAAGCTTCGAGGGCACGTACATCTTCCATCATTCTTTCGCTGTTGATTTCATCAGCCAGAACTGAAGGAGCAGGTACATCACGTTCACTCTTTTTCCACACACGATTGGCTGGAATGTGAAGTTTTAATCCTTTGTCAAAAGGAACGATATCAAAATGATTAGTTCGTTTGTCCAAAAGTCGCTTCAACACTGAAGGCAAAGTCTGGAAAACAGTAACGCCACCTTTTTGCCAAAGCACGCGAATACGTTTTTTGAAGTCCTCTATGGGTGAATGAAGACCACGCTGAATGGCCACGTGCGGTTCACAAAGAGGACCTGTGAGGAAAACTTTGGAGATGACAGGTTCAGTGGTCTTGAAAACTTTATCATGGCGCACGACCACTTCATTACCATATTCAAAGAGTGCCTTTACGCCTTCCACCTCAGCTAGTGCTGACACTTGAGCTGCACTTTTACCCTCTACATCGACAACAGTCAAAGTAGGTGCTGCCAATAAAGCTATGGGGAGGAGAAAAGAACATAGAACGAAGAG
>CAZXTJ010000232.1:0-11343 GCA_964643655.1 uncultured bacterium
GTCCACTACCTTCTAAACAGAGATCATGGGCTACCTTGTCTGCAAAAGAGGTGAAACCTCGTGTTGAAAGAAGTTTTTGTTGGGTCTCCATTAGCCGGATGAGGATATTTGCGTACTCTGTTCGCTTACGTTCATAACCACGACAAAGCTCTTCGGAACCCTTTCTTCGAACCTGCCTGTCTTTGTGAGCACGAAGCTGAGACAGGTTTCGGAATGCATGAAGTTTTCCATCATCTGTCTCTATGTAGTCAAAATCATCTTGGATCAATGTCTCATCATATGAGCGAGCTGCCTCCGCCAGGTCATTCTTGAATGCCTGCTCTTTTGCACCAGAGGGTTCTTCATCTTTGCCAAGCAATGTTATCAGATATTGAAATTCCTGCGAGGTTTCAGTTCCACTTTCCTGGAGAGACACTATGAGTGAAGACAACTGCTCAGTGACCTTTAGATATTGAGGAGAGAGTGAATTGACTTTGTCCTGGGGGACTCTGTCATTAGTGTTTGAACAGAAGCGAAGTTTGGCATATACACGAAGTCTGTTGAAGCGTCTATTCAGCTCGATGAAAAGGTCCAGGGTGTGGGCCATTGAAGTGGCGGATGGTGTGGACTGAGTCTTTTCTGACTCGTCAAGGAGCTGTTTTAAGGAGTCACATTCGCAGTTGAAGGCATTTTCATCTGTGAATATGGAAGTAAGATCAAATCCTGTTGTTTGAGTCGGTCTGTTATCTTCGTTAGTCAAAATGAAGCTCCAGTTATTGGTTTAGGACATTTTCATAAGCGCCAGAGAGAGTGTGCTCAGCACCACTACGAAGCAGTCTCGCCACACTTGGAACCTTCGTAAGTTGATTGAGCGAAGAGCATAGAAGACGTGAGTGAGAAGACTAGGACGAATATGAGTGTTCTGATCATCGCTTCAATTCCTTCTATGCATTGGAAATTTACATGTTCTTAATAACAAGTGGTATGCCAGAAACCGAAAAGCTGGTTTAGACGAGAGTTTCAATAGATGGGCAAAGTCGGCGTGTATCACTGACGATACGAAAGGCGAGCAATGGCGTTGAAAAAGTTACAGTTGCTCAATGAGCCATTAAAGGAGTGGTTTACGTCCTTGAATGAGATAGGGAGCCTTGCCTGAAGGAAACTTGGCCACTAGAGCTTCACTGTTCTCTTCTTCTGCAAACTGCTGTTCTTTGATTGTGATGGGAATACACCACAAAAGGTTGAGAGCGTCACCGTCAAGTGTTGGCAGGTTGAATTGAGGTGCACCTTCAGGCTCTTTGGCAAAGAGCAGAAACTTGAGGTGGTCCAAAGCAAATTGGCTGGCAAAAGCATCACAGGGAACAGTGTGGTTGAAACCGAAAAAGGTGAAATAATCCCAGGGCAAGTTTGTTTGGCCACTCAAATATTTGGCAAATGAGTCAATGGTTTCTTCACCAACATCCTTGGCAAGGCAGGCTGCAAACTCTATTCGGCGATGAGGGCTCGAATCCTCGAAAACCATCTCAATGACGGGCTGTGGCCTCAATGATACTCCAACAGAGAGAAGGTAAACGCAGTTTTCGTGGTCAAAACGAACGATTGCTTTTGGCGGCCAATAACCGCCGTCGATTGCGTAATACTTACTGTGTTCTCCCAAGACCTTTTCATAGGCCTCAAAGATTTTGGGCTGATAGATGGACCAGGGATTGTCTTCGCTCTGCCAAGAGGCCCAATAGCTCTTTGCGTCTCTGATGCGAGTGTCCATTACGGCTGTGTCTTGGAGAGCCCAACAGAGTGGACTTTCGCCAATGCAGTCCCGTGAATAGCCTGTAAAACCTTCGTATCCACCCCAAGGCGGAATGATTGCCACGAATTCATCTCCTTGGAGGAGGGCAGCACCATCACCTTCAGGAAACCAAACAACCTCTAGTTCTTTTTCCTCGAGAGGAGCTTGTCCCTCAGGATACTTACAGTATTCTTTGGGCAGCATTGGAGCAATACCCTCATCCATACCATCGAAGTCTATTGTGGCAGGAGCCTCTTGCAAGTTACGAATCCAACATGCCTTGGTCCCAAAGGGAGATTCTTCAGGCCCAGCCAGGTAAAGATAAGCAACTCTTTTGTCCTGTATGACGGCTGCTTCCAAGTTTCCGTGAGGTGAGCAGGATACGAGAAGGGGGCTGTCTTCGAGGTTTTCTGTGTCTTGCATTTTGCTCTTTACTCTTTACTCAAATACTAGGGATTACCTGTTTTTGATGAAATAACGTCTGGGAATCTTGAAGGTCATTTTGCTTTGAGGCGACTTGATTGTCACATATTTGATACGAGGAACAATGGAGATGAGTTTTCCACTTTTGTCTTTCAGTTGCTGTCGCTTCTTGGCAACCTGCTTAGGTGTTATCTGCTGGTAATAATGCAGCAAATCAATCTCTACAGGTTTTCTGTCGACGTTGCCTTTGCGAAAGTAGCGATACAATCCGTTGTCAGCAAAGGTGAAAACCATATTTTCGGAAGAGCCTTCGTCATTAATGGCATTGACGTCATATACGAGTTTGGTTACATCGCCACCAATAGTCTCTTTTGTTTGGACGAAGGACAATTGTATGTTTGTTTTGCCCTGCATTACCTCTATCTCACCCTGAGAAATGTGGGGAATGAAAGTCAAAATCAGAATGACCAATTCGGCTGCTTTGATTGAGAACATGGTGTTACCTCGCTGTTACATGTTGTTTCGTGGCTAGTTATTGCTTCTATTGGAAGTCTATCACAGCATCTAAGAGGCAGTCAGGACTAAGTGAAAGTAGCCTTCGAGGCTATCTCGATGAACCGAGTTGGATTTTCGAGTGCCTTTGTTAGAAGCCCCTTATGAGCCAAAGCAACATAAGTTGCCAGAGCTCTCGCCTGGCAGTTGATGGACTTATTGGGATTAAACTCGATGTCAGTGAAACCCTTATAAGTCTGTAGCTCTGCCAATGAAGGATTTAGTGCTGCTACTGCATTGATGTAGAGCCAATCATAAAAGACTGTCTTTGGCTCGAGGGGAAATTCATGATCGCCAAAAGAAAAGGATGTCAGCCGACCTGAAGAGCGCAAACGAGGATCCCTTTTGGCAGCCTTGGGATGAACATCGTAGAGATCACGAAAAGGTCCGCCCTCTTCGAATACCTTGCTTCCTTGAAAAACACACTCCAGCAGAACGGATTTTTGGGGAGCTACCTCGAGTTCGAGATTAAATGCTGAGAGACTGCGACCGAGAGCTTCGTCAGACTTCGTAGAAACTTCCAGAAGCGGGGAAAGCCCCTTGGCTGCAGCAGCTTTATGGAGTGAAGTTATACATTTCTTTTTCTGGCTAACGGCAAAACCCGGGTGCCACTGGAATGAGTGACTTTCCACTCGCACGTGAGAAGTTCCTTCAAGTATTGGAATAAAAACAGGTCGCTCTGCCATAAAAAGCTCCCAAACAGAAAGTTTTTTTTGTGGATAACTCACTTTGTTGCCAATTTTACTCTCGTAGAGATGGAGAAGCTAGATGGGCCTTAAGGTCCTGTGTCACTTTGCACATCAACGGACTCTTTCTGGATCCGGGTCCAGAATTTCTCCGACGCCGGAGAACTTCGAAATTGGCATTGAAGCGAGGTAACAGCGTTTTTTACCCAATAGTCAAACTATATTATGTTAACTTTTTTCGGCTATTTACCTAAGGAGATTTTCCCCTTAACAGTTTCAGGAAGATTGGGTTGCAACGTTAAGAAAAAGCTGAATATCTATTGAACCAAAACCGTTGGGCAAACAATGAACTCATCAAATGTTCTGCAAAGCTTCTATTTAGGCCTCAATAGTGATTGTACTGGAAAGGCAGACAATATCAGATATTAAGGCAATATTAAGGCGACAGCTCCATCTCAAAGATGTTATTCCCTCGCCAACAAATTTCTCTCGTACTGGAATTTAGATGGAAAGGAACAGAGATGAAGACGGTAGACGAAGAGTGGAAACAGTTTTGTGAGGAGAATGGGTTGGATCACGAAGCTTATGATGGTCCCTTCAATAACGAATGCGAAGAGTGCGATGGTTACTGCATGGACTGTGATGATGACTACGATCTCTTTTCGGAAGAAGACTACGAAGAACACAGGGACGAAATGGAAAATAGGGAGACTTGGAAGGCCTTCGACTATCTCCAAATGAAGGAGTTAAAAAATTGGCTCAGACAATCTCTGGCTCGCAGAGGTTGTGACAACCACCTCACATTGACGAAGATGTGGCTCGAGGAACGGGGACAGCCATTTGACAAAATTTCGAAAGCTCTAAAGTCTCAAGGTGGCTATTGCGATTGTGAGGTTTTGATGAATGTTCACGAGTCGCGTATCTATGCAAACGCTGAAGATGATAGGGACTGTTGTGGGAGCTGGAGTATGAGCGATGAGGAGGAGTATGAAAGGGAGCGTCAGGCGGCAGAGGTGGCCAAGCTGAAAACGACGGAAATCAACTGAGGGGACGTTAGGTTGCCGGCGTGTCTTCTCCTGACGCCGGCAACAACATGTTAGCTCTAGTGAGGCTTTCTCCTTTTACAAAACACACATTTGGATTAATGTTCATTGTACAAAGGAGATACAAATGGCAGAGCAGTTGGATGATGTAAACAAATCTCAGATGGTTAAGCTCTTTTGGGCGCTCATAATTTTCTTCAACTTGATTTTGGTCGCGATGGTGGGTAGTCACCTAGTTGATGTTCATACCTTTTATGACCTGAAGAGTAATGGTGTGTTAGTCGAAGCCAAGGTTACTGGTTTGGCATCGCGGAAGACGCAAAAAGGTGTGACCATTGATACGCTCCACTATGAGTTTAGAGATGGCGAAAGCAAACTCGTTAAGGGCAAAGAAGACATTATCTTCGTGTCAGCCAAAGTTGGTGACAAAATCAAGGTTCAGTATTTAGCTGGGAAGCCGCAAGTGAGTAGGGTTGTGGGCAATTATTTTCTGGCTTCTATGACGCTCTTGCTCGTTGTTTTGGCAGTTATCGTCTTGATGGCAAATCGATATGCCTTGAAGATTAAAGACAATCCTGACCTGCTTTTCAAAAAGAAGGATTAGCTGGAGCATGGGGCTCCACCGGGTGTTGCGTCAGGCTACAGTTTGGCTCCTGCAGGGAGCGGGCTCGTAGTGAATTAGGCTCCTGGTGGGGCTTTTGCTTTTCTGGCATAGTTGCTGCGACCTTCACGTCAGAAAGTGAGGTCGTGATGAAAATAGTAGTTTTGATAGCAGTGTTGTTTGTGACAAGTGGGGCTTGGGCCAATCAAAGGAACACGGAATTTTTGGGGCAGCAAGTTCAAAAACCAGTGCTCCCAATCCAAGAGAGTGTGCGGAAAGTAACAGACAGATTTGAAGAACCCTATCCCTTTAAAGAGTATGTTGATAAAGCCCTAGCAGCATGGAACTACTACTTTCATAAAAAGGAAGATGTAGTTGTCAAAGATGATGGTTTTGTTTATGTGAAACACGTCAAGGACTTGGCCAAGGCCAAAAAGGGCAAGGGTTATTCGCTTTTTGATGTGGTGAAAGACGCTTTGCGGCAGTCTCCTGAAGATTGGGAGCAGAATGACTATCGGTGGGCAAAAACAGTTCACACGCACAAGTATTTTCGTCGTCACTTTGCCAAGCAGGTTGCTAGGCGAGTAGGTAAGAAAGTTTTCTGTAAACGAGTGCCAGTGTGTCGTTTGGGCAAGATGTTCAATAGTTCCAATTGTGACGAGCTGAAGAGTTCATTGGGTATTTATAAAGAAGTTCCGAAGAACGGGGTCGGCGCTAACGATGCTGATGTGTTTCTGAAAGAGGTCCTTTGTGAGTTGAAATCCTCTTCAAAACAGACTTCGATAGTCTGTGCAAAATATCCTGGCGAATTTGGCAATCATGAAGATAGAAAACAATGGATTTTGGTCTACAAAGCTGAGGCCTGCAAGGTGCGTGAGATTGATAATTCTAACAATATGGAGAAAGAGGCTGTAGCTCTGCATTTCGTCGATATGGATCCATTGATGAAGGAGAGTTTTGTCAGTGACGAGGATGTGAGGGCTGCTTGTCACCGCATGTTTGTCGTAGGCACGAAACGAGATTTGAAAAGAAACATCTCTTTTGAACATACATATCTGAAGAAACACAAAAAGGCTCATCGTTATCAACGCAATGCAATATTGCAGGGTGGTCGTTATTTGACAAAAGGTAAAGTGTTTGTTGCAAGTGCTGATAAAGCGGCTAAGAAATAGCGGGGAGTGGCTGAAATGAGTAATTCCAAAAGAGCTGTGATTATTTGTACCTTGGTTATGTTATTTGTCTCTCAAGTGTATGGGAGCGACCCTTTTGCGCCCCTGACTGATAAAGAAAAAGAGGTTGGCCTCAATTCTGTCAATGAGTTCAAGGCGAGTTTGAAAGAGGCAGATGAAGAGGATAACCAGCTTTATTACCTCTTGACGAATGACAATGAGTTTTTTCGGACGTGGAGTCGTTCTCTTGCAGATAGGAAAGACCCTGAAAAATTGAAAGCGCTCATACGTGCCTGCAAGAAACAGAAAATGTGGGCGACAGTAGAGTGGATGTTGGATGAGTTGAGGGAGATTGCTCCCAGTAAGCCTGCATATTATCGGTTGAAGGCCTTGTCTCTGTACGAACAAGGCGAGTTAGGAGCAGCTACCAACAGTGCCCAGGCAGGAGTATGTGAAAATCCCTTTCATCGTGGATTGTGGCGAATGTGGAACAAACTGAGAACGGAGCAGAAAGACAAATCAGTGCGGCCAATGGTCATGAATTTAGAAGATCTTCAGCATATTGTCAGCGCTGAGCTCTGTTATGATCGTTCGATCCATCTCTTTGACACACTTTCGCATGCCCTGGCTTGTCGAGATGTCCCTGACGACTATTCCGAGAAAGCACGTACGTTACCCTTAGATAAGGTCATTGGGGCTTGGCAAGATCACCTGGAGAAGAGTGGGAAGTTACCTGCAACATATGAAACAGACCACAAATGCCAATATTGGCCACTTTTTAAAGACGTAAAGTCCAAAGCTTTTGAAATTACCTGTAGTGAGCATGGTTACAGAAGTAGTCGGAATGTTGGTAAATACAAGCTGCTTACCTATCGTGTAAAACCTGCTGTTTTGTTACAAGCGATGGCTGGAGAAAACAATGACTATGCCCATAAAGCTGCCGAATACGTCTTGGTCCAACCAAGGCGACTGAGTAAGAAAGAAGAAAAGCTCATCACCGAACTCGTTAAACGTGAGACATTGACGGCAAATCAGCGAGAGCGTCTGTTGTCATCCATAGTGTTTTACCTGCGGCAATACAGGATTGGCGATGAGTTAAAGAAGGTTTTGTTCGAGCGCAGCAAGAAAACAAAAGGATACTGCCGGGCAGCTCATATCATGATTAGAGCTTGGTTTGGCGAAATGCCCAAAGAGCGGCTCAGCTACGTGGAGAGTTGTGCTTTGGCTCGAAACGACGGTGGAATGTATCTTCACCGCATGGCCTACTTCAGTCCAGATTGTCTTGCTGTTAATACCAAGTATCGTTTTCTACATGAAGAAGAGAAGAAGCGAGCGAGAGAAAGAGCGAAGTCTCCTTGTGGTGCCTCTCTCTCGAAAGGGAAGAGCCGTTCTCAGAGATAACACTGAGTCTGGGTAATCATTACAGAATGAAACACTAATTCCGATTTTTAGGCTTACATAGCTGCATCGGGCTTTTGGACAGATTCTTGGTAGGCAATTCTCTAGGTCGTTTTAAAAGCAGAGAGGATTGCCAATGACAAAAAGAACAACGAAGAGAGTTTCTATTCTGGTCTGTATGCTCACTTTATCTCTGGGACTGCAGGGATGCTCTGGTGAGATAATGCAGATAGTTCAGCAGATTTTGCCCATAGTGAGTCAAGTGATGGGCAGTGTTGGCGGGATGATGAGTCAGTCAAATGCCAATCAATCGACTGTGTCACCTGGTCAGTTCCAGGCAGTTGATACGAAGGGTACCGTTGATAAACCAACATCGCTGGTAATTGATGATAAGCAGACTAGCGGAAATGATTCGCTAGTCATTGATGATGGCGCAAACGTTCAAGCGCCAGCAGATAAAGGTAATACTGTGGCTGTTGACCTCGACGAGTAGGTCACGACCATGCAACGACGGATGTGTGACGCTCGAGGCGGATTTGGGATTGTCCTCATATTAGTTTTGGCAATCATATTCGTCGTTGCCGCAGGAGCGCTGGCACAAGGTACCTTTTCCCAGTCAGTCCTTCGTGGTACGGCCAAGACTATTGTGGGACAACAGGCTCAGCACATAGCAGAAGATGCGCTCACAGAAGCGCATTTTTTTCTAGGCCTTGCTATTAATTCGCCTGAGATTGCAGGTGGGCTCTACTTTCGTCTCTTCCGTGAGTTTGCCGACGAGTTCACGACTACAATTCCATTGAGTGAGCTGACAGCAACAGAAAGCCGATTGCAACAGTTCAAGGACTATCTTGTTGTCGGTGACGAAGTTAGAGTGAGGATAGTGGGGCAACAACCAACTTCCCATGCAAACCCCACTGAACATTCCCGCTGCGGAATTATGGTTCTTCGTGTCGTCGTGCGTCATCGCAAGAGTCGCGTTGTCCGCAAGCTGCGCCAGAGTTATGAGTTTACAGTCTCGCTGACTGCTCTGCCTCGGCCTCTCGATAGGGCCACTGCATTTGTCAAAGAAGGAGACAAACTCGTTGATGGCAGCGGATATCCAGCCAATAGCCTCATTGAAGAATCTAACGAAAAGATGGAGGATGTAGCTGCCGCCGTTGATAAATTCATCGAAGGTTATGAGGAAGCTCTGCAGAAGGTGCAGGGTTCAGCTGCTGTACCTCAAGATGTTGTTTCCTTGCTGAGAGAGACGAAGAGGATTTGTGAGGAGTGTAAAGCTTCTCTCGAAGCTCCAGTAAACGTTGTTAGCGGCAACAAGGAGATTGCTCAGGAGCGGTCAGTACATCTATATCCAAGACATTCTTATAGTCTCGTGTCATTTGAAGATGAGCTGCCACTGGAGCTATTGGAGCTGCCCAAGCGCTTGCGCCAATGTCGTGAGGATATGGCTGTTGCTCAAGAACGTGAGCGAGAAGCATTGGCACAGTTGGAAAGTTATGCAGCTTCTAAGCCAGAGAAACCTGTTCGTCTTCCTTCTTTGCAAAGGAGCTGGTGTGCGGCCGCCGCTGAGTTAAACACATTGGCGAAGGTGCTGCTCTTGGATGAGATGAGAGCTTTTCAATTGAAAATAAAACCACTGAGTTTCAAGGCAATGCAGAGCTTGGAGGGCTTGGTTCGTTCATTCACTTTGGAGGATTGGCATTCAAGAGCAACGATGGTTTTTAGTTCGAGTGAGGAATTCTCGGAGTTCAAAGAGCAGAGAGAAGTTTGTAGTGGAGTATTTGTCATCAATGGTGATGGCGAGTTTGTCGTCGAAGGCACATTTTCTGGAAGATCAGTGATAGTTGTGGCTGGCGATTGTCGCGTCAAAAGCTGTCTCGTTATGGACAAAGCTAGTGACACTGTGACTGTCGTTGTTTTTGGCCGTTTGCAAATTGATGGACCTGTTGATGGCTCTCTAGTTGCTTGGGGCGACCTTGAGAGCAGTCAATCCTGTGCTGTTTCGGGCTCTTTGCTAATGCGAGATGTCATGGGATTTGGTGAGGTGGAAATGAAAGGTACTCTCAGGCGAGATGAGAGACTTCTGGCAGGCCCTGCTCGTACAGATGGGCTGGTGGCAACAGTAGATGGCAAACACCAATATGTGAATGTGGCTCCCACACAATTGGCAGCTAAAATATCACGCTGAAAGGTCGTTCAGTGATGAAAAAACGCAGAGGATTTTCCCTAATAGAAGTGCTCGTTGCTGGTGCCATCGTCACTGCAGCTTTGTTACCTATTACTGGACTTTCTTGTGGTCAGAGGAAAATGGCTGCTGTCAATGATGATCAGTTGAAGACGATTGCTCTGGCAAAGTCTGTTATGGATGAATTGGCACCCCTGGGATTTGATACACTTTTGGCCCGTAGCACTGAAGGCAGTGCTGGCCAGATTATTTGGCCAATGGCTTTTGATGATGACCGTTTTCGCGTTGATGTGCAGTTTGTGGTTCTAAACGAAAAAGGCCTTGGTGAGCTGGTCGTTTCCGTTTCTGATTTAGAGGGCAAAGAGCGAAAAAGGCGGGCAAAACTCGTATCCCGAAGTAACGTGTCAATGGGACAGCTATTTCGTCTCGACGCCGGCTACGGACTGGAAAGTTGATTGACATGTTGAGGACGAATAAAAAACGTCGTGCATATACAATTGTTGAAGTCTTAATCGCCGCTGTCATCGCCACCATGATCATTTCAGCTCTGTGGACCTTGGTTTCACTGTCTTTTCGTGCAGGCCACAGTGCCGATAAAAAGCTGCAGACAGGACAGGCATTCATGCTCTTACAAGAGCACCTCAATGCCGATTTCACGAGATTGCATGTGAGTTCAGGTCATGGAGTCGAAGTGGCTGATGACAAAATTGCTTTCTGGATTAGTGAAGCCCCATCAAAAGAGGTAAATTGGAAGCTCGCAGTTAGCCGCGTAGTTTATGAATTCGACAAAACAAGTGGAAAAGTACACCGCTTCGAAAACGATGAAATGACGAAAAAACTTCCTGGCAAATTCAAAAAAGTTACCTTTAAAGCAAAAGGTCGCATGCAAAAGGGCTTGGTCGTGCAATATTCAGCTGACAATTTTCAAGCTACCCTACCTTTGACCATGTTGGTGAGAAAACACCATCACAGAAACTGGGTCCGGCGTGTATCTGTAGTGAGCGAGAGTTGAGGCCACGGCCAAGAGTAACTCATCTGCGCCTTTTGGCCTTTTTCTCCCAGTAGTAAGCCATTTCGAGCAACAAACCCTGAAAGTCCACGTTATAGCGAAAATCATTGGCGTGAGCGCTATAGACCGTGTGGACGACATAGTTGCGGCTTTGCAGGAAAGACGCAACCTGCAAGAGGCTTTCGACTTTGATGCGCGAAGGCACGATGGCATTGCAGTCATTGTGACGACCAAGTGTCCAATCTCCAGTACAAACTGAGCCACGAAAAATGATGAGCATATCTTCCCAAGAATGTTTGGGGGCATGAATCACATAAAGAGGTTCACCATCAAGGGATAACTCGAGAAACTGGTGCCGGAAAATCCTGTCACCAGGAAACAACCGCATGCGTCGAACACAAGAATGGTGGACAACTAACGGTTGAGTGCGAAACTGCCGTCGGTATTGAAAATAACCAAGCTTGGCAATTTTGAAGTCGTTTCAGGAATAGGCCTTCTTTGGACATTGATTT
>CAZXTJ010000233.1:0-11337 GCA_964643655.1 uncultured bacterium
ATACAGGTGAACTCACAGATGAAGAGTTCGCCATGGTCGAGCGTAAGCACTTAAAACGTATGAAACGGCTGGCAAAAGCCGAGGCTGAACTCATAGCTATTTCAGCCATGCCAGAGGTTGCAGCAGAGCTCAACGAACCTGCTGAGACCGAGAGCGCTCAAGAGCCTCCGTTAGAGGCTATTCCAGTCGAACCAGCCGCTTTGGAAGAGCCTGTCACTCCAATTGCAGAACCAGTTGCTTTGGATGTACCAGACGATTCCATAGAGCCTGTCACTGCAGCAGCACTGTTTGAAGAAACAGAACCTGCTCCTCCAGTGACTGCAGCTGCCCTTTTTGAACCAGAGAATCCTGCTGAAGTGGAAGAGACTGCTCTGCCTTTTGAGCCAGTCTCTTTGGCAGAAACACTCGAGCCAGAGGTACCAGTTGCCGAACCTGTGGCTCCTGCACCAGCTGGATTATGGGGAGAGGTGGAACCCACTCCCGTTGCTGTTGAACCCACTCCATTTGAAAACCCACTGACAGCTGCGCCAATGGTTTCCAGTGACACTGTTCCCCTGCCAGGTGAAGAGTTGCCCCCAGTAGCACCAGCTGAACCCTCCCCTTGGGATTCCATTAGACCAGCTGCTGTTACAGCTGAGCCAGAGCCAACAGATGATTTGCCACCCATTGGATTGCCTGAACCTACACCTGCACCTGTAGCCGAGGCAGCTCCCCCTGCAAGTCCATTTGCAGG
Source organism: uncultured bacterium (assembly GCA_964643655.1). Classification (GTDB taxonomy): domain Bacteria; phylum Muiribacteriota; class UBA6191; order CAZXTJ01; family CAZXTJ01; genus CAZXTJ01. The sequence goes on from CAZXTJ010000233.1 coordinate 734, forward strand.
TATGTTCTCAACGCCATCTAAAGATGAGCCACAACCCCACGATCTTCAACCTTCGGCTCGTGATCTAGAAATTTTATCGACTGGTCGTTCTGTGCCAGAGGAGGTTGGTTTACCTCGTCCTGATGAGGTACAAGATCTTGGCGATGATGATTTTGATCTCGATGAATATGAGCAGTTGAAAGAGCTCTATGGTCGTGAGATTTTTGTCAAAGAACAACTGCAAAAACGTCTCAAGTCAGAGACTGAAGCAAAACAAGAGCTGTCTCAGCAAATCCTCGATTTGACTCGCGCTAAAGATTACGCCCACATGGCTGCTTCAAAAGCCAAACAATCTGCCAAAAGTAACAAACGTATGGCAGGTATGTTGTTTGTGGTCTCATTCTGTCTCTTGGCACTTTTGGCCATCACTTATTATCGTGATCTGAAGAAATCCGATGAACTGCGTGCCAAAGCCAATGGTGTCTCCACTCAACTCAACGAAACCAAGGACAAGTTGACGAAGTTGACAGGTGAGGTTGCGAATTTGAGGGACGCCGAGAAGAAATCAGAGAGAGACCTCGTAGATTTGCGGCAGAAGCTCAGTGAAGCGCAGAGACAGCAGACAAGGCTGGAAGATAAGCTGAGGATAGCCAAAACATCAAAAGCCAAAGACGTAAGAGAGTTCGACACAGTTGTCCTCAAATATGCTCTTTCCCAAAAAGAGCAACCCAAAGTCGATGACGAGGATTTGCTCGACCAATTGGCCACGCAGCTATCTCGTGACAAAGAAGAGATTCGTGGACTTTTGTCCGAATATACGAGTGATCCAAAAGGGCACCTGGCCAAAGGGCTCTCGGCCGTTTTCCAAGAACAAGGGGCAAAAGCTTTGGGAACGATGGATCAAGCCATTGACCAAGAGAAGGTCATAATGCGCGATATGCTCGTTCTAGCTGCCCATTTGGCTGCCGAAGGAAACGAACGTAATGTACCCATCCGTTATTTGGATACTGCTCTAGGCCTTTATCCCAATGACGTACAGATCAGGTTGTTGTTAGCCGAGGCTCAAGTCAAAGCCGGTGCCATGACAGAGGCGATTATGCATTATCGTTTCATTGTCAGTAAGTTACCTGACAGAGCAGATGTTGCTCTTCGTTTGGGTCATCTGCTAGAACGAAACAATTTGACGGCTGAAGCCAGCGCCGTTTACCAGAAAGCACTCGAGAAAAATGTTGGAAACAGGCAATTGTTGACTGCTCTTGCTGGTATAGAAGTGGCTCAAGCTAGATTTTCCATCGCCGTTGATTTGCTAGAAAAAGCACTCAAGACAGAAGGCGAAGCGAATGGCTTGGGTAATATACATTTCAACTTGGCTTTTGCTTATTACGGTCTTGGTCAGTCGACCAAAGCTATGGAGCACTGCACAATGGCCAAAGATCTTGGTGCCAATGTGGCCCAGCTCGAGGCAGTGTTGAAGTCCCAATAAGTCCTTGAAAAGGGGTACCCTCGTGGCCCACGTTCTCTGTATGGGTGACGCCATCGTCGATTTCATCTCAACGAAACCTGATTTGCCTTTGGTCGATGTAGAGACTTACAAACGCTGTCCTGGTGGCTCTGCTCTGAATACAGCTGTGGTTTCGGCCCGTTTGGGGGCAGAGACAGCTTTTTGTTCAGCATTAGGAGATGATGTTTTCGGTAGATTTTTGGCTGATTTGTTGACGGAGGAGGGGATTGATTGTTCTCCTCTCATCAAAGGTGCGGGATGTTCCACTGGAGTGGCATTTGCTTCTAGTCCGGGCGGACGTCCCCAATTTCATATTCTCCGTGGAGCCAAACCGCCCGCATTTACTCTCCGAGCAGCAGATAGACCGAAAGAAGCTTTGCAAGAGGCGAAGATTTTCCATCTATGTTCTTTGTTCGCCTACCGTTTTGCTCCAGAGAAGTGGATTGAGGGTTGTTGCTCCATTGCTGAAAGGGCAGGCACCTTGATCTCTTATGATCCAAATGTACGTCCACACGCTATCAGCGACACCAAGGTGGCGAAAAGACGCATACTCAATTGTGTCAAAAGGGCTCACATTGTGAAGATGTCTGATGAAGATGCCTCTTGGCTCTTTCCCAAGCTCAGTGAAGAAGAGGTAGCCAAAAAGCTGCTCTCTTTTACTGCTGAGTTGGCCATTGTTACATGCGGAGCCAAAGGGGCAATCGTAGCCACCAAAGACAAGAGGAAAAAAGTCCTGGGCCACGCAGGCATAGTACCTACAAAGGTAAAAGATACAGTAGGAGCAGGAGATGCCTCAGCTGGTGCTTTGGTATCAGCCCTCGTGCGTCACGATTTGACGAGCGTTTCTGCTCTGAAAGAGACTCCTTTGGCAGAATTTATCAAGCTGGCCCAGTTTTCTGCAGCTGCTTCATCAGCTGTCTGTAGTCAATATGGCGCTCTGGCTGGCCTGAAAAACCTCAAGGCTGTGGAAAAGCTGCAACGAAAGGCCTTTGGATAGGGACTAGGTTTACTTTACTGGCCTGTTGAGCTCTCCCTATGATAATGTAGGGCCTCATAGAAAAGGGGAGTCTCATGCGTTGTCCAGCCTGCGGTCACAAGGATTCGCGTGTTATCGATTCGCGTCCAAGTGGTGATGGAGCTCAAATTCGTCGACGCCGCGTATGTCCAATATGTAATCGGCGTTTCACGACTTATGAGACTTTTGAAGAAGCTCCTATCGTAGTCATCAAAAAAGATGGCAGGCGTGAAGAGTTCAATAAACAGAAGGTTCTCGACGGTTTGGTCAAAGCCTGCGAAAAACGTCCCATTCCTTTGTCTGAATTGGACAATCTCGTTGATGAGATGATTGCCGAAGTCCGAGAACGGAAAATGCCCGAAGTAACGGTGAAAGAGATTGGCGAGATGGCTGTAACGAGGCTCCTTGCTCTCGACACCATAGCTTACGTCCGTTTCGTTTCGGTCTATCGCAGCTTCGAAGAACCAGAAGACTTCCTCCGGGAGGTGGAGCACTTGTTCCAAGGAGATAAGAGAAAGAGTCCCATTACCGTTCAAGTCAAACGTGTGCGTGACACTGACGTGCCGTTGCCCTCATATGCCCATGATGGTGATGCTGGCGTAGATCTCTACAATGCCGATGAAGCCATCACGATAAAACCTGGCGAAAGAGCACTCGTACCGACAGGTTTGGCAGTTGCCATTCCTCCAGGATTTGAGCTGCAGATTAGACCCCGTTCAGGTCTTGCTGTCAAACATGGCCTCACAGTCGTAAATGCCCCAGGCACCATTGATGCTGGTTATCGTGGTGAAATAGGTGTCATTGTTCTCAATACGGACAAAGAGAAGAGTATTACTCTAGAGACGGGCGAAAGAATTGCTCAAGCCGTTCTTTCTCGCTGTGAGACCATTAGCTGGGAGCAAGTTGAAGAGCTCACCGATAGTGGTCGTGGTGACGGTGGTTTTGGCAGTACGGGAAGAGAAGGCTAATGGTCTGGCGACTAAGCTTGCTCTGTCTGGCTTTTGCTCTTTGCACACCACTTTTATGGGCTGAAGAGAACGATGCTCTCTTTCGAGTAGCACGACTCAAATATTCTGGTGGTGGTGATTGGTATTCCAATCCATCGAGTTTGCACAACCTCCTACGTGAATTGCGTAAACGTACGACCATCACTGCAGCGAGGCGTGAAGCCGTCGTTTCTTTGAAGGATGACAGGATTTTTCACTATCCCTTCGTATACATGACGGGTCACGGCAATGTGCGGTTTAATGCTGAAGAGAGAGAACGTCTCCGCCTCTATCTTTCTAGTGGCGGATTTCTATGGGCAGATGACAATTATGGCATGGATGTCTCTTTTCGCCGCGAGTTGAAGGCAACCTTCCCCAAAACTCCATTAGTAGAACTACCTATTGATCATGCCATCTTTAACTCTGTCTATTCCTTTCCCAAAGGTTTGCCCAAGATACATGAACATCATGGTGGTCCACCAAAAGGTTTTGGCCTTTTTCTAGAAGGTCGCCTCGTCGTATTTTACACCTACAATACGGACATTGGTGATGGTCTCGAAGATCCAGACGTTCATCGCGATCCACTCGAGAAAAGAGAAGCGGCAATGAAAGTTGCCATCAATGTAGTCAATTACGTGCTTACTCACTGACTTGACGGACGTATCTCCCTTTTTCATCTACCCTGTCGTAGATTGAGCAATAACCAGTAAAAAAAGAACATACGGCTTAGTTCCTGCTGTTGGCGTGTCACAGCTGTTTTTGTCCCAATGTGATAGTTCGAGATGATAAGGCAGCATAAAAAGAAAACCGCCCAGCAAAACTGGGCGGCTCTTTCTCAACTAACTTATCTGTAGTTGAAGTGTTGTTTGTATTTGGAGCTTCGCTGTGAAGCCAGGTTCTGGTCGATTTGACCTAGTCTTTGGCGGATGGATACTACTTGGCGCATATCAGGAGGATTGGCATTCATTGCTGCCTGTAGTTCCACCATCAGACGTCGTCGTTCCTGACCAAGGACTGAAGCTTCGCCACTTTGTTGACTATAGCTATTTGAAGTGCCCCAGTCTGTACCTTGATTGGCATTGCCCACGTAGGAATCGCTAGACTGCTGTTGCTGGGAGTAGTCCGTTTGGGCTTCAGGTCTAGCATTGGCCCAGTGGTCTGGAGCTGTCCAGTTCCTGATTTTGTTCAGCAACCAACCAGATACGAAGTGACCAATCATACCACCGATCATTGGACCGAAGGGGCCCAAGAAGCTGAGGAGAACACCACCGGCGATGGCACCAATTGTGGCACCTACTGTAGTGACACCCAAATGCAACCAGTCGGTGTTTTTCAAGTTCCCTGAACCTGCTTGCCAACCAATGGCTGCACCACCAATGGCAAAGAGTGTTTTTACGAAAGCGCCACCGGGAATGGCTGAAGCTATTGCAGTACCAGCCATTGAGCCGACGAAAGAACCAGCTGTGCCGCCCCAGAACCAACCTTTGGTTAGCATGTTGGCTGCGCCACCTTCACCAAATCCCCAGTTGACTGCTTTGAAATCCCAGTTGTTCTGAGAGAGTTGGGAAACGACGTTACCTGTGTAAGCTGCACCAACGGAGAATGCCGCCCAATAACCAGCAGACTTGGCCAAGTTGGCCGCTTTTGTCTTCATAGACTGGTTAGACGCATTGTGAGCATCCATATTCGTCTGTAGCTTCGTGCGTGCTTTTTCCAGACGAGTAATGTCTTTTTGGATGGCATTGGCCATCTTCTGGTTTGTGCAGTTTGCCAAAGCATGACGTTGCTTGGCTATGGAGAGTTCGATTGCTGAGCGTGAACTCTGCAGGGATGCCATATCTTTGGCATATGCTAAGCCAGCTTCATTTTTGACCCACGTACCATCAGCAGTTTTGACCATTCCTTGAATGTTCGTTTTGATGGCCTGCGGTGGTTTGCCATTGTTGGCATAATAGTTACCAGTAACTTTGGGGTCTAGCTGGATGCGGGCATTGGGTCCCTGACCAACAATGTTAGCTGTGTATTTAACTGAAGTTGATGCTGCTGCGTTTTTGGCGTTGAGGGCATTCGTGGCCCATCCCTGGTGTTTACCCTGCCAGCTTTGCCAAGCACCTGTGTTGCCTGGAGAGCCGATACGTGCATTGACAGTAGCCATGCGTGCACCGCGAGTTGCTTGTGCAATGTCGCCAGGATTGAAGGCTGCAGGAGCAGGACCTTTGAGTACTGGACGATAGGGGCTATAAACAGGTACGGCGGCAGTAGAGCCAGCGACGGAAACCCAGGCACCCATTTCCTGTACTTTGGGGTTGTCAGAACCTTTAATTCTGTCGCGGAAAGAGCCCAACTCTGATACGTAACTTTTGATTCTCGTCTGTGTACGACCGAGGAAGTTATCCCGATCTTTTGCGTAGTTTTGCAGCTCAGTGGTGCGTTTTTTGACGTAATCGACCCATGAATCTTGGTCCCAACCAGATGGTGGAGGCATTGTCTGCAATTGATCTATTGCTTGATATGCCTGATCACGGTTCTTGATTTCAGTGTTGAACCGTTCAGTCATGTGTTGGCGTTGAGACTCGATGTCATAGACACGATTGATGAAAGTGTCATCATCAGTGTAAAAGTCTTCTTCGCCATAAACGAATTGTGCTTGTACCACTGGTGCGCAAAGCGCAAAGAGATAGAGCGCCAGTGTGCCAGCTGCTATCCAGCGAAGGCGGCCTCTCATTTTCATATCTCCCTCTTGTCCTTTTTTTAACGGGCAAATACCCGACATATAAACAGAACGTACCTTGGGTTCCATAATCTACTACGGAAACAGGAGGAAGATTGTTTCAGCTTATTATTTAATAGCCGTAATGGTCTGAGGAAGCTTGTTCTCGCATTCCTGACAGTTGTCTTTGCACTTGCCCATATTCACGTCTGAGGGAATCGAGCTGCATGATTGTGTTGGGATTCTGTTGACCTCGCATGAGGGCCGTCATTTCCCTTTGTAGTTCCTGCATTCTGTCGTGCAAAGATTTGGCGTCACCAAAATAAGAGCTACTCTTGGCAAAGTCGTCAGGACGTTCATAGCTCTTGTCTGGTCTGTTCCAACCAACTGAGGCTTTGTCGGGATCGTAATCGTAGACAGCTCGTTTGGAGGGATCATAAGACGAGAAACCAGGTGTGAGCCAATTACGTACTTTTTTCAGCAACCAGTCAGCCACGAAGTGACCAGCCATACCACCGAGGAATGTTCCTATTGGACCGAGGAATGATCCCAACACGGCACCAACTGTAGCTCCTACAGAGGTTGCACCTAGTTGCATCCAATCAGTTTCAAAGAGATTACCCGTACCAACTTGCCAACCAATTGCTGCTCCAGCAATACCTGCCAATGTACGAGCAAAAGCACCACCGGGCACCATAGCCGTCAACAACATTGAGCCAGCAAAAGAACCGGCAGTGCCACCCCAGAAGTTGGCAGTTTTTAGTGGCTGAATTGCATGGGCCCAATCGATGGCGCGAACGTTCCAACCGTTGCTTTTTAGCTGATTGAATACATCAGTGGCAACGACCATACCGGCTGAAAAGGCAGCCCACTTGGCAGCAGAGACTGCCAGGTTTTTCATTACACTCTTGTGTGACTGATTTTCAGAATCGTGTTTGGCTATGTCACTTTCGAGCTGACCTTTTTTGGCTTCCAGTTGTTTGATTCGTTGATCAATTGCCTTTTGGGCCTTTGCGTTTTTGGAAACCTGGCGCTGATGTTTGAGTTCGTTGATTCGATGGGAAAGTCCTGAGCGAGTATCGTAGAGCTGTTTGTAATAGTTGGATTTTTGATAAGCAGCATCATTTTTAATCATGGTGCCATCGGCCGCTTTGATTTCTGCGCGGCCCATGTTTTTGACTTTGCTGCCATTACGAAGGATGAGGTCACCCTTGGCGTTGACCTCTGGAGTCCAGGTACCTTTAGTTGGTGCTTGGAAGGTCGAAGCTTTGGTTTGCAAAGCTGTCTGACGGGTCATGGCTTTGGTCAATGCGCGGTTCGTCGAATTGAGGCGCATGCCCATCATTGAGCGACCAACAGAGGCCTTGAGTGTACCCATTGTTGGTCGAGAAGCGATGGGGATTCCAGCAGCTCCGGCAATACCAATCAAAGTACCCAGTGATTGTTTGAGTTCGGGATCATCACTGGTCATGATGTATTTACGGTCATTCTCCAAACGAGAATTGACTGAACCGAGATTTTTTTCATAACGCTGCAAGGTTTGCTCATTGCGGCGCATGTAATCGTTCAACCAGTTGATGCGGTCCTGTCTCTGTCTTTCCCATGTGGAACGGTCAGTACCGGCAGGTGGCTGTTCATTCTGCAGGCGACGTATGGACTCTTCAATGGTTTTGCGGCGGTATTGTGCTTCTTGTCTTTTCTTGTCCAGGTCTTCTGCCAAAGCAGCACGATTGGTGACTTCCGAGATGTAACTATCTCTGTCATCAGGACGAGGATAAGATTGGGCAAATACAGCAATAGGGGAAATAGAAGTGAGGATACAAATTACGACCAAGGAGCAGATGAACTTTTTGATCATCTCGCTTCGGACCCCCTTCGGGATCACACGCTGGTCTCTGAACGCACCTGCGTGTTTATTCCATGCTCCCCGGTTTTGGCACATCAATCTCTTCTTTTTGTTTCTATTCTATTTTGCCTAAATTATGGGTACAAATGATGAAGACGTCAATCCCCCCTTGTTTCTTATAGAGATTTGGGAGTGTGTTTTGCGTCAATGAATGCTGCTGTCGTTGAGTCTGCCACTATCTCAGCACCGGGCCTCAATAGCCGTTCTACCTCATCCAATAACAACAAGTCTCTTTCCAAGGCGATGGTTTCTTCAGCTCCCAATTCTGCCGTCTTCTCCTCTTTTATTATATCTCCATTTTTCTCATTGGTCTTGCTGAAGGGATCATCTGGTGACCAGACGATGGGAGTGCTGTCTCCGTTGATAGTTGCACTCTCCAGCAGAACCCATTCAGGAGGGAAGGGGATCTCTACTTCTTGAGGACGTTTACCCCGAATGGCTCTTGCCCATGAAATGAGTCGTTTGTGTTCTTCTTCCAATAGTTGGAGGTTGTTGCGCATGCGTCCATAACCTACTTGGCAGCTTTCTCTCAGTTTGTCGAAAGATTTGGCTGAAGCACGACCGCCTGGAGGATTGGCTGTGAGGGCAACGATGGAAGCAACAGCTGAACGGAAGTTCACTTTCATTAGTTTGTTCAGAGCCGGACCACGTCTATCGATTGCCCGCAGACGAACTATGGCGTCGTTTATGTGGCTGTAGACCACTTTTAGTGCTCCAGGTGTATCAGCCATTACGACTTGAGTGACTGACTTGGACCAGCTTCTCTCTAAGCAGCTATCCAAGTGTTCTATGGCTTTTCGTAGGGCTGAGAAGGCTCTTTTCAAGTCTTCTCTGTCCTGCTCGAGAGTCTCTCTAGCTGCGTGCAAGTTCATTCTGGTGGCTCGACCAACTTGCATTAGGCAAAGAGACACATGACCAGGAAGGCCTGCTGCTGGTGACAGCTTGGCAAAGGACTGTTCTGATTCAGCCAAGAGAGTTCCCGTTTTGAAGAGGCTCTTGTGCAATCTGGTAAAGAGATAATGGCTTTCCTGTGCCTTTCCCAAAACCTCTTCTAGAGAAAGGTGGGTTTTGTGAACAGAGGCACCTTTGCGTGCTGCTCTAAGTGCTCGAGCCAAATCGTCGAGCAGTTTTCCCAAAGGTTTTGTTCCTTCGTGTACGAGACCCAAAAAACGCCTAGGCACACCAAAACCAACTCGCAGGTAAGCTTCAGACATGTTTTCGACAGCTTTTGCCAGCTCTCCCTTCTCTGGCTCTTTGCTTTTGAGCATTTCTACCAGAGGTTCGACAGCGCTATCTGCTCCACCACTCCAAGGTTTTTTCACTTTTTTGGCCACAGGAGTTGTTGCTTGCCTTGCTTTGTCGATCAGTTGTGGATCGTAGCGAAGGTAACGTGCCAAGTCATGGCGTGGGCCACTCTCATCTCCTGAATTGAGGTGTGCCAAAGCTTCACGGGTGTTGTTCTTTGTCCATTTACCAATGGGTGTGGCATTGGCGAAAGAGAGGCAGAGACCAAAAATCAGCAGTGTTGATGTTATCTTGACGAAAGTCATTCTTGCTCCATGAGCTACCTCATTAATTGATACACATGAATGACTTCGGCCAAAAAGAGCCGAACAATGAGACTTTTTGTTAGATCAGTGGCTGCTTATTCGAGTATCAGTGTTTCGGCCAAGGGATCGCTGGCGGAAAAGTAATACTGATTTTTTTCGCCATGGCGAATGATGAAATCACGTAGGAGTTTTTTATTGTCTACTGTCGTTCTGGTCACGTCTCCTTCTTCTGGACGGACAAAAACGCGACCAAAGAAGGATACACAGGCCAATTTATATTGGCCTTCATCTTCTATGGGCAGGTACGTTCGTTTCTCTCTGTCGTACACACTGAGTTTCTGAAGAGTGCGAACTATACCATTTTCCGTCTCTTCTTCAGTGGCGATGACTTTAATTCCAGCCCAGGAGAATTTTCTTTTCAACCCATATTCGACGAGGGATTTGAGCTGAGCGCCTGTCCTCTTGATGAGCACTATTCTCTCTTCGAAAGGTACTATTCTATGCAAGATGTCGTTGGTTACTTCACCATTGTCATTGGCAGCAACGTGATTTCTCACACCTTTTTGGTAAACAATACCTAGGTCGACTCTTTTCCCATCAATGGGCATTTCATAAAGAGAGCGGGCAACAAATTCACACGCTGGATTGGACAGTGTTTTTGCTTTGCGGGGTGTCTTCTTCATGAAAAAGCCGTGAAGACCACGAGCAATGACTTTGTTGTTTTCTTGCTCTACCTCACTGACAAGACGAGCGAATGTCCTTCTGAGGCGATGTGAAGGTTTTACATCACCCACCATCAGACTGTGTTTTTTTACATCAACAGAAAGGATTTTTTTTCTTCGCCGGCTGTAGTTGACCTTCAATTCTCCACAGCGAAGACCATACTTGCCTGCTTGCACTGCTAGAGCATTACCCACTTTGTATTCAATGTCCGCATGGGAGTGGCCATCGATAATG
>CAZXTJ010000234.1:0-11293 GCA_964643655.1 uncultured bacterium
CAAAAACAACTCACGCACAAAAGACAAGTGTATGTGGTGTGGTAAAGCTTTGGAAAAAGCAGACCTCATCGTTCGCATGCCCGAATAAATAGGGGAGGATAAAGTGAGCAAGGGAAAAGGAAAACTGCACGAGTTACTGGCAGTAGAAGCTGGTCTGGAAAAGGTATATCGCGAGACTCTGAGCGAAAAAGAACATACCTTTGGTAAAAAACCCGAACATTTCTTGGGCCGCGTAAAGACATACGATCCCTTCAATGAAGAGGAAATCACCACAGAAGGATTTACAGAACACCAGGAAATGGTGACCACTGTTGGTGAATCATTGGATTATTTCTTTGGTCACTTCCGCGAATACCTCGATGCGGTCATTCAAAAGGAGAAAACCAATCAGGAAGCCAGAGCTGACCTCGAACTAGACGATGGCACTGTTTTGGCAAAAGACCTTCCTGCCACCTTCTTGTTGGGATTAGAGGCTCGCTGTAAACAACTACGCTCTCTCTTCAAAGCCATTCCCACATTGGCCCCCCACAAAAAGTGGGTGAAAGACGCCTCTCACGAGAAAAAAGGCGTCTGGAAGATGGAACACCCAGAAAAAACCTTCCGTACTCGCAAAGAAGTACGACACAAGGTTCTCTATGAAGCCACAGACAAACATCCTGCACAAATCGAGAAGTGGAATGAAAACGTCAACGTTGGTACATTCACGACCAACGTTTGGTCCGGTTCATTGAGCCCAGCTGAAAAATCAGAGCTTCTCTCTCGTCTTGATGAACTGGAAAGAGCAGCTAAAAAAGCACGCCAGCGAGCCAACTGTGAAGAAGTAGTCGACGCCCATGTGGGCAAATCCTTGACCGACTTCCTCATTGGCAACCTCAAGGTGTAAGATTAAAGAACCAAGCAGCAGAGTCGTTGTTGTCATTGTCAGCCTAAGACATGGGGTCCTCTGGGTAATGTGACTGACGATTAAGTCGGTCCGCCCTATGGAGGCAAATCAGTAGAGTCGTATTGCTTGGACAGCTTGATGGTCAGAGAATGTGAGGATTAGCCGAAGCGGGCCTGAAAACTTCCCGTCGCTGGTTCGATTCCAGCCCCACACTCCAGCGTGTGTGGGTAGCTCAGAGGTAGAGCAGGAAGAATTAATCTGAGCCTCAATCTGGCAAAACACACATATCGAGACCAACCTGAGAGTCTCTGCGCCACAGACCGGCGTTAGAGATAATCGGGCCCAACGGGGGGCCGCGCATGGATAGGTGCGGTCCTCCTCCGTTTTTTCTTCCCAATCTCCACTCCACAAACTGAAATTAATTGGATTTTTTTGTCCGAGAGGATTGACGTTTTTTGCATCATTCCCATAATTACAGCAACTGCAAAGTATTGAGTAGTGCAGAACATGAGTAAATAAGAAGATTAAATATTGAGTAGCCGAGTAGGAGAGACGGATGAGAACTGTTGCGATAGCCCTTTGTGCCTTCCTTGCCCTTTCGAGTGCAGTCCTGGCCACAGAAACCAAAGAGTGGACCGTCATGGTCTATATTGCCGGTGATAACAACCTGGCAGAAGCAGGCCTGGACGACATCAATGAGATGGAAGCCGTTGGTTCTACAGACCAAGTGAACATCGTCGTACAAATCGATGGTTCCGAGAGTTACACACCAAACGCTGCTGGCACACGCCGTTACCTCATTCAAAAAGATGACAAAATGGGCGAAATCACCACTCCCCCCATTGGTGAAATGGAAGAAGCTGATATGGGTACCCAAGCGACTCTGGAAGAGTTCGCTGAATGGGGTATCAAAAACTATCCCGCGAAAAAATATGCCATCATCCTCTGGAACCACGGCAATGGCTGGTATCCCGATGATGGACTTCACAAATTTGGTGGCAAAGGTGTTCTCGGAGGACCCAACGATCCTCTCAAAGCCATCTGTTCTGATGAAAGTTCCGATAATGCCCTCTCCACTTCTGGTGTGGGTGAATCAATGGAAAAAATCGCAAAAACACTAGGTCGCAAAATTGACCTCGTTGGTTTTGACGCTTGTTTGATGGGTATGGCTGAAGCTTTTTACGAAGTACGCAATGCAGCACACGTAGCCTGTGGTTCCGAAAAAACAGAACCAGGTGATGGTTGGTCTTATGACGAGTTTCTCTCCATCTTGGCTGCACATCCTGAATATGATGGAGAACAGTTGGGTAGAACAATCGTCGAGACTTATACCAGCTCTTACAACGGCGGTTCCCAAGGTTCAGAGAACGTAACTCAATCTTGTGTACGTTTCACAGAGACAGCAATGGCTAACTTCAACGCCGCCGTATCCATGTTCTCTGAAGAGCTGAACAGAGTAGTCGCACTCGACCGCGACGCAGTCAAAGCTGCTGTAGCCGCGACACAAGACTTCAGAGTACGTTCTTTCTTTGGTTCTTATTTCACCACTCACAAAGATCTTTATGATTTCGCTGAAAAAATCAAAGAAGCTTTTCCCGAAGACGAAGACCTCGGTGCAGGCGCTGACCTGATGATGGAAGCCATCAGCGGTGAAAACGGATTTGTCGTAGCCAATGGAATCACAGAAGTATCTCCTTACGGCACAGTGACAGGTGCCCACGGTGTGGCAATCTACATTCCCACCAATGGTTACGAAGAGACCTACGCCGACATGGACTTCGCCAACACTGGCTGGTACGAATTCATCAAAAACCTCAATGAAAACAAAGTACTTGAAGGTTCTGAAACAAAAGCATTGGCCCAGAGCAAAGAACACCTCTTTGGTAACCTCTATGCGAATGACTGAGCGAACTGCAGGGCAGTTCGCTTGCCCCCAGTTCCTTCTAAAGGCGCTCACACAGTGAGCGTCTTTTGCGTTACGCAGAAAAAACACCTGCTATAAAACGGAATTGTCTACCTTAAACACAGAGATTATTCTTACTTATAGGTCTATAAACAGGAATTATCTTGCCTAAATATAGAGATTATTCCTATATATAGAGAGTAGGCGGACTTTTAATATAAGGAATAGTATGAGAATAATCGCCCGAAACAAAGAGCAGGAAGTGCTTCAAACTCTACTGGACTCAGGAAGACCTGAGTTTCTGGCAATTTATGGTAGGCGTCGTGTCGGGAAAACCTATCTCATTCGTAACTTCTTTGCACCAAAGACAGAGTTGTTTCACATCACAGGTGTCCCTGATACAAAAACCAACCAACAACTGTGGAACTTCGCAAAGGAGTTCTCTGATGTTTTCAACATGGATTACAGTCCACCCAAAACCTGGAGTGAAGCCTTTGACGACTTGAGAAAACAAATCGCAAAGAGAAAGAAAAGTGGCAGAATTGTACTTTTCTTTGATGAACTTCCTTGGCTCGCCTCACGTAAATCAGGTTTCATTCAAGCATTAACGCTGTTGTGGAATAGGTACTTATGTAACGAACCATCTGTATTGTTAGTTGTGTGCGGATCGGCTGCATCGTGGGTCATTAACAATATCATCGATGCGCACGGTGGATTGCATAATAGACTTACTTGTCAATTACGCTTGCAGCCCTTTCAGTTGGGTGACACAGAGAGGTACCTCAACGAGAGAGGTGTCCACCTAGACAGATATTCCATTGTCCAACTATATATGGCCATTGGTGGTATTCCAGCTTATTTGGACAAAGTTCTACCTGGACACTCGGCTGCCCAAACCATCGGAGAGCTATGCTTCTCTCAAGAAGGCAACACGCTTTATGGTGAATTCAACAGATTATTTAGTTCGCTCTTTGGAAGCGCTAACAATCACTTGGCTTATGTGCGTGCTTTGGCTAAATCAAAACAGGGGTTAACTAGAAAAGAACTCGTAACCAAAACAAAAACTAAATCCGTTAGTGTTCAAAGAAAAGTATTACGTGAATTGATAGAATCAGGCTTCGTGACCAAGTCTTCTAAATTTGCCAAACGAAGCAAAGAGGCCTCTTATCGACTAGTAGATCATTACTCACTCTTTTATCTACATTGGCTTGAAAGTCACAAATACGACAATCAGAATAGGCCTGCTGAATTTTGGCTCTCCATTCAGCAGACTCCAAGCTGGCGCTCTTGGAGTGGATTGGCCTTTGAAAACCTTGTTCTCACCCATACAAATGCTCTGTCAAAGGCTTTGGGTATTTCTGGCATTCAACACTCCTATCACACTTGGCGTCACGCACCAGATGCAACCTCTGAAGAAGGTGCTCAGATTGATTTGGTATTAGATCGTGCTGACAACACTATCAACCTCTGCGAAATCAAATACACGCCAAGCCAACTGACAGTTACAAAAACACTGGCCAACGAGCTAAATCGAAAAAGAGAGATTTTCAGCAAAGTAACTGGTTCAAGAAAGTCGCTATTCAACACACTGATTACGCTCAATGGGGCAAGCCGAAACGAACATTACCTGCAAGCAATTCAGAACGAGATAACTGCGGAAGATCTCTTTATATAAGCACTTTTAGCGTTCCCTTTCCTTCTCCAGTGTTACAATAATAGATGTATGAATAAACTCAACTACATAACACTGCTCACACTGGTAATCCTTCTGCCAACACTGGCCAGAAGCCAACCAGTCTATGGTCCTACCTGGAAAAACACCTGGCGTTACCAAATAGAAAGTGTTCCCAAAAGCAAAATGGAAACAACGGCCAAACGTGTGGGTGACATAATTTTCCAACGCCTTCGTCTCTGTGGTGCCGAAAAATTCAGCCTGAGCAGTCGAGCCATGGGAAAAATTTCAATCACCTGGAAAGATTACAAAGAACATTACGAAGGTATGCGTAGGATAATCAAAGCCCCACTGCTAGTGGCATTTCATCTGGCAAAAAAAGAGACTGCCGAAAGCGCTTTGGAACTTGAAGCCAAACGTCAACGAGGCGACTATATCTTTCCTTGCCAACCAACAAACAAAAGCAAACCAAAAGTTACCTACCGATTAGCCGAAGCCAAAGCTCTCTTTGGTACGCCCCATCTGGCTTTTGCCAAATTTGCTCCCCGAGATAAAAAACCACACATCAAACTAGAATTCACAGACCTTGGAATGCAGCGCATCAAAGATCATTGGTCCAAATGGCAGGATAAAGAGCTGGTAGTCGTCATGGCAGCCCGTATACATGGCAAGCCAATCAAGTTTGGTCCCCTCGAGGGTAACACTGTCACGAGCGAAGAGTTGGAAAGTGAAGATCTCTGTCGTTTGATGGGTAAGCTGATTTTAGCAGGCTGTCACTTACCCAAATTGCGTCCCATTCAGCAATAGCGTTTTAGCAGCTCAACGAGCCTTTCTACACCAAACTCCAATGCAGCTGTGGGCACCCTTTCATCTGGGGCGTGGGCTAGATTGAAAAAGTCAAAATCCACAGGAAGTTTCAAAGGTGTAAAGCCATATGTCTGAATACCCAAACGTTTGAAATGACGTCCGTCCGTAGAACCAGACAGAACAAAAGGACATACTTTGGCCCCAACATCTGCGTCTTGCAAAATCTGGCCGAGCATATCAAACATGGTCATATCAGGAATGCCCGTACCTTCTTCGTAACGAACCAATTCGATGTCTACCAAATCACCTGCTAACTCATTCAAATGGTCCAATACGTCATCAGGTTTTTGGGAGGGGAGGAGTCGGCAATCTAGATCAACCTTTGCTTCTGCTGGAATGACATTGAGAATGGAGCTAGCAGAAATCATGGTAGGACACACTGTCGCTCGCAACAAAGGAGCAAAGACGTTGGCGTAAGGACCCAATCCTGCCAAAACAGCATCAGCTGTCTTTTCGTCCATCAATCCCATCAATTCAGGAACAGAGCCTGAAATCGTTTCAATGAGTTGACGCACAGGTGGTTCAATCAAAAGAGCTGGCTGTTTCTCTTCGAGCAAAGAGATGAACCTGGCCAAGCGACTGACTGCTCCATCACGAACAGGAGCTGAAGCGTGCCCTGAAACTCCTTTTGCCGTTGCTCGGACGTGGCAGATCTGTTTTTCTCCAACCATAATGGGGTAATAAGTCTGCCCACCAAAACGAATGGAGAAACCACCAAATTCGGCAATGGCGTATTGGACTCCATCAAACAAATCAGGGTGTTCATCAACAAGGAAACTGGCTCCAAAATCTCCACCAGCCTCTTCATCGGAAACAGCACAGTAGATAATGTCACCAGCTGGAACTATCCCTCGTTTACGTGCCTCCAACAAAGAGCAAGCGAGCATGGCCACGCCGCCCTTCATATCGAGAGAACCGCGTCCCCAAAGGTAACCATCTTCAATGTGACCGGCAAAAGGCGGAAAAGTCCAAACCTGATTTTCCGTTGTCACCACATCGAGATGACCGTAAAAAAGCAAAGGTGGCGCTTCACCACGGCCTGCCAAGCGAACGACGAGATTTGCTCGCTCTTTTTCTTTGGCCAAAACGATGGGATCAAAACCTGCCTCTTGAAAAAGCTCAGACAGATAATCAACGCAGGCAATCTCATTGCCCGGGGGATTGGAAGTATCACGTCGGATGAGCTCTTGCGTTACCGTGATGACAGAGGGCAAAGCCATCAAGCTTCCGCCTCTTCGTGGAGGTGACCTTCATAGGTGCCACGAATGGTCATCCTACCGCCCTCATCAGCCCAACTGCGCAGATCGTAATCATCAATATTTTGCGCTTCCAGTTTGCGATACATGAGCTGCAGCAAAATCGCAGGCAAAGTGTCATCGCGGCCATACTGCGTCTTGATTATAAAATCCTGGCAGTTGCTGATTGCTCCGATGAGCTTCTCTTTAAAAACCGGTCGCGTATCGTAAAGTAGAATTAAAGCCATTTTTGTCCTTAGGGAAGGCGAACGACCTTCCACTCTTCCCCTTCGCGCAACATCTTCATGCGCATTGGCAGAGGAGAACCATCCTCGTCGAGGAAAGTTACTATACACGACGTACCCTCGTCTGCGTAAGTAATCTTGTGGACTTTGGCTTTTTTCAACAACTGATATTTCGTTGGCAACTTGCCCGTCGGATAACGGCCCATGGACCTTTTGAAAAAGGCAGCCGCCTCTTCCTCTTGCAACTCTTTCCAGCTAGAAAAACCATAAACCTTCATAAACTTGGTTTTCACGGCCTGCGGCGATTTGGCCAGCTGTTCCTTTTCATCGTCCCAGGCATAACGAAAACGCTCTTTGGCCGTAATGGGCAGCTGAGCCCACATAGTGCCATAATCATTATTCTCAATGGTGGATACCCACTTGCGGAAAGCTTTGGTGGGCCCTACATCCATGCCTTTGGCTCCATCATCATTGGAGTCACCAATACATCCCGTAAACAAGATGGGTATAAACAGAGAGACCGCTAATATGGAAAGTCGCATGACTTATCTCCTTCCAGGTGAACGCATCCTAATTATGACACGTTGATCCCTCTGACCAGAAGTTCGATAGCGGAAAGTAGTATTTGGCCAGCCAGTCTTCTCACAGACAAAAATGTGAACCTTGTTGGCCTCGAGCCTTTCAAAACAGAACCTACCGTGACGGTCCGACATCTCTTGGAAACCAGTATTGGAGAGACGAATGGTCACATGTTTGAGAGCGTCCTTTTTTACTCCGTGGACAACACGACCAGCAAGGCGCACATAAATTACACGTTCCTTTTTCTCTTGCTCACCATCATTTTTTGGTGGGCGGAGTTTGTGTCGGCCAACCCCCTTGGGCTCTTCTTCCTCTGCTGGAGTATCTTCTAGAAGCTCTTCAGCTTCTGCCTCTTCTGGCTCTTCTTCTTTGGGAGTGGAGGAGAGGAGCCGCTCCACGGCAGCGGCCACAAAAGTTCGCAATTCACCGTCCGTAGTTGCCTGGAGAGCAAAAATCCGCTGCCGGAGCGCTTTGCTCCAGTCATCGACCTCATTTTGTGCCTCGAGCAGAGAGACAATCTTCTGCACTACCTCTAGGTCATGGCAATCACCAAGGCAATCCAAAGATTGGAGGCGCACCTCAATATGTTCATCTTCGAGGCCTCGCAAATAATGGGCACGAGCTTCTTCAGCTTCGAGATGAGTCTTGGCTGCCCACAGTACTGAGCGACGAGCCATGGGATTTTCATCATCCCATAACTCTTCCAAAATATCGGGTAGAGCCGTTGGATCTTCACGCCGAAGAGCGATGGCCGCATTGAGGCGAACACGATGATTTTCATCACCCATCATGGCTGCAAACAAATTAAAACGAGTGGGTTTGTCACAAAGACGCATGCCCTCAACTGCATTTGCTCGTACACGAGCATCAGAATGAGAGAGATATTCAGCAATGAAACCCATCTCATCATCACGCCCGAGAAGACCAATCGCTTTCACGAGAGCCGAAAATACGTGCATATCATCTTCGACGGCGAGGCGCTCTTTCAAGTAAGGAATGGTCGCTTCGAAATCAACATCAGCGGCTTTCAGAACTACCCTTGTCCGCAACTCTGCCTCTTTGGAGCAAATGTACTTGAGGAATACCTCCATATTGAGATTGTCTATCTCTTTGCGGGCCAGCTCTAAATCAGCGTCGTGTTCACGAAGAGTAATGGCCTCTTCCGTTTCTTCAACGGCTTCATAAGCCACGTGAGCCAAAGCCTGCTCTTGGATGGAGCCCGTCTCCATGATGCCTTCGAGCATCTGTTTTTTGCTCTCCAATGAAGAGCGCAGCTCGGCTAGTGAATGATGGTCTGGACGGACACGAGCAATACGCTCGCGCTCTTTGGCCATCTCAGTGGGCATTGCCCTCAACTGTTCTTCCGTAAACATAAAAACCTCTCCAGGTGGCGTCATAGTAGCCCTGGAGAGGCTTTTAATGCAAACTTAGGGAGTCCTCAGTCGATTACACCAAGCAAATCAACAAAAGAAGGTTCTCTCTCTTCATCGCAAGTTACTTCGACGGGCTGTAGTTGTCCTTTAATGATTATCCCCAAGTCACCACAACTATTAACTCGACCAATAATGATATTTTCACAAAACATGATTTGTTTTGCTGGTGTTAGAATGCCAACGATATGAGAAGTGTCATTCATCTCTAAGGTAACGATACTGCCTTCTGTCATGGGATCTGTATCAACGACCTTCAGATGGCCATTAACCAGGCTGCCTTCATAAGGAGAATAAACATGAATGTCTTCGAGCCTAGAATATCGGCTCTCAGTTGATGAGCGATATATTCCGTTTGCAATGACAGTTTCATGTCTTTGTCTTGCTAGGTCTTCGTTTTTGACTGTCCTTTCACTAACTTTGCTGTTGCGAACCCATAAATTAGAATCTGTTGTGTCTTCTTTCCAGCCATCTGCATCAGGTGAATAGTCAATATCAAAATAAGGATGGTATCCAAGTGTATAGACTTCCTTGGAATAGGGAGAGTAGTAATATTTTTTACGAGAGGGGTTCATCCCTGAAAAGAAACTAAACTCACCACTTTCGTAAATATGTCCGACCTTCATTGCACACCTGGATTCCCCACAATTGCCTGATGATTTCAGTGTTTTGACGACAGAGTATGGAAACTGCCCTTCACACAAGACCCTCATCTCTGGCACAGCCATTAGACTTCTATGATTTGGAAAATATTGACTTGCTTTTTTAACAATCCAGCAACCATCACGAAATCTAAGTGTCTTACATGTGGTGAGACAATCACGTTTTAGAGCAGTTTCCAATTCGTTGTCCCTAATTATGGAAAATCCATCTGGTTCTCTCTGACTCTTGCATAGGGCTGTAGACACAGCAGAGTATGATGTGGCAAAAACTACGATGAGCAATAAGCAAAACATTCTTAGTGATTTCATAACGTCCTCTTTCCCAATTGTCTTCAAAAAACTCAAATGCACTGAATTCACTATCAATTCCCTTGCCAAAAGGCCTAAAGACCCTTGTTTACTGACATAGAGGGGAGTTATTTGATAATTGATAGTTACTGAGTTTTTCAGAAGTGTCCTTGGTGAAAACAAGTGGCTCATGTTTGGGACATACTATTGAGGATAAATGGCATTGACAGCTTCAATGTCACCTTGTGAGATATGCTTGCTGCGGCCAACATAGGCACGTTGCGAAATGTGGATGGTATCAAGAGCTTGAAATGTAGGATGACCATTATTTGAGAATATGGATGATGAGTAGTGCATTATGGATTGGTGGTCATAATCTCCGACCATCTGGCCATTACCTATATGAAAGTTATCCAATCTTTCTTCTTTGACATGCTGTTTGAAAATTTTTACATATTGATCACGATCAGGCCGGTTGTGTTCGTGCCAAAGACCAATTACATGGCCAAGTTCGTGGAGTACCGTCTCGTGGCGAGCTTTTTCGCTTAACCAAAGGGGTTGTGCATTTTCAAGACCCTCTATTGAGTACTTCCTCAATCCAACGTAAGAGGCGCTGCCTCCAGAATTGTCGCGAATTATATGTATGCGCCAGACAACATCAGTACCAAAAGTATCTTTTATGCGCTCTCGATTGAGATTGTAGTCAACGAATTCGATATTTGTCTTTTCACTCCATTCAACCATTGCGCCTTCGATCAATGGCCTCTGCCACTCGAGATCACTATCGATTGTGTAGGGTATCAGGCCTTTTGGCCACGCATAAGCCGAGCGGCTCAAGAGTTTGAGAGCAGAACCAGCCACTTTGATTTGGTTCTCACCATAATTCTTGTCGAGATTGTCAGTTATCTCTCTGACCTCTTCTTGAGGGCCAAAAACTATGTCATCTTGATAAACAACAAAGCCATCATTGACTTTGGCTGAAAACCTTTGAAAGCAACTATCCATGACTCGTGGATAAAGAAAGACTCTTTTCTTGTTACAGCACTTTGTTTTCTGAATATCATTGTCATTTGATGCAACAGAAAGCAGTTCAAAACTATCTAGAGGAGTTCTGGCAAAGGCATTGTTTTGTAAAAAACAAGCAAAGATCATTACAACACAAAATATGCATCTAAAAGAGATTGTTTTATGAGCTATCATGAATTCCTCTTTTCTGATTGTCTATTTGACTCAGATTCACTGAATGCACTATCAAATCCATTGCCAAAAGACCTAAGCCCCCTTGTCTAGTGACATTTAAAAAACCGATTGGCATTCACCTGTCACCAAGTGGCTCAGAAGTGTCCTTGGTGAAAACAAGTGGCTCAAATTTGAGACATCGTATGTATAGCTCCAAATGCCTATAATGAAACTATGAACGAGTCCTTCAAATTCGATGCTGCTTTCCTCGAAAAATTCGAGGTGGAAAAAATGTTGGGCAGGGGTGCAATGGGGGCGGTATTGCTCTGCACCCAAAAGTCTTTGGCTCG
>CAZXTJ010000235.1:0-11285 GCA_964643655.1 uncultured bacterium
CTGGAGCAGGCTCTGGAGCAGGCTCTGGAGCAGGCTCTGGAGCAGGCTCTGGAGCAGGCTCTGGAGCTTCCTCCTCTACATCGTCTTCAATGGCAGCTTCCACAGCTGCAGCCATTTCAGCCAAAGGCAGAGTATCATCGGCATCGTCATCAAACTCTTCCTCTGAAGGAGAAGGAGCTCTCTCTAACTGCTCTTCCAGCTTGCCATCAATGGCACTTTCAGGAGCAGGTGCTTTTTTCGATTGCTGCTCGAGGAGCCTGGCAACATTGACCCCTTTATTCTTCAGAACCTGAATTGCCTCTTCACGAACAGCCTCGTCATCGTCTTGCAATCGTGTTTTTAATGCTTCGACGACCTCAGGCAAGTCATATTCAGCCAAAGCTTTGACAGCACGTAAACGGATAGATTCATATGAGTCTTCCAACACGAGCAGCAACAAATCCAACAACTCGAGAGACTTCATCTCGCAGAGAGTGAACACTGCGCTTTCACGCATGGAAACCTCATCTGCTTGCAACATCTGCTTGAGATGGAATTTCCCCTGAGGATGACCAAACTTCAACAAAGCTTTGATCACATTTGAACGAGTTCGGTTATTCGAATCATTGATCAGCGGTACCAAAAACTGCAGGTGTTCCTTGCCACCAACACGTTCGAAAACTTCGACAGCATTTGCTCGCACACGAGGATTATCATGCTGCAAGAAACCAACTACGCGATGAAGAATGGAAGCATCTGTGGCTTCCGTTGCCAAACAAGCCAACAGAGTTGCCAATCGACGAGGATCATCCTCTTTGATAAGTTGGCGCTCAATGTCCATTGTGCCAGAAGATGGCGGACGAATGACCGTAGCAAAATACTCTTCATCTTCGTCATCGAGGACTTCACCCTTTGGCTCTTCAGTTGCAGGAGGAGCTTCAGGAGCAGTGTCTGGAGCTGGTGCAGCCACAGGCTCGGGCTCGGGCACGGGCTCGGGCTCAGGTTCAGCCACAGGCTCGGGCTCAGGTGCTGGTTCAGGCTCAGGAGCCGGAGCTGGAGCTGGCGCAGCAGGAGCCTCTCCCCCACCAGAAGCAGCGAAGTTGCGCAGGCAATTGAGCGCTTTTCGAGCAAGAAAGACTACATCAGTACTCTCTGACTCCGTTGCTTCTCTTACCCGCTCAGTCAAATCTGCCAACTCATCGGCAGTAATATCTGTATCTGGCGATATACGCGGGATGGTCGTCAGTGCCAGGATCTGGATATCGATCTCAGAATCGGTCAAATCGTCGATGATCCTTTTGATCTTCAGTGACACTCTTTCAAACCTTCCTAACTCTCATCAACTCAAGTTCTTGAACTGATTGATGAGACTGCCAATGGACTCTGCGTGTTCTTCCGATATCCTGAGCTTGCCTTTATCCATCAAGTCAGCAGCACATCTTCCCAACTCGGCAAAGGAGTCCTTGATTTTAGATTGCAATTGTTCAATGGCTGCCCGCGGATTCACATCCGACGTGGCACCTTTTTGTTTCTTCACGAGATAAGCACGCAGGAAATCCTGATAACGCAAAATCTCATAAAAAACATTGTCCAAAGATTCATGGGTAATCTCGTTCATGCGACAGAGTTGGTAAATCTCTGTACCAAGTTCTCGCAAGACCTCAGCTTTCTGAGCTTCTGGAGAACCAGCTCTGGGAGCCGGAGGCGGCGTCTCTTCCACAACTTCGAGTTCCTCGTCACCAGGTGCAGGTTCCACCTCAGATTCATCAATGAATTGAGCCTGTGGCGGAGTCGTCGGCATGGGCTCTGGAGGCGGAGCGGGCGCAGCCTTTTGTGGCACGACAGTCTCTTCAGGAACTGGCTCGGGAGCAGGCGGTGGAGCCACCGGTGCCGGCTCTGGAGCAGGTGGAGCCACGGGCTGGGGTGGCGCTTGCACCTCTTGCGTTCGCTGATTTTTCAGCTCTTCGTGAGTGCGTTTGATAGTGCGCAAACTCTCGACGGCAGCCTCACAAATATTGATGTCAATGTCGTTCATGAGCTGTTTGAGACGAACGATGGCTCTGCGAGTAATGAAATTACCCAAAGATTTGGTCGCGCGCAAACGGACACCATCATAGGGATCAGCAGAAGCTTTGATGAGCAACTCTTCCACAAAAGGCAGCTTGAGCTGGGAAAGCACATAAACTGCTGTCTCTCGCATACTGATCATACCCATACATAACATCTCTTCAATGTTCCTACGCACGTCAGTATGACCCAATTTGACTAGGGCCATAATGGCATTACCGCGAACACGGTTATTCCTGTCAGACAAAAGAGGTTTGATGTCTTCGACGTAGTTGCTGTCGCCCAAAGATTCGAATACCTCAACGGTATTACTGCGGACACGGTCGTCTTCGTGTTGCAAGAACTGGCGAAGTGCCGAAAGATCTTCCCTCTGACCCACTTCGATGAAACGCATGACCAAAGAGGCCACATATTTGTGCTCGAGAGAGCTATCGATGGTCCGCAACAACTCTTCACGACTCATAGTTCGTGGATCTTGTGGTGGTCCACCTTCACGTTTCCCCAGGTCTTTGAAATAGGGGCGGAAAACAGTGTCTATGTGGTTAGTGGCTTTCCTGGCCAGGAAAACGACATCAGGATTATTTGATTTGATTAAGGATTGTAGCTTGTCATAGACGGCTTGTATCTCTTGGACACTGTCCACGAGCTGTGGCGACAATCGAGTAATACTCATCAAAGCGAAAGTCTGAATCTGAGGATCGCCATGATTGAGATCTGATTGTATTTTTTGCAGATTAATCGCCATGATAAAAGAGTTGGATCACCGCCCGATACACTTGCGAAGAAGATCTAGCCGCTGCAGAAGCTCATCTTCGCCCGTCAGTCCAAGTTTGTTGTCATTCATCAAAGTCATGGCTATCTTGCCCACTTCTTCAAAGACTGTAGCCAACTTACTTTCCAATCTCTTGATTGCCTGCCGTTCTGCATTGGTGGGGTTTCCCAAATCAGAACGCATGGTCGACAGAAGCCCTTCGCCACCTTCTTTTGCCTTTTCGTCAGCACGATAACGATGTCTGTCCAAGAATTCGATGATACGCATTCCTTCGTAACAGACCTTGTCGATTGCTTCGTTGGAAAGTGTGCCTGCTTGCTGAAGTTTAAAGAGCTCGCGGCCCACCTTCTGCAATTCAGTCATTGGTGGTTTGGGTACTTTGTCTGCTTTGGCCGAAGTTTCAGCCACGTCCTTTTTCAGTCCTAGATCGAGATGACCTTCACTAAATCCAGCTGCCTCTTCCAAAGAAATGAAGGCTATGGCCCGCTCTGCCTCGTCACAAACGGCAGCGTCCAAATCGTTGAGGGCTTCTTTGAGATGGGGCAGAGTACGTGGATCTTTCTGCCGTCCCAGACCTTGCACAGCCCGCAAACGAATACCTTCGTAGGGATCTCGCAGAGCTTTCACCAAAAGTTCGATGAACTTGTCACCACGAATGTTTGAGAGGGCATAAACAGCACTCTCACGAACGCTTATGCGATGGTCATCGAGTAATTTGCTGAGATAATCGGCAACTGTAGGGTGGCCAATACGGCCCAATACGGTGGCAACAGTCCCTTTCACACGGTTGTTTTCATCCTGCAAAAGAGGAACGCAATGTTCCAGCAAGACGTCAACGGAACCATGTCTTTCGAGGAATTCCACACTATTTGAACGTACGCGAGCATCGCGATGTTTGAGATAAGGAACTACCAAAGGCACATCTTCTGCAGTTCCTTTTTTAATCAAGGAGGAGATGGCCCAACCAAGCTGCATATCCGTTTCGTGGTTTTCTAAAACCTTGAGCAGACGCTCGCGATTCATTTCTGCAGGAGGACCTCCTGCAGCAGCCGGTTTGGGAGCACTCTTTTCTTTCGTCAGCCGATCTCGCAAACAGCGAAGGTGATTCAAACCTTTGCGAGCCAAGAAGACGACATCTCCGTCACCTTTGTCTGCTGCCTTCTCGAGACTTTTGATCAAAACTGAAAGGTCATCTGAGCCACCAACGGAGGATGAAGTCAACTGCAGGACAGCCGTGAGCGCTAAAATGCGCACGTCCTCGTCGTCATGGAAAATATCCTTGGCGACTTTTTTTACGTTGACTGTCACATTGTCCTCACTATCCCGGGCCTACATGTCGTGCATCTCTTTGATTTTGCGCACTTCTTCGAGCAAGTGGTTGACCTTGCGATAATAGGAGTCGAGCTCTGGGAAACGACTCTCTTCTTTTAGGGACAACTCAACGGCAATCTCGCCCAGGCGGCGATATAACTCAGAAAGGGAAAACTCGAGGTTCATCTGCTGTTTCTCTTGCAACCTTTTGTTGCCAGCAGACAATTTGGAGAAGAATCCCTCTTTACTGCTCTGTTCAGCTGTACGTTTGGCCAACATATCTTCATAACGCTGAATGTCATAATTCAGCTTGGAAAATCGCCTATCAGCAATGCGATTGGCTTTTTCCAGACGCCAGATTGTCCGTCCCATCTCTTCGAGAAGCTCATCGAGCTGATCGTAGACTTCTTCGGACATCTTCTGAATCTCTTCAGGATATTCATTGAGACGCTTGAATTCAGGGCCTTCCTGTTGAGGAGTATCAGAAATGACCTCTACGACAGGCGCCGGAGCTTGTCGTTTGGCTTGTTGAGGCTTTTTGGGGACGACAAATTCATTGAGTTGCTGTTCACCGACGGGAATTCTATCTTTGGCACTCGTTGGTACCTCGAGAGGAACTCCTTCTTCTTCCTCAGAACCCTCTTCGTCGTCTTCCATACTGATTTCGCGCAGCTTCTCCATGATGATGTCACCCAATTCGGCAGAGGAATTGAGTATGCCCTCTTCGAATTTGAGTTTTTCATAGATTTTGAGCGCTTTTTCAGCCACATCGATGTCCATGTCATTGACCAGCCCTTTGAGAATGACGAGCACTTCTTTGCCACGCCGTCCTTGCAAAGCATCAACGACTCGAGACCGAACCTCTTCTTGTTTGTCTCTAGCAGCCACACCCAAAAGACGAACGACTTCGTCACCTTGTAAGTGGGCAAGGATGTATACGGCAGCAACTTTGATATTGATTTGGCTAGAGCGCAGCATTGTCTCTATGACTGTCATCAGTCGCTGATGGTCAATGGCCCTAATGGCCTTGAGAACGGCCTCTCTCACCTCATTGGCTTTGTCATTGAGATAAGGCAACAATGTTTCCAAAATGGCTCGCTCTTCACCAGAAGCGGCAATGGTGCCGGCAGCTTCTACTCGTACGGCAGGCGATTTGTGGCGCATATATTTACGCACGAGGGGCAGGTGTTCTGCCCTGACGAACTGACGTAGAGCTACGAGAGCAGCAGAAGCTTTCCCAGGATCACCCACTCCTTTGGCCAAGAAAGCAATAATCTTGTCTCCAGAGTCGAGCCCAGGCACAGCGGCAGGCGGCGGTGCCTTGGCTGCCGGTGCAGCAGCTGGTTCAGGTGCCGGTGGGGCAGCTGCGGCCCCTGCAGGAACATTTGATTTCACGTAATCGAGGCACTCTTGAGCAAAAAAGCGTACCTCATCTGAACTTTCCTCAACGAGCCTTTCTAGCTCTTTGATGATTTTGCTAGATATCTGAACTTCATTGGCAAAAGAGGGTCCAGAAACGCGTTTCAGCGTCCTCAAGGCAAGGACGACCATATCCTCATCAGGATTTTGTATGTCCTCTAACAGTTTATTGAGATCAATAGCCATTTGCTGCCAATGCTATAACATTTCCCATTCTGCCACGTTCCTTGGCACCGGAGCGCCTATATGAGTAGAAACTATCATCATGACAACAGGTACACATATCAGAGATCAAGATCTGTGACTCAGGAATCCCCAAAGAAAGACATTCTTGTTGAACCAGAAGGCCCAGATTTGCGTATCCTTTCCCTCCAGCACTGCTTTTGACGACTTCTACGCTTTTACCAACTCTTTTTCTCAGCTTTTGAGCCGTATCGACTCCAACTTCATAACAGCAGGGTCCAATATGTGGACCAGCGGCTACGTGAAGTTCGCCTATCTCCAAGGGAATTTTAGAGCTAACCTCTGCAACCGTATTGCTGATTATCCCTGAAGCCAAGCCCCGCCAACCTGCGTGAATTGCAGCAACGAAGGGTTTCTCCCCCTTGGAAACAATAAAAACTGGCACACAATCGGCTGTGACTATGGCCAGCGCAACGCCAGGCTCGTCAGTCCAAAGGGCGTCTCCTTCGCCCAAAAGACTGAAAGAGCCTACAACTTCAGCCTTTCTCAGCTTGGTGGCATGTACTTGGTGCTGGTAAACGAGAGGTGTTTCCTGCAAATCGAGGGCCGATAGGAAAAGTTTCCAATTGGTTTTGACGGCCTTCTCGTCGTCATCAGAGAAAAACCCCAGATTGAGGCTTTCATAAACACCTTCACTCACTCCACCGCGACGAGTGGAAAAGCCGTGTTTGACACCTTTTCCCAGTCCATCACAACGGACGAAATGGACTCCTTTTCTTTCACGCAGTGAAAACACCTTTACCTCAACTCCGTAAATAAGGCCATTTTTTCAGCCATTTCCCGGGCATAACGACCAACATTACCCTGAGAGTCCACTATCTCGACTATGTGTAAAAAAGTGGACTCAGCATCACGGAAATTCCGTCGTTTTGCCTGCACATAACCTTTCAGCAATAAGGCCTCTGGATTATCTGGTTGGGCCTGCAAAGCTTCTTTCACGTGCATCCAAGCTTCGTTTTGCCTTCCCTCTTTGAGATAGAGATAAGCCAGATTTTTATGGGCAACAGAGTCTTTCTCGCGAAGGAGCAAGATTTTTTTGTATTGGAGTTTGGCGTTCGTAATATCGGCTCTTTTCCACAAAGCCGCTCCAACAGCCAAATAACCCTTAATCTTCTCATCCTCTGTGGGATCAGAGAAGTCACTGAGGGCTTCCACCAAATCTTTGGCATCGCGAGCCTCTGACGAAAGGGGAGCCAAGTTAATGACAGTCTGAAACTCACCAGCAGCGTCGCGCATCAAACCAAACTCATAATAGAGGCGCCCCAAACGCATATGGTCCCCAACCAAATCACGATGGACAAAAGTCCGTGAAGCAGCCACTGCCTCTCGCAGCATAGCAGGTGAATTGGGCCCCTGTTTTCTAGCAGGCACTTTTTCTGGCAACAGGGATAGATGTCGATTTTTTCTTTTGGGAGTTTTCTGCACAGGCTCTGGCCGTAATGTTTGGGCTCTTGGTTGTGGTGGTCGATGATGAACCACCTTTTGGGGCGCTTCTTCTTTGGGGAGAAGAGCTACGGGCAAACCTGGAAAAACTTTGGGAACTGCTTTGGAGAAGCTATCAACGGGACGCCAATGAGGAGAGAGGCGACGAAGGGCTGTGATTATACGACGAGCCACAGGTCCCTTCATACCAACAAGGGAGAGCGCTTTGGATAGCTCTTCTTTGGCTTTTCTTCTTTCACCCAATCGCTCATAAAGGAGTCCTAGCGAGATGTGAGCCCTATCGTGAGTGGGATCTAGTTGTGTCACCTGCTGAAAAGAACTCATGGCTTTGGCCAAGTCCTTTTTCCGCAGAGAGACAAGCCCCAGGTGGTAAAGGGGGTCGGTTGCATCTTCATTTGCTGTCCTGGCCTTTTGAAAGAGTGCTTCAGCTCTCACCATCTCACCTTTTTTGAAAGCCAACCAACCAAGACCATCCAATGCTTTGTAGTTGCCAGGAGCCAAGTCGAGAGATCTCTTCAGCAATCCTTCAGCTGTTTTTTCATCACTGCCCTGCTCGGCAATGAGTGCACCGAGGCCTGTAATCGCTGTTACATTGCGAGTGTCCAAGGCGATTACATCTTTATAAGCAGCTCTAGCAGCGCCTATACGACCAAGGCGTTCATTGACGATTGCTCTTGCCAAATGTATAGCCAAGTTATCTGGAAAAACCTTGCGTGCTTCCCTCAGCAAAGGCAATGCAGCTTTCGTTTTGTTGTTCCGCAGAAGCTCGTCAACACGGCGTAAAATCTGCTGGACCTTACGTTTGTTGGCCGCCTTTTCTGGACGTCCGGCCATTCCTTTTCGTTGGACTGCAGTGCCACCTTCACCGCGCAGATATTGCGATAAAAGACTGCCAGACCATGCAGCTCTCGGTCGGGCAGCCCACGCTGAGCTAACGACACAAAGAGTCAGCAAAGAGAAAAGGAAAAAACGCTTCACTGAAGCCTCCCTTGCAGACGGAAAAACTTTATGGCATTAGCCGTTGTTTTCTCTAGGAGCTCTTCATAAGAGAGTGAGAGCTCTTCAGCTACCCCTTCGACGATATGGCGCACATAAAGGGGATGATTACGTTTTCCCCGAAATGGCGGAGGAGACAAATAGGGACAATCTGTCTCGAAGAACATTTTGTCCAAAGGAGTCTCTTTCACTACTTCACGCAGTTCTTTTGATTTGGGAAATGTAATCACGCCTGTAAAAGAGATATGTAAACCTAGCTCTAAAGAGGCTCGAGCATTTTCCAAACTACCTGTGAAACAGTGGACTACTCCACCTGCAGACAGATCGGCTTTTTTCATAATTGCCAGAGCATCGTCCCAAGCTTCTCTGATATGGATGACCGTCGGTATTTTTCTCTCAGCGGCATAATCGAGTTGAGCGGCAAAGAGATCTTGCTGTTCTTTGCGCGGAGAGAAGTCGTAATGGTAGTCGAGGCCAATCTCGCCTAAAGCAACGACTTTGTCAGACCAAGCTTGAGCCAACTCTTCTTTTACTTTGTCTGCTGAACTGTCTTTGGCATCGTGGGGGTGCCAACCTACTGTGCAGAAAACATTGTCGAATTGCTCTGCAAGAGAACGTGCTTTCCCCCAGGTACGACGATTGGTTCCCACATCGATAATGAATGCCATTTCCTCGAGAGCTTCTTTGGCGATGTCCATTCGGTCATCGTCATAAGCTTTGTCAGAAAGATGGGCATGGGTGTCACAGAGCAGTTTTTTAGTCACGATACCTCGTTCACCTTTGGTTGGCGTTTATAACAAACCAACCTATCGTCGCCAGACTTACGTGCCTGTTCCAATGCTTCTTTGGCTGCTATCTCAACTTGACCAGGTTCGACTACGTCATCGGGGAATGAAGCGACTCCAGCTCTCGTCTCAAAGAGAGGTTTACCTTCGCCCTCTTCGAAAGCAAGAGAATCGAGTCTGTCCTTCAATCGTCCCATCATAAACATAGTTCCCAAAGAGTCTGTATGGGGCAATAGCACATAAAGGACATAACCATCACGAGTGGCCAAATCGGCCAAACGTAAATTGTCTTTTGTAATTTCACCTATTGTGCCCATCAATTCAGAGCGTTTTTTAGCATCACCAACTATGGGTGAGAAATTTAGCTCCAGACAGCCCACTCCGAGGCTTGAACCCGATCGGTCTGCCCTGCTCAATTCTTTGCGGAACTGTTCGTCCCAGAATTCTTTCACGAGAAGGCCGGTCATGGTTTCGCGGAAAGGTTCGAAGAAGTCTGTGGCATCGATGAGCAAACGAGCGAGCAAACGGGCAACTCTGCCCAGCAGTTGTTGACGGTTTTCATCCCAACCAGGAGGTGTAGGACCATTAAAAACCATCAGCAAACCACGAGCTTCATCATTGATGAGCAGAGGCACGGCACAGAGGTTTTTGATTTTCTTGTGATGAGTGCCCTGTTTGTCGAAGAGCTTGAAACGTTTGTCCTGAAAACCCTCGAGAGCAACTTGGGTCTTCTTTTCACTGATGGCCAATCCAGACAAACCTTCGCCAGGACGATAACGGACCGGTTTGTGTCCTTCGAGTTGTAAAAGCTCTGACAAGTCTGGATCCAAACCTTCACTGGCAACCATCTCGAGGGACTTGCCACCATTGCCCAGTAAAAAGAGGGAACTCCAGCCAGCCTGAAGATGATTGTTCAAATCTTTCAGAATATGTGTGGCCACACCAGAGAAATCTTTGCCACCCAAAAGGCGTTCGGCCACATCGAGCAAAAGCTCTACATCAGCGTGACGAGCCGAAGATTCTTGCTCCAACTTCTCTCTAATCTCTGAAGTTTTGTTGCGTTCGACCTGCATAGAAAGAGCACTGTCGTCCACCTTGACCAAAAACTCGTTGAGCGTACGAGCAAACATTGTCACTTCGTCATGGCCCCGTGCAGGCACGACTTCATCTCCCCTGCCCTCTATGCGAGTACGCATTCTCTCTTCCAGCAAACGCAAAGGAGCAACGATAGAGCGCGACAGAAGCAAAGCAACACCAAAAGTGATAATGGAGACGGCAACGATTTCAGGGTATGTGTCGGGCAATCTATCTGTTGGCACGTAACGAGCAACGGCAGCGTAACCAGCTGCAGTGGCCGCAAGGACAATGATCACTATCCTCGTCCGTATGCCAAGTAGTCTAAGCATTACCCTGCAGCTCCCTCGGTCTTGAAACTGGATGTTTCTGTAAAACCATATTCTTTTCTCGCGTCATCAGGAACCAATGCTCCAGCTTCATAGGCTTCCAAAAAGGCTGCCACAACTTTTGGATTGAATTGAGTTCCTGAACATCGCTGTATCTCTTTGACAGCTTCTCCTTCGGGCAAAGCTTTGCGGTAAGAACGAGTAGAAGTCATAGCGTCGAAGGTATCGACTATGCCCACTATCTGCGCCCCCAAAGGAATGTCGTCGCCAGCCAAACCATCGGGATAACCTTTGCCATCCCATCTTTCGTGGTGATGTTTGATGTATGCGACAGCGTCATTGAGGAAACCAACAGAACGAATTATCTCAGCACCAACAGCAGGATGGCGCTTGATATCTTCGAACTCTTCACGTGTCAACTTGCCGGGTTTGTTCAGCACACTTTCTGGTACGGCAATTTTGCCAATGTCGTGCAAAATGGCGGCAAACTCTATGGATTGCAGCTCACCCTCAGCTATACCCAATTGGCGAGCAACGGGTACGGCATAACGTGTGACTGCTGAAGAGTGACCACTCGTATAAACGTCTTTGGCTTCAATGGCAGCAGCCAAAGCTTCGATTGTGTTTCTGTAAGACTCACGCATTTGGAAATAGAGATCAGCATTTTCCAAAGCCACGGAAATTTGAGCAGCCAAAACGCGAAAGACTTCCAAATCGACGAGGGAAAAGGCAAAACCATCGTCATCAGGTGAACGCTCGGCGTGAAATATGCCCCAACAGCCATCTTTACGGACGAGGGGCAACATCATGTAAGTCGATCCGGCAACGAGTGACCCTTTATTCAGCTCTTCATCATCGAGTTCGAGC
>CAZXTJ010000236.1:0-11215 GCA_964643655.1 uncultured bacterium
TCGACACACAGGCACCACAACCTGTACAAGTATCTTGAATGTATGCCTGTTTTCTTTCTCCAGCCGCTCCATCTAGGATACACTTTTTCGGACAAGCCTCTGTACAGAGGCCACAATTGCGGCATTTCTCTGCATCGATGGCTGCCACGAAATTATTTATCTTGATGGCGTCGAATGGACACTTTTTCACACATTTTCGACAAGCAATACAAGCTGTCTTACATACTTTGTTCGCTTTGGCACCTTTGTCAACATTCACACATAATACGTGTGTCAGCTGAGTAGTTGGCTGCAAATCGATGATTGTACGAGGACAGGCATCGACACATTTGCCACAACCAGTACATTTGTCTGGGAAAATGACAGGTAGTTTTTCTTTGCTGATTACGATTGCCCCAAAGGGACAAACATCAACACAGTCCCCAAAACCCAAACAACCGTGTGTACAAGTTTTGGTACCACCGGCCAATATTTGACAAGCACGACAGCTGGTCACGCCAACATAACGAGCGTCTGAAGAACAATTGGCTTCATTACCCTGACAACGAACGATTGCTATCTTCTCTTCGATATCACCAGCTTCGAGGCCAAGAATCCTTGAGATCTCCTCAACGAGGGACTTTCCACCAGGCGCACAAAGCGTGCACTCTGCTTCTCCCTCAACCAGTGCCTGGGCAAACCCCTGACAACCAGGATAACCACAAGCTCCACAGTTGGCACCTGGGAGGGCATCCATGATCTCTTTCTGGCGAGGATCAACTTCAACGGCAAACTTCTGGGCGGCGATTGCTAATCCCAAACCCATAGCTCCGCCAAGAAGGCTCATAAACAATACTGCGAGGCCAACGCTACCCATAAACGTTCGACTCCTTCTAATCAGTAATCATGCCGCTGAAGCCTAAGAAAGCCATGGCCATGAGACCAGCGGTGATAAATGCGATGGGAAATCCCTCTAGTGATTTCGGGATACGATGGATGTCCAATCGTTCACGAATTCCAGCCATCAAAACGAGAGCGAGTGTAAATCCAATGCCAGCTCCGAGAGCGTGAACTATCGTTTGCGGAAGACCATATCCCTTGTCTTGTGTGTTGATGATTGCCACACCCAAAATTGCACAATTAGTGGTAATCAAGGGCAAGAAAACACCAAGCGCTTGATACAGAGAGGGATTGTTCTTCATCAAGAACATCTCTGTTAGCTGAACAAGGCTGGCGATGACCAAAATGTAGGCCACCGTTTTTAGGTACTCGAGGTTCACTGACTTTCTGGTCATCATACTGAGTATGTTTGAAGAAGTATCAGCCAAAATATAGTTCCAAATGCCCCAAGTAACGACGGAAGCCAAGACCATAACAAAGATTACGGCCATTCCCATTCCAATAGAGGTTTCGATTTTCTTCGAAACACCAAAGAAGGGACAAAGGCCCAAGAAACGCTGCAATACAAAGTTGTTTACCAGTGCGGCAGATACGAAAATCAGCAGAAGCGCTTTCATAATCCTGCCTCCCTATTCAATTTGCGATTCTGGAAATAGCCCATCAGAATACCCATCAAAATGAAGGCTCCTGGAGGCAAAATCATCAAGATAGCGGGACTCACACCAATGGCCCCTAATAATCTCGAAGCTGCATTTGCCAAGGGACCCAAAACTATTCCCAACACAGGAATTTTGCTCAGGGCAACGTGCCAGGGATAACCCCAGAGGTTTCCCGTACCGAGAATCTCTCGTATTCCACCAATGAGAGCCAAGGCCCAGGTAAAGCCGACTGTCATTCCCATACCATCTAGAATAGAAGCAAAAATGCCATTCTTGGAAGCAAAGGCTTCAGCACGACCGAGAATGATACAGTTCACGACGATGAGTGGAATGAAGAGTCCGAGACTCTTGTGCAAGTCAGGTGTATAAGCCTCCATCACTAGGTCAACGATAGTAACAAAGGAGGCGATGACGACGATAAAAATGGGAATACGGATTTTTTCAGGAACAATCTTGCGAATCATCGAAATAACGATGTTCGAAGCTATCAAGACCGAACCACCGGCCAATCCCATTCCAACTCCGTTTTTGAGACTCGTCGTAACTGCCAATACTGGACAGAGACCCAACATCAAAGCAAAAACGGGGTTTTCTTCAAAGATACCTTTGGTGAATTCTTTGGCAGAACTCATTTGGACACCCCCGATACCTTGTTTGCCAACTGCTCTATTCCACCTCGTACAGCATTAGTGAATGCTCGTGAGGAAATTGTGGCAGCAGTAATAGAGTCGATTTTGCCTTTACCAGACTTCTTCAGAAAGAGTTCTGATGTTCGCAAACCAACAAACTGTTTTTGGAAGGCTGGGATTGCTTCTTCAGCACCTAACTTGACGTTGTAGGCCTTTGTTGTCATCTCTGCACCGAGGCCAGGTGTTTCACTATGTCGCAGAACTTGTGTCCCAGCAACTTTTAGCTCATTACCTTCTCGTTTGGCGCCAATCATTACATCGATGACACCAGAGAAACCCTTTTCAGAGACCTTGAAAGCATAACCTATGGTCTTGCCTGCGTCGTCAGTACCACGGAACACTTTGACCTTCTCGCCTAATTCCAATTCAGGTGCTGCCACTACTTTCGTAGCACCAGGAATTACTGCTAGACGAGCGTCTGCTTCAGTAGCTGCTCTATTTTTGGCAATCTTGGCTTTTGTTGATTCATAAGTCTGAGAGAGCGCTCCAGCTGAAACGAGACATACTACTAACAAGATTAGGGTCAATCGCATCATTTCAGGCATATTATTTCACCGCCCCAAAGACTTTGGGCCGCGTGTAATGGTCGATTACGGGTGTTGCGGCATTCATGAGCAAGATTGAATAACAGACACCTTCTGGATAGGCACCAAATTGACGAATGAGGAAGACAATAATTCCACATCCAATGCCAAAGATTATTCTTCCAGGTTTAGTTACTGGTGTAGTGACCATATCCGTTGCCATAAAAAAGGCACCCAACATCAATCCACCAATTACGAGATGGAAGAGTGCGATGGTTACGTCACCAATCCAGAACCAAGTGAGGAAAAATACAGTACCAATCATGGGCACGGGGATACGCCAGGAGATGTGACCTCTATAAAAGAGGAAAGCAGCTCCCAACAGTAGAGCGAGAGCAGAAGTCTCACCGAGACATCCACCAACTGTGCCAACGAATGCATCCCAAAAAGTCTCTCGTGCGTAAACGAGACCGGCTCCTGAGCCAGAAGCAATCTTACTGCTCAGTGTTGCCAGTGGAGTAGCTTCTGTCACGGCATCCAAACCAGCGCCTTTGAGTGTGGCGTTGATTTCGTTTACATCCCAGAAAGGATTCCACCAGAGATCGTAATAGCGAATAGCTCCGCCATTCGTATATGGCAACCGAGTTGCTAGTTTGCTGACGGCAACCCAGGTGGTCAAAGCGACTGGCCAAGAAGCCAAGAGAAAAGCTCGACCAATATGTGCTGGGTTGAAGGGGTTGTTACCCAAACCACCAAAGGCTTGTTTGGCAACGATGATTGCAAGGAAGCTGCCCAAAAATGCCATCCAGAAAGGAATGGTTACGGGGCAACAAAATGCTAACAAAACACCCATAACTGCTGCGCTACCATCATCGATGGTAATGGTCACACCACGAAGGTATTGCACAATGGCTTCACCAGCCACGGCACCAATGACACATACGAGAGTGACTGTAAAAGCGCGCAATCCCGATACATAAATTGCGGCAACAAAAGCTGGCAAAAGTGCAATGAGCACATCAGACATGATGCGAGGCACCGTATCTGGATGGCGTATATGCGGATTCGCCGATATGATCAGTTCAGGAGTGACCTCCTTGGTTTCTGCCATCCGGAGAACCTATCCTTTCTTTTTCTTCTTGGCCACGACGATTTTTGCCTTGGCAAACTTGAACCAGTGTACGAGAGGTCGTTTGGCTGGACACACAAATGTGCAGCAGCCACATTCCTTACAATCCATTACGTGCAACTCTTCTGAGCGTTCGTATTGCAGGAATTCGACGCTATTACCAAGTGTTGAGGGGACGAGCAACATAGGACAGGCATCTACACAGCGAGAGCATTTGATGCAATCGCCGTATTGACCCTTGTCTACTGAAGTTTCAGAGAGACAAAGAATGCCTGATGTTGCTTTGACGACGGGAACTTCCAAATTCTTGACGGCTATTCCCATCATCGGACCACCAGAAATCACTTTTCCTGGAGGAGGAGAAAATCCTCCACAGAATTCGATGATCTCTTTGTAAGAAGTACCAACGCGTGCCAGCACATTCTTGGGTTCGACAATAGCGTTACCAGTAACGGTAACTACTCTCTCGTAAAGTGCTTTCCCCTCTTCGAGAGCTTCAATGATGGCTACAGCAGTGCCAACGTTTTGCACTACGACTCCCACGTGAATGGGAAGTTTTCCCGGAGGAACTTCTTTGTCGATGAGCGCTTTGATTAATTGAAGCTCTGCACCTTGAGGATATTTGACCTTTAGGGGGACCACTGAAATTTCGGGCACATCCCTAACTTTGGCAGCAAGGAGCTCGATAGCGTCTTCTTTATTGTCTTCAACACCAATAATGCCTCTTTTGGCACCCAACACATGCAGAAGCACCTTGAGACCTCGAACGACATCGGCAGGTCTTTCCAACATGACACGATGGTCAGATGTCAGATAGGGTTCACACTCTGCACCGTTGAGTATGACGGTGTCACACTTTTCACCTGGTGGAGGTGTCAGTTTTACATGGGTAGGAAAGGCAGCTCCACCCATACCGACTATTCCAGCATCTTTGATGATGGTGCGAATTTCATCTGGTGACAAAGCAGAAAAGTTGTCCACTTTGGCACTTTCGATGAGCTCGTCGTTACCATCAGATTCGATGACTACGGACATTACCTCGCCACCCATGGCATTGGGTCGCAGCTCTACCTTTTTTACTGTTCCAGAAATCGACGCATGTATTGGCGCAGATACAAATCCACCTGGTTCACCAATTACCTGCCCTTTGAGTACTTTATCCTTTGCTTTCACAAGGGGCTTACAAGGAGCACCAATGTGTTGTTGCAATGGAATGACCACCATCTTGGGTGGTGGCATTACTTCAATCGGGTTGGCTTCTGTACTACTCTTGTAGTGGGGTGGATGTACCCCGCCGATGAAGTCGAAAGTTCGTTGGTTGTTAGGATGACTCAACGATTACCTCCAGATTTAGGTTCTGTTCATACGGCTTGAATTCGACCCGGAGGTCGAAAATGGCGGCCAAGTATAACATAGGGATCTTATTAGGACAAGAAGAGTGGGACCTACATAAATGGACCCTTGGAACATCACCGTGGTAGATTTGTCGCAGTCAATGAACGGAGCTGGCAGCGGCTGCCGGTGTAAGGTCTTGACAGCAAAACAAGGAGGGCATGTGGCCAGGCATATTATCGTTCTTGCTCTGAGCTGTTTCATTTTGGCTGGTTGTATTGGTGGTAATAACAAAACTGACAACTCAGTAGGGCAAGGAGCCCTCAATGTTGATTCAAGTTTTGAGTTACCTGAGCAGGAAAAAGACAATTTTGTCACAGCTGTCTGTTTCGCCAATGGTTCATTGTTCGCCGGGACAGAAAAATCTGTATATGAAGCCAAGTATGATCGAGAGAAAAAAACATTTGAACTGGTCAAAAAACACTCGGCTGCCTTAGAAAATTCAAAGGTCAATTCCATTCGTAGCCATGGAAGTGACATCATCGTGGCCAGCCAAGAAGGATATTCGCGACTTGGCAAAGAGGGTTGGGTTCGTCAAACCATTGGCAATTCCAACGATATAATGCCTGTGGACAAAGATCTCTGGTCTGCAACCAACAGTGGAATTGAGATCCTTCGCCAGAATGCTGGTGATTGGCGCACTTTTGAAGTCAATTCAGCAACAGACTATTCTCCGACGAAAAAAATGACCTCCCTCGCCACAGATGGAAAACAAGATGTCTGGGTTGGTACTGAATTCGGCCTTCACCACTTCGACTTATCGAGTTATCTGAGTTTTATGTCCAAACTGCGAGCAGGAGGTGCAGGAGCCTCTGTTGATACTGGCTCTTTCTGGCGAAGATATTATGGTGATTACCAAAACCCAACAGGTGGGCTATTGGCCACTGAAAAGGGTAACTGTCCACTTAGTGGTAACTTCATCGTTGCCATCAGACGAGATGGTCAGCGTTACCTCTTTTGCACCAAAAGAGGTCTCAATGTTTATGACGGCAAGGGTTGGTCTTCTTTCATAGGTACGGGTAGTGTCTATGCAATGAGTGATGATGGACAGCTCGAAAGAAGACAAAAACCTGGCAACATAGACGTGCCAACACCAGAAGTTTATGACGTAGTTGCATTTCAAAGTAAACTTTACCTAGCGACAAGGTCGGGATTGGCTATAGTCAACGAAGCAGATCTAAAAACCAAAATGATTACAATGGAAGAAGGCCTGCCCAGTGACCGCGTCCGTGCCCTCTCTCTTGACCCTGCCGGACCAACACTTTTCATTGGCACCGAAAATGGTCTAGCAGCACTTCACATAGCTCCAGCCGGTTCCTGACAAATCAGCCGTCTACGCTTTACCGTCTAGAGGCCTCTCTTGGTCTTTGCCACATGGTGCCAATTTTCTTGACAGGTGGTCCCTCTGTCAGTAATATTGCTGGCCATTGTCGTTTTGCCTGGAAACGACTCTCGTTTCTTCATTTCCAGGTGAAATGTCAATAATGACAGTATTAGCAATAGATGAAACGAACACGCTACAGAAGAGATGAGGTGACTGTCAAATGGCAGTACCGAAGAAGAAGTGCCCGAAATCCACACGAAAACATCGTCGTGGCCATCAGAAACTAGCTAAGAGGCATACTCAGTCTTGCCCTAAGTGCAATGAACCGAAGTTGCCCCATCGTGTGTGCCGTCACTGCGGATTCTACAAATCCCTGGAGGTCCTCGACGTCGAGGAATAGGCCTCTAGCCGAACCCAAGCGGAAGTAACATATGCCAGTTATCGTAGACGCAATGGGCGGTGACCACGCTCCAGGCGAAATCGTCAATGGAGCCGTTGCTGCCGCTCGCGAATTCGAAATTGACGTAGTCCTCGTCGGTCACAAAGCGAGCATCGAGGAATTTGACATTTCTTCCCCACGTGTAAGCATCGAGCATGCCGAGACTACAATCGGAATGAACGAACATCCGGCCAAAGCATTGCGCCGAAAGCCAGATTCGTCCATTGCCGTGAGTGCACGTTTGGCAAGTGAGGGCAATAACGCCCTTCTTTCTGCTGGACACACTGGAGCAGTCATGGCTTCTACCCTATTGACGTGGGGAAGGATACCTGGAATTGAACGTCCTGGTATCGCTTGTGTCATTCCAACCAAAGAAAGAAATGTCGTCGTTCTCGACGTTGGCGCCAATGTAGACTGCAAGCCAAGTCACCTCGTTCAATTTGCCATTATGGGCTCCTCTTATGCCAAAGAGGTTCTCAAAGCAGAAACCCCTACCGTTGGACTGCTGAACATTGGTGAAGAAGAGAAAAAAGGTAACGAGCTCACACTCGCCACCTTTAAAGAGCTCGCAGACTGCAGTGACGTTGAGTTTGCAGGCAATGTTGAACCTAGCGGACTTTTCGCAGGCCAAACTGACGTCGTTGTCACTGATGGTTATGCAGGAAACATCTTCTTGAAATCGTCAGAAGCAGTATCCAACTTGCTATTCACATTGCTGAAGAGTGAGTTGGCAGAGCAGAAACTCGATGGTCAAACCATCGGAGCGCTCTTTGGTCGTATTGGTCAATATTCCACTCGCAATCCCAAATTCGCTGGAGCCCCATTATTGGGTGTCAATGGTACCTGTATCATTGCCCACGGTGGTGCCAAAGCTGAAACGATAAAACACTGCGTTAACTTGGCAAACCGTTTCGCTGAAAGTGAAACTTTGCAGACGATTAGAAACAATGTCGCTCGTTGAGACTCCTTCGGATAGAGGTAAGTCATCGTGTTTGAAAACCTGCCGTATCAAGCCGTCATAGCAGGTGTTGGTTCTTATGTTCCTGATAATATACTGACTAACGCCGATCTAGAAAAAATGGTGGACACCTCTGACGAGTGGATAGTCTCTCGTTCAGGCATTCGTGAACGCCGCATATTACCCAAAGACAAAGCCACTTCTGATATGGCTCTTGGTGCTGCCAGAAAGGCTCTCGAAGATGCCAAGGTATCACCAGAAGATATCGAATTGGTCGTCTGTGGCACATTCACACCCGATTATATATTCCCATCTACAGCCTGTATGCTTCAGTCCAAACTAGGTTTGAAAAATGCAGGTTGTTTTGATTTGTCAGCAGCTTGTTCAGGATTCGTTTTTGGGTTGACCGTTGGCAGTCAATTCGTTGCCACTGGCAAATACAAACGAGTCTTGGTCATTGGTGCAGATGCCAATTCAAGGCTAGTTGACTACGATGACAGAAACACCTGTGTCCTTTTTGGTGATGGTGCAGGTGCCGTCGTTCTCGAGCAAAGACCAATGCCTGAAAAAGAAGAAGACAGACGTGGACTGCTGGCTTCATTCATGAAATCTGATGGTTGTGGCTGGAAACATCTCTATCAGCCTGCTGGTGGCTCACTGCGCACACCAACACATGATACAGTCGACGAAAAACTCCACCATATAAAAATGGACGGCAAAGAAGTATTCAAGTTTGCCTCATATGCCATGTCAAATGCCAGTGTTGCTGCTATTGAAGCTGCCAATATGACTCCAGAAGACATTGATTTGGTAGTTCCTCATCAGGCTAACATTCGCATTATTAAAAGTGCCGTTAAACGGCTCAAAATACCTAATGACAGAGTAATCATAAACATTGATAAATACGGTAACACCGTCGCGGCTTCCGTGGGTTTGGCCCTTGATGAGGCATATCGCGAAGGTCGACTCTCTGATGGCGACAACGTCTTGTTGGTCGCTTTTGGTGCTGGTCTGACCTGGGGTGGTGTTGTCATCCGTTGGGGAAGCTGAGAGGGGTCTAACCAATGCCCAACCATTTCACTGAAGAGCAGCTCGAGATTCAGAATCTCTGCCGCCAAATCGCAGAAAACGAAATAAAACCCGTAAGAGCAAAACTAGACGAAGAAGAGATTTTCCCACAAGAATGTCTCGATAAATTGGCTGAAGCCGACATGATGGGTGTTTACATCCCTGAAGAGTACGGTGGATTCGGCGGAGGATGTCTCGAACTTTGTATTGCAATGGAAGAGATCAGCCGAATTTGTAGCGCTGTTGGTGTTTCCTTTGCTGCAAACGCTCTGGGCAGTTACCCCATCATTCTTCACGGTTCAGAAGAACAGAAGAAGAAATACCTTCCTGATATCGCAGCTGGCAAAAAGCTCGTAGCTTTTGCTCTCACAGAACCTGATGCAGGTAGTGACGCTGCTGGTGTCAAAACCACTGCAGTGAAAGATGCTGAAGAGTATGTCCTCAATGGCCGCAAACAGTGGATCACCAATGGTGGCGATGCTGACATCTACACTGTAATCGCCATTACTGACAAAAAACGCGGTAGCCGTGGAGCCAGTGCTTTCATCGTAGAAAAAGGCACTCCAGGTTTCGAATTTGGCAAAAAAGAGCACAAGTTGGGTATCCGTGCTTCTTCTACGAGAGAACTCATCTTCGAAAACTGTCGCATTCCCAAAGAAAACCTCATCTCCCGCGAAGGTATGGGTTTCATGGTAGCAATGAAGACACTGGACAATTCTCGTCCCGGTGTTGGTGCACAAGCT
The DNA here is from genome assembly GCA_964643655.1 of uncultured bacterium. Taxonomy (GTDB): domain Bacteria; phylum Muiribacteriota; class UBA6191; order CAZXTJ01; family CAZXTJ01; genus CAZXTJ01. The sequence continues at coordinate 9,805 of CAZXTJ010000236.1, forward strand.
CTAGGTATCGCCCAAGGAGCATTGGACGAAGCCGTTCCTTACGCACGTGAACGACGTCAGTTCGGTCACCCAATCATTTCATTCCAGGCCGTTTCACACATGTTGGCTGACATGGCAACTCAAGTAGAAGCCGCTCGTGGACTCGTTTACCGTGCAGCACGAGCCATCGACAACAAAGACAAAGACGCTCAGAAATTGGCAAGTATGGCCAAGGTCTACGCTTCTGATGTTGCGATGAAAGTTACTACTGACGCTGTCCAAGTTCTTGGTGGATACGGCTACATGCGCGAATATCCCGTCGAGAAAATGATGCGTGACGCTAAGATTACGCAGATTTATGAAGGAACCAATCAGATCCAGCGCAACGTCATTGCTCAGAATCTGATCAAGGAATACGCTAGAAAACATTAAATTTCGAGCAGGAAGGAAACGCTCGTGAAAGTAGCTTTCATCTTCCCCGGTCAAGGCTCACAGATTGTGGGTATGGGAAAAGAGCTAGCTGAAGAATATTCAGAAGCTCGTCAAGTATTCGAACAAGCCGATGAAGCACTCGAGTTTTCCCTGAGCAAACTGTGCTGGGAAGGCCCTGAAGCGGAGTTAAAAAAGACATACAACACACAGCCTGCAATTCTTACCTGCAGTGTTGCTTGTATGACGGTTTTACGTAAACGTGGTGTTGAAGCCAATCTGACTGCCGGTCATAGTATTGGTGAATATGCTGCACTCGTTGCCGCAGGCGTCATGGATTTCAAAGATGCCGTACAAGTAACAAGACTCCGTGGCAAACTCATGGAAGCATCTTGCCCTGAAGGTACTGGTGGCATGGCTGCAATCATGGGTATTGAACCTGAACGAGTCTTAGCGATTTGTGAAGAAGTGAGCGAATCTGGCGTAGCTCAACCTGCGGCATTCAACTGCCCTGGTCAGGTTGTCGTTGCTGGTCACATTCGAGCGTTGACAGAAGTTATTGCTCGTACCAAAGCCGAAGGTGCTCGTAATGCCACCTTGCTTACCGTTAGTGGACCTTTCCACAGTGCACTGATGAAAGATGCACAAGACGGTCTGCGAGACAAACTGCAGCGTATCGAAATGAAAGAAGCCAAGATCCCTGTAGTGGCAAACGTTGATGCCATTCCACACACTGCTCCTGAGAAGATAAGACAGAATCTCATTGATCAGCTCACGAAACCCGTTATGTGGCAGGCCTCAGTACAGACGATGAAGAGTGAAGGCGTTCAAGCCTTTGCAGAACTCGGTGCAGGTCGTGTATTGTCTGGGCTCTTAAGACGTATCGATCGTACACTTTCGACGACTAGCGTTCGTGACGTTGCGTCGTTGGATAAATCAGTCGATTTTTTCAAGGCTGAAGGCTATTTCGGCTCTTGAGGCCTCGTTGACATCGAACCGGAGG
>CAZXTJ010000237.1:0-11193 GCA_964643655.1 uncultured bacterium
AAAACCGAGACATCGATGTGCGCGATGTCTGCCAAATGATTGCCCGTGCAGCGAAAATCAACTGTGTTTTCAGTAAAGATGTTCGCGGCAAGATTGCAGTCGAGCTGAAGGATGTACCTCCTTTGGAGGCATTGAAGCTCATTGCCAAGATCAATAAGTTGGAAGTACACGAAGTCGAAGGTTTGAAGAATACATACGCCATTGCTCGTGGTGATGATATTCGTAACAACTTCGAACAAGGTATGAACCGCGTGTACACCTTGAGTTACGCCAAAGCAGAAGAGATGCAAGGCATTCTCTCGAAAGCTTTGGGTAAGTCAGCCAACTTGAATGTTGAAGTCGATGCTCGTACCAACAGTTTGGTTGCTACGGGTTCGGAAGAGATCTTGCAGAAAGTTGGCGAGCTCATCAAGAAACTCGACAAGTCAGTACCGCAGGTTCTCATCGATACCAAAGTCGTTCAAGTTGAATCCAACGTTCTCAAGGATCTTGGTTTCAACTGGAACTGGGGTGTTGGTGCAGCCTCTGGCCAAGTTGATGGCTCTGGTGGTTCTGGTGGACTCTTTGCCCTCACAGAAGCTGTGCGTAACAACTATAATCAGGACTTCTATCAGAATGCTCCTGACGGTGCAGCACCAGTCTTCCGCTTCGGTGACTTCTTCCGCGGCTCAATGTTCATCAATGCAACCTTCAGTGCTCTCGAGACTCACTCACTCTCTCGTACACTGGCTAGTCCTCGCCTCCTGGCGATAAACGGTGCTCAGGCTCAGCTGCGAATTGGTGACAAGGTCGTCTTCACTGGTGGTCCTTCACAGCCACCTGAAGAACGAGAGACTGGTATCGTCCTTGACGTAACACCACGTATCAATGCCGACGGTTTCATCACAATGGAGATTTCCGTTGAACAATCAGACGCAGTCTTCCAGCGAGCTGACTTCCCAACTATCAAACAGACGAGAACAAAAACAACAGTTCAAGTCAAAGATGGTGAAGAGATCCTCGTTGCCGGTCTCGTTCAAGAGAAAGCGAATGAAACGAAGGAACGTATTCCATTCCTCAGTGACATTCCGCTCATCAAACATCTCTTCAAACGCGAGAGAACAGCTCCTGAAACAAAAGAGCTCGTATTGCTCGTCACACCTCGTGTCATCAAGCAAGACCTGCCTGGTGTGATTGCACACGGAGAGACACCTGGACCTAGCCCCTCTGGTGGCGGCGGTTCTGGTGGAGGCGGCGGTCTCGACGACCTCGACCTCGACGATGATGACCTTGGTCTCGGCGGTGGCGGTTCCGGCGGCGGCACAGGCGGCGGCTCCGGCGGCGGAGGCGGAGGAGGCGGAGGAGGAGACGATCCCTTTGATGACTCCTTCGACGATGACCTAGATGACCTCTAAGGTTAACTTCCAAGGAAGCCGGGGTAAATCCCCGGCTTCTTTGCTATTATGTACATATCATGAGTATTGAAATTATTCGTAATTTTTTCACACATAATCTAGGCCTCAAAATCGCGTCAGTTTTTGTAGCGTTATGTATCTGGTTCTGGGTCAACGTGACGAGTCTGCGGACGATTACTTGTACCGTCGAACGTCCTGTTGGTTACTTCAACAAGATGCCAGGCATTGAGGTCCGTACTCCCATACAGTCCGTGAAAATCACTGTCCGTGGTAGACGTATTGAACTCATGGCCAACTTGGACAAAATTCGAGCTTTTGTCGATTTGAGCAAAGCTGGCCCAAGGTTGGGTCCCGTAACCCTGCCCGTCGAGAATTTCGTACCAGGGAAATTGGAATTCCAAGGCATGTCACCACAAATGGTGAAAGTAGACATTGGGCACGTAAAAGCCAAGCCCAAACCTACACTTGCGGCCGCTAAAAGAGTGGATTCAGCCTCTGTGAAGGCTGCCATTCCCCTCACTGGTACAACGGCCCAACCATAGTATTAAGGTCACTTTAAGGGCCCCAGCGATTGACACTGCAAAGAGCATTGGGCTAGCATTCGCGCCACGAGAGCCGAGAATGTTAACGCCCAAAGCAAGGGCGTCCAATTGCCGAGAGGGGCACAGTCATGGAGTCGACCATAGAAGAGGTAACCCGTCTCAAGACTGGAACGGTCGAGCAAAAATTAGCCGTCATTGATGGACTCGTGGCCAAAGGCGGAAGTGGATCCATCAATCTACTCATTGAAGCCCTCTCTGATCAAAAGTGGGTCGTCCGAAAACAGGCCTCCGATTGTTTGGCCAAATTTGGACCAACGGTCATAGAGCAACTTGGAAAAGTTCTGGCTTCAGGAGACGAAGACCAAAGATTTTGGGTTGTCAAATCCCTCGTCACTTTGGGACGAGATTCATTGCCACTTCTTTGTCGCGCTTTGACCAAGGGTTCCAAATTCATGAGAATTTATGCAGCCTCCGCTCTTGGTGACATTGGTGACGAAATGGCCATTCCTCTGCTCGTCAATGGACTTGGAGACCAGGTTTGGCGTGTTAGGCGCAACTGTTATCAAGCTTTGGTTTCTTTCGGAGATAAAGCTTTGCCAGCCCTGGAAAAAGCCATGAGCTCTGACAATGAAGACGTTTTGTATTGGTCGGCAAGAGCTTTGGGCAAAATCGGTGAATCTAGTCGTGACATCTTGCTCAAGGCCTTGAAAACAGGAACGGAACAATCAAAGTTTGTCGTTGCCGCAGCACTGGCTGAAACAGGTGATACTCGCATAATTGCAGTTCTCGTTCGTAACTGTGGTGAAGGAAACTGGATATTACAAAAACGCTCAGCCGAAGCACTTGGCGACATTGGCCGAGTTGCCGTTCCAGCAATTATTGAGTCACTGAAGAGCGCTACTGGCAGAAAACTCTACTGGTTGTTATATGCCTTGGCTCATATGGATGCCTATGGTCTTCAAGCTATTGAAAAAGTTCTCGTCAAAGGTGGCGAGACATTCAGATGGAATGTGAAAGATCACATTGCAGAAATTGGCGAAGCAGTCATTCCCGTTCTCGAAAACCTGGCAGCCAATGATGACAAAAATGTGAGATTTTACGCTGTCACCTGCCTGGGTGAGGCAGCTCGCACAGGAAGTGCCGATGATGTTTTGATGAGCGCATTGGCCGACGCATCTTGGTCCATTAGGCGAGTAGCCGCCGATGCACTGGCCGTTCGCGGTGCTGCTGTTTTGGATAGACTCAATTTGGCATTGGAGACTGGAGACGAAGACCTACGATATTGGGTCACCTACATATTCCGCAAAATGGGCTCTGTGGGTATTAGTTATCTCATTCGAGCTTTAGGAGATTCCAACAAGAACATTGCGTATTTTGCAGCTTCAGCATTGGGCGATGTTCACGACGAAGAGGTTATACGTCCCCTCGTGCGAGCCTTGGGTGATGAATATTGGCCAGTTCGTCGTAATGCTGCAGACAGTTTGCGGCGGTTGGCTCGTTTTGCCATTTCGACACTCATCAACCATATCAACGATGAGAACACTGATATTCAATATTGGGTAATGCGCATATTGAAGGATGTTGGTTCCCAGCACCTCGAAGAGATCATTACCAAACTGAAAAAAGGAAATGACGAAGAGCGTCTCTTTGCTGCCAAAGCCATTGGTGCCATCAAAGATCCAAGGGCTGTGGAGCCACTCATTGCAGCTTTGACTGATGGCCATGATTGGGTACGCCTTTATGCTGCCATAGCTCTTGGCGAGATTGGTGATAGACGTGCATTGACACACCTAATCTCAATTTTGGGTGAACCAGGTTTCAAAACTAGCCCAGCCATCTACAAGATTTTTGATAGGTTTGGCGAAGCAGCTGTCCCAGAGTTGATTTCCGTTGCTGATGAAGATAAAAACATACGTCGACGCTGCGCTGCCATGGCCATCTTGGGTCATCTCAAATCTGAGACCGCCTTTGACAAACTGATGGCAGGCTTGAAAAGCCAAGATCAAGACATTCGTGCAGCCTGTGTTGAGGCAGTTGCCAACTATGGCTCACGGCCAGAAGTTCTGCCTGCTCTCGAACAGGTGCTCAAAAATACATCAACGAAACTACGTGGACGTGTCATCCAAGCCCTTGCTGCAATAGGCACTGAAGATGTGATTAGACCACTACTTATGGCTCTGCACAAAGGTCAGTTGGGGCGTGATGGCAAAGACGGTGTTCTCAACGTTTTAACGGAACTGGGAGACAAAGCACTGCCCAAGCTGATTGAATTGCTGGGTAGCAAACAGGTGGGATTGAGAAAAGCTTCAGCTGAGGCCCTCGTATCCATCGGTCCTTCAGTTCAAAGCGAAGTAGAACGGGCAGCCAAGAGTGACGATGCCAATGTTCGTTTTTGGGCAGCCCGTGTACTCAAAGGATTGCGGGAAGGCAAGTTGTCTGAATGAGGTCCCAGAATTCACTGGCTCTCTTTCGCCTAAATCTGCTGCGCCACCATTGTGGTCTACCTGTAGAGAAACTTCTCTACAATGAAGCAACAACGAGTGTTGTGGGTGATGTTTCACTCAGACCAAATGGTGATTATGGTTTCATTCTGCAGAGATTGAGCAGAGAAAAGAAGTTCAAAGAGTACGAAAAAAAGATTAACCACTTTCGAAGCAAGGGCCTGGAAGAGAGAGAACTAGATAGGCTTCATGAGTGTTCATTCAAATGGACTGCTTTGGGTGAAGAGACCTATCCTAGCTTTCTCCAGGAAATAGAAGATCCACCCCTCGTTCTTTATTATCAAGGTCCCTTGGCCAATCAAAAACCTTGTGTTTCCATAGTAGGTTCCCGTGATTCGACCATTTATGGACGTACGGTTGCCCGCGACTTGGGAAAAGGATTGGCTTTGGCAGGTCATTCAGTTGTCAGTGGATTGGCTCGCGGTATTGACACTGCTGCCCACGAAGGAGCTCTCTCCAGTCAGTCGAAAACAACGACTGTAGCAGTTTTGGGCAATGGTATAGATGTCGTTTACCCTGCCCAGAATTGCAAATTGCAAAGTCAGATTGCTGAGCAAGGAGCTCTTATTTCAGAGTTTCCTCTTTCTTTTCAACCGCGACGCTGGAACTTTCCGCGCCGAAATCGTATTATTGCGGGACTCGGTCGCGCGACAATAGTCGTTGAAGCCGATGAGCGAAGTGGTTCTTTGATCACTGCGCGCCTTGCATCCGAAGGGGGACGAACTGTACTGGCCGTTCCAGGACCAGTTGGACGACGGAGTAGCAAGGGTACGAATGCTCTCATCCGTGAGGGTGTTCCGTTGATTAGAGGAACGGAAGACGTTCTTGCCGAACTGGGTGAGTGTTGTACTTCCCAAGACTCTGTCAGTCAACTCGTGGAAACCTTGGGGGGCGACGTGGCCGCAGTTTACGGTCTAGTCGAAGCAGGTAACCATACGTTGGACGAACTCCTGGAGGCCTGCGACCTGGAGTTTGGAAGGCTCAATAGAGCACTCTTCGAATTAATGAAGAGAGGATTTGTAGAGCGTGAAGCAGGTTGTTTGTATCGAATAGCAGCTATGGCCCAATAAAAAAAGATTGGGCGAAAGGAGGAGACGACAAAGCAAATGCGAATGGCGTCTCTGATGAAACGGCTTCAGGCCATATCCGGACTCAATGGTGAGCTCAAAGCGGAATACATTCAAGGGCTCATTGACGAGGGTTACCACCCTGATGAAATTGAGTGGGCCTATGCAAACATGGGCAGCTCAGTGACGAGTTTTCGTTTTCTCGACGAAAACGAACTGAGACAGCTGACGCAACGAGCTCACGCTCGTTTGCTCAGACTTCAGCTCAATGGATTGATAGATCCCATTCAGGCGGAAGCCGTCTTGAATATGGTGCAGCGCGCGGCTCCTCGTAAAGTAGGATTGCGCTCATTGAATGAAATAATCAAATACGTTTGTGATTGCGGAGAAGAACTGCTCAAGCTCGACGGTAGGAGCAAAAAGCAGTTTCTCAATTGATTTCTCGAGGAGGAGCGGTGGACCATCGTTTGGTGATAGTAGAGTCTCCAACCAAAGCACGAACCCTGAAGAAGTTTTTGGGTAAGGGTTATGACGTGCGGGCTTCTGTTGGACACATCATTGATCTGCCGAAGAGCAAGTTGGGTGTGGATGTAGAGAACAACTTCAAGCCACACTATATAACTATTCGAGGTAAAGGAAAGCTGCTCAAAGAACTCAAACAAGCAGCAGCCAAAGCAAAAACCATCCTATTGGCAACAGACCCTGATCGTGAAGGAGAAGCCATCTCTTGGCACCTTTCGCAGGCTCTGAAAATATCTGATGGAAATGCATGCCGAGTTCTCATTCCAGAATTCACAAAAAGTGTCGTTTCCGATGCTTTCAAAAATCCTCGTAGTCTCGATCTAGACAAGGTCAATTCCCAGCAGGCACGTCGTGTCCTCGATAGGCTCGTTGGTTACAAAATCAGCCCAATCCTTTGGGACAAATTGCAATATGGCCTCTCTGCAGGTCGAGTGCAGTCTGTGGCCCTAAAAATCATCTGTGATCGCGAGACTGAAGTCCAAGCATTCTCACCGAGAGAATACTGGACCATCGCTCTTGATGTTGAGGCTGCAGGCAAAGGAGTATTCACTCTCGATTTGAAAAAAATCGACGGCGCAGACATCGATATAGGAGATGAAGCAGCTGCTCAAGCAGTGCTCAATGATGTTAGAGCCATGGATTTGGCTATCTCTTCTGTAGATCAGACCAGAAGACAGCAGCGGCCATCAGCACCTTTCATCACGAGCACCTTGCAGCAGAGCGCTTCTCGGCGATTTGGTTTTTCAACCAAGAAAACCATGATAGTTGCCCAGCAACTTTACGAAGGTGTTGACGTTGGCAAACGCGGTCCCATTGGTTTGATTACTTACATGCGTACTGATTCGACTCGTGTCTCTGCCAGGGTGCAGGAAGAGACGAGAGAATTCATCGAAAAGAGTTTTGGCGCCAACTATGTGCCCAAAGACATACCTCAGTACAAATCCAAAAAAGCCAATGTGCAAGATGCCCACGAAGCCATCAGACCAACTGACATGGCTCTATCTCCCAAAGATGTAAAACGTCATCTCACTGATGATCAATACAAACTCTACAGCTTGATTTGGACACGTTATCTCGCTTCTCAGTGTTGTCCCACTGAGTTCAATCAGACGCGTATTGAAGTCAATGCTGGCAAATACCTTTTCCGTGCAGTTGGCCGCCAATTGGTCTTTGATGGTTATTTGAAGGTTTACGATCAATTTCCAAATCTCATTCAGCGGCCCGATGATGCCCTCTTGCCTGATGTGAATGTGCAAGAGAAGCTTGCTATCAAAGAAGAAAAGCCTGAGCAGCATTTCACTCAGCCGCCACCGAGGTTCACTGAGGCATCTTTGGTCAAGACTCTCGAGGAAAATGGTATTGGTCGACCGTCTACCTATTCTGCAATCATCACAACCATGCTCGACCGTAAATACGCAGAGAAAAAAGAGAAACTTTTGTTTCCATCAGAATTGGGAATGACTGTAGTCGACCTGCTTTCAGAGAGTTTTCCCAATATCATGAACGTTGAGTTCACAGCAGCCATGGAGGCTGAACTCGATGCCATCGAGCAGGGGGATGATCCTTGGCAGGCAGTCTTGGAACGTTTTTACTCTGATTTTGCCAAAGATCTCGAACGAGCAAAAGAGCAGATGAGAAACCTCAAGAGAGAGGTTGTCGAGACTGATATCGATTGTTCCGTTTGTAGCCAAAAGATGGTCATCAAAAGAGGTCGATATGGTAAATTCCTGGCTTGTTCAGGCTATCCGCAGTGTAAGAACACTTCAGAGCTGCCCAAGGAAGGCGAAGAACCTACAAAACGCAAAGTAGAATTTCTCGAAGAGAAATGCGAAAAATGCGGTTCGCCAATGCAGTTGCGTTCAGGACGATTTGGCAAGTTCAAGGCTTGTTCCGACTATCCCAAATGTAAAAACACCAAACCTTTACTCAACAAAATAGGTGTGCCATGTCCTTTGGAAGGCTGTGAAGGTGAAGTGGTCAGCCGTTTCACTCGTCGCAAGAAGATGTTCTATGGCTGTTCCAAATACCCGAAATGTGATTTCACCAGCTGGGTACGGCCTGCCCCAGGGAGATGCCCATTGTGCAGTGCTTTTCTCGTGGAAAAACGTAACAAGACACGTTTGCAGGGAATAGTCTGCTCGAATAGGGAATGTACTTATAAACAAGATCTGCCCCCTGAAAGCCAAGAGGCTGCCAAGGAGCAGAAACCTACTGTTTAGTCTTCTTCAGGTGGTGCCAAGCTCGCTTTAAGTGACTTGGCCACTTCCTGGGCCGTCTGGATTCTCGAATCAGGCTCTTTTTTGAGCATTCGCATGATTGTCTTGTCCAGCGCAGCTGGTATTTCAGAGTTGTGCACAGAAGGTTTTTCTGGACTGAAATCCAGAGTCAAAGCCGTTCTTTCAGTCAGCATCCAGTAGAGCAGATCACCGAGAAGGTAGATATCTGTTCGTTCGCTGTAAGGAAGATCCTCTACTTGCTCTGGAGTGACGCGCATTTCTGTTGGTGTCATCAGTCCACGAGCTGTGAGGTTTGTCAGTCGGAAGTTTTTGACAAGGGCAAATCCTGATATTATTGCGCGTTTGAAGGCGTCATGGTAATAGACCGAATCAGGGCCAATATCTCGGTGTAGAACCTTTTTGCCGTGCAAGTAAATCATGGCTTCAGCCACTTGGAGACCAACATTGACAGTCTCTTCAATGGTGAACTTTTTGCCGCCACCGATTAACTCGCTCAGTGGTTTTGCGCCGCTGTGTGGCGTGGCGTAATAAGCTTTGTTGTCCACCATTCCCATATCTGTCACTTTGACGATATTTGGATGCTCGAGACCAGCCAGAGTCTGGAACTCATTGAGGAAACGCTGAAAATCGGGCGATCTCTCGTTCACAGCGTGTTTCAAAACGTGAAGTTCAAATGGTTTATCTCCATCCTTCATTGTGGAGAGGAAAATGCTGACATAATCACCCTGCTTACGCAGGAGTTTAGTGACGACATACTTGCCGAAGGTTTTGCCCTGGCTCACGGAGTTGCCTCCTAAGGTTCGAAATTTGATGAGTATTTAGAAATCATACCACGGTCAATCGGCTGAAGTCCGCTCCAGTCATGGTTTTAAGAAACAGTACAAAAAATGGCTAAATTTGCCACTTTTTGGTTGAAGGGACCTCTATATTATGTTACTCTAGCCAAACTAGAGGTGGGTCCCTCTATCCAACCAAAAAAACGTGGTGTGTGCATCCTCTTTCGGTTGCGCGTGCATTTTGTAGGAGCGAACGCTAATGGGTGTTGTCATGGCGGAAGTACAGTCAGACAATGAGCACCTTTTGGCTTTCCTCCACGATTTGAAATTCATTCAAGGTCGCTCTGAGCGAACGATTGCAGCTTATGAGCGAGACATCAACGATTTTTTGTCCTTCATCCAAGGTCGCTTGAACAGCACCTGGACCCCCTCTGTTCCGCTGACGACCCATCTCGTTCGAGCCTACCAAAACCATCTGCGTCTCATTCGACTCTCTCCACGTTCCATTGCCAGAAGGAACTCGGCAATACGCTCATTCTTGAAATATCTCCATCGAGAAGGAGTAGCCAATGATGATCCTTCCGATCTCATCTTGAGTCCTAAGGTGGGTAGGCATTTACCCGCTTTCCTCTCACAAGGAGAGATGGTGGCACTGCTCGACTCTATCGCAGCTGATGGATTCAAGGGCTTGAGAGATGGAGCTCTGCTGGAGCTTCTTTATTCGGCAGGTCTTCGTGTTAGTGAACTGACTTCAATCACTGAGCATGACTATCTCGTAGGTGAGAGTCAAATTAGAGTCATCGGCAAAGGAGACAAGGAGAGAATTGTCTTTGTCAATGACCGTGCCAGAGCACGTTTGGACGCCTATCTTCCTCAACGTGGTCTCAAAGCCAAAGCAGGAGTTCGAGCTCTTTTCCTCAATATGCGCGGAGGAGCTCTCACTGCTCGAGGAGTGCGACACATATTCTCTAAATTCTGTGTGGGGGCGGCAGGTGCCAAAAAATTACATCCCCACATGATTAGACATTCTTTTGCTACCCACCTCCTAGAAGGTGGAGCTGACTTGCGAGTGGTTCAAGAGCTGTTGGGCCACCGTTCCATTTCAACGACAGGAATATACACCCATGTTGGTGTTGATCATTTGAGGAGCGTTTATCGTGACCATCATCCCCACGGCTGAGCACAAGCTGCTTTCGACGACTGTAGTTGCCGTTCGCGGTAACGATGGTAGTGCGGCCATTGCTTGCGATGGTCAGGTAACTCTGGGCAACACAGTGCTGAAACATTCAGCTGTGAAAGTTCGTGCATTGCACAACGGTCGCGTGTTGGCAGGTTTTGCCGGTTCTACGGCCGATGCATTGGCCTTGTTTGAACTCTTCGAAGGGCAGCTAGACAAATATCGTGGCGACTTACCACGAGCAGCTGTCGAATTGGCCAAACAATGGCGCACTGACAGAATGTTGCGTCGATTGGATGCTGTTCTGCTAACAATCAATGACAAAGATTTGCTCATGATTAGCGGAACAGGTGACGTTGTTGCTCCAGATGACCCCTTTGCAGCTGTAGGTTCCGGGGCCGGTTACGCTGTTGCTGCACTGAAAGCCATGTATTCGCTTTCTGACAGCAGTGCTGCTGAATTGGCCAAAAGAGCCCTCAAAATTGCAGCTGATTTATGCATATATACGAATGACCAGCTCTCAGTGCTCGAGCTGGCGAAGGAGCAGAAATGACACACCCACATGAAGAGCTAACACCCAGCGCCATCGTCAAAGAGCTCGATAGAGATATTGTTGGCCAGCACAATGCCAAACGGGCAGTTGCCATTGCCATTCGAAATCGTATTCGTCGTCAACGTTTGGATGAAGCACTTGCAGTAGATGTAAATCCCAAGAACATCATCCTCATCGGTCCTACAGGCGTTGGTAAAACAGAAATAGCTCGTCGTTTGGCCCGGTTACTAAAAGCTCCTTTTGCCAAAGTAGAGGCTACGAAATTTACTGAAGTCGGCTATATGGGCCGCGACGTTGAGTCCATGATCCGTGACTTGACCCATAATGGTATCGCACAGGTCCGTGCCGAGGAGTCTGTTCTAGTCGAAGAAGAGGCAAGACGAAGAACGACAGAGTCACTCTTGGATGCCCTTCTCCCAGACAC
>CAZXTJ010000238.1:0-11161 GCA_964643655.1 uncultured bacterium
GTGTCAGCGAATTAGATGCTCTTGCACTGGATAATGAGCAATCTCTTTTGTATGGCATCAAAGTAGATCGCATGGCCATTAAAAGGTTAAACAAGCTCAGTATGTCAGGTTCTTTGCTGGCGGAGATTGATCTGAAAACAGAGATCCCTGTCGTCTCACGTAAGTATCATCTACAGGCACTCTGGGCCAATGGGCGAGTGATTGTGATTGTAGGTAGAAGTCCAACCTACAGTACGAACAACTTTAAGACCTTAATAGTGGCAATAAATCCAGACAATGGTGATGTAGCAGCTGTCAGTGCTGAAGTAGAAAAGGATGACTAGTTCATGAAATCAATAGCAGCGCTTCTTTTGATATTTTGCGCCTTCCCCCTGTTGCTTTGTGCGAAGGAGCCACCACCCTTCCAATTCAAGGCTCCTAGTGATTGGATCTTGGCAAAGACTGGAAAGCTTTGAGGCACACCCTACTGGATGTATATTCCGAAGGTTTCGGAACTCAACCAAAAAGAAAACCAGAAACTGTTAATGCCTGTGATGTTGCAGAAATTGAACATAAGCATCATCAAAGGTGGCTGTTCTGGGAAAGCTGATATAGAACAACGAGTCAAAAAGTTTCACAAGTTCACCAAAGAATATGTTGATATTTTTAAAAGCTCCAAAATGGATATGGGGAACTCAGGGAGCAAGGACATCACAACTCTTCTCAAACCTAAGTATGATGAGCAGGTAAAAGCTGTCGAGCGCACGATCAAAATGCCAAAAGGTGTATGGAAAGAGATTATCCATTACGTTAGTTATGGCAAAGGTATACCCATTTGGGAAGTCCGATATGCAGGATTTGAACCTCAGTTCTCAAAAGCCATAAAACTTGTAACTACGAGTATTTCCTCTTTTTATGTACCCTGAAGTCATTTGACAGGAAAACGATAAATTGCAGGCGGCCTGTATTGGGCAAAATATCCATAGTCGCCATGGCCGTAAGCACCAAAGGTAGTCTCTATTCGTCCCCTGAGACGTCCGAGGCTCTTGCCTGTTCTGTTATTGAAAAATAAAGCCACTTTGTTGCGCACGAGCAAGACCAATGTATTGCCAATGGATTTGAAGGCATGTTTTTCAAACTCTACATCAGTCAGTGTTCGGCGCCATAGCAAGGTGCCACTCTTTTTGGTAAATGCTTCAATTGTCCATGGTTTCGACCAGAGGACGTAAAAGGCGTCGTCAGAGGTCGCTAGGTCAACTGGCTTCGCTTTGATATTTGTTATCAGTCGCGGCTCTTTGGCAAGAGACCCAAGCAGGACTTCCCCCTTTTCTTGCAAGCAGATATGCTCGTTGCCGCTAAGCAACCATCTCTTGGGATTCTGCCTTCCATTGAGGAAAAATGGCACCTTTTTCTCAGCCCCGGTGTTCAAGTCGAAAATTCTCGTCTTGAGATATCTCGTACGTACAAAAAGTAAAGATGACGATTGTTTCAAAGGCTTCGTCATCATTGAATCATCAGCACGCCAACGCGATTTCCCCGTTGCCAAATCAAAAGCTCTGAGCCCTCCCAACCACTCGAGCACAACAATTACGTCTTCTGTGAAACCGTATTCCTGAGCCAAGTCCATGGCAAACGTCTTTTCCCAAAGAGCTTTCTTCTGAGTGCAATCAATCACTTGAATGTAGTCCTTCAATGAGACTGTAGTTATGTAGTTGCCTATGACTCGGGGGAAGAGACTGCCGTCGTCTTTGGGAAAATGGCTTTTGAGTGCACCGTCTTCTGTCGAAAAGAGACAAAATCCGCACTCGCTGATATTGGTCAGCAGCCGCCCCTTTTCATCAATGTACCCAGAGCGTAATATCCGGTTTGGTCTAGGACCGTTCCCTTTTACGAGTATTGTTGCCCCATCAATGAACTTGCTCAGCTGAAAAGCCTTCGTGCGAAAACTCATACTGCTCTGGCTAGCTTTACGTCCATTGACTACAAGAATGGTGTCTACGACATATTCGCAATCAGGCTGTAGTGAAGAGATGACAAGGCGCCACTCATTTCCTTTCTTATCGAGTCTGAAATCAGAGTGGTCTTCTTTTGTTTCTTTGGCTTTGACGATGACCTCGAGTCGTCCCTCTTTCGTAGTTTGCAAACACAGCAATGATTTGTCATAACCCAACTCGATGATATGTCCGGTGATTGCCTCGCGAGAAAGAGGAACCTCCTTTTTTGGTGTGGGCCAAGCGGAAAATATGAGAAATAGGATTATTGGCAGGCAGAGCAAAAAAACATAATTTGAATTCTTGCGCTCAACTTGGGACTCAATCTTATCCTCGAACCTCTTCTCTTTGCCTGCAGTCGACTTTTTTATTTTTTCAATCTTTTGAGTGGTAGATTGAAGTTCCTTTCCAAGAATTGTTTCAACTTCATTGGCTGTTGGGCGCAAGGATGGATCAGCAGAGAGCATTCGTTCAATGAGCTTGCAGAGTTCACCAGGAAGAGACAATGATGAAACCTCTGAGATGGGCTCGGCTGATAGTTCCAACCTTTGTGTGAGCAAAATATCAACAGATGGACCATCATGTGGGATTTTTCCAGATAGAAGTCTGTAAAGGATTACACCCAATGAATAAACATCACTAGATTTTGTACATTCCCCCATAATCTGTTCTGGAGCCATATACATTGGTGTGCCTACTATGCAGCCTGTTTTGGTCAGTGCTGTTTCATGAGCAAGTGCGCTTGCCAAGCCGAAATCGATTATCTTGGCTACTTTTTCGTGAGTGATGATGACATTGGCCAACTTCAGATCGCGATGAATGATATCCCGTTCATGGACAGCGCTAAGACCAGCTGCTATCTCTTTACATATACGAGCAGCCTCTTGCCAATTCTCACAGGTATCAGGATAGAGCTCATCTAGAGACTTGCCAGTAAGATACTCTTCCACGATGACAAAGAGCTTCTCCTCTTTGATCAACTCATAGACGATTAGAACATTGGGGTGAGACAGGGCTGCCAAATATTTGGCTTCTCGAAAAAAACGTTTTTGTAAAGCCACATTAGTCTTGGTTTCTGCTTGCATGCATTTGATGGCAACGAGTCTTTCGAGCTCGCGGTGTCGTCCCTTGTAAACGACTCCCATGGCACCTTGACCTAGTTCGCCGAGAATCTCGTAGTTCTCTTTGAATGACAAGCAAAACTCCCATTCTCAATATGCCTACAGTATCTTTCCCCCTACTATATCATCAAACTTTAGTGGCGAGTTATTAGGAAGTTCTGCTCTAGCTCTCTCATCATTTTTCGTACACGAGAGAGAGGATGTTCGGGAAAGATGTCATCGTATTGTTCTTCATCTGAAGGCAATTTGACGAGTTTGAGCTTCTTTTTCATTTCAAAGTATTGCTCTATTGAGATGGCTCTTCGCTCCATGGCTTTTTCACCAGGGAAACCTTTGGGATTTTTTAGAAATACTGTGTTTTCACGAATGCCTATGAGCCCCTGCTCCCAAGTGTTCAGCAAAATATGAACTTTAGTTCCAGCTGTGTAAAGGTGATAGATAGCCCCGAAAGAAGAGCCTGTGGGACAACGGCCCGATTTGTATTTTCTCAATTCGCTTATTGCCGTAATGTTACCCATTTCCACCAAGCCAATGGACAACATGACATCACCATACTTCTGTGCCTGTGATTCCAATAGTTCCATCATTTTGGGAAAGTGTTGTGGCTGAAGGAATTGTGCTTTGGGTTGAAAAGTGAGCTCCACTTCGAAGCCCTCTTTGGTGAGACAGATCATTTCCAATTCATCTTCTTTGACCAAAGTGAGATGTGCTATACCCAAAGAAAAATCTGCAGGCGAAAGCTTGATGGTGTTTTTCATAATGAACTCTTTCAGTCAAGGACAGCCTCTACTTTTAGTGAGACAAAGAGCTCGAAGAAGAGTTCCCAGAGATTTTCAGCGCATTCCTACGTATTTACCATCTATAAATAATAAAAGCATCCGACGAACGGTTCTCGTCTTGTAGTCTTTTGAGACCATTAACCAGGTAGTGTGCCACAATCCATCACGAAAGGAGCGATCTGTTTTTGTGGGATAACCAAGAATTTCTTGGACCATGAGTTGAGACATGCCTTTTTTTACATCGTTGTTACAAATTGCTTTGACATATTCATATGGCCAGCTAGGGTATTTTTTGTGTAACTCGCGGCCTTTTTTGGGAAGCTTGCGAAAAAGCCTTTCATCAGTGGCTTTTTGGGCTGCTTTTTGGTTTTCTATTTCCCTGCTAACGCTAATGAGTCTCTTCACTTCTTTAGCCACATCTCGCTTGAAATTTACCTTTTCTTTTATAGGCAGATTATGGCCAACATCTTTTAAATAAGGCTTCAAGTTTTTTAAGGCACCAGCTATTGATTTGCTGTATATCGCTAGCACTTTTTCCGCCTGAGGTGTGATCATGGCCGAAAGGTAAATACCTAGTTTCCTCGTGGACATCAAAAAAAACAGAGCTTTTTTCTTGTCATTCAATACGTAGTTGGCCATTCCCAACATACGACCCTTTTCGTCGAAAACTGGTCCTCCTGCACATTCGCCTCCGAATTGTGCTGACATTTCGATGTATTCTCTTTCATATTGTTTTGCTTTTTTTATACCAGCCCACTTCTGCAAGTTCACTTTGCTGCCAAGTTTTCCAATGGAAGCAGACATCTTTTTTGTATCTAAGTGTCGGTAAGAAAGAGCTAGGTAGGTACTACCTGTTGTGCAAGGCGATAAACCTTTCAGATGAATGAATGGAAGACCTTTGGCACCAGCCACGTATATGAGGGCCAAGTTAGAATCTCCATCACGTAAGATTCTGTGTGCCGTCTTGAATTCTTTACTATTGTGGGTCCTTACATTGAGCGTTTTGGCTCCAAGAACTGCGAAGTCCGTGGTCAATATATGACCAAAAGGCGATATGACTATGCCACTAGCCTTGACCTCTTTAGGCCCCAGTTTGCCTCTCACTTCAACAATGAAAGGTTCAGCTCGTTTGGCGATTATCCCTACTAATTTGTTTGCCAAGCAAGTATTGGCTAGAACTAATGTAACAATGAAGGCGCATAATGCATGATAACGGTGTTTCATAGAGAGTCCTTATTTGATATTTCTTACTGATGCCATCTCAACATCATTCATCATTTTTTGTGCATTCGATAGAATTTGAAACAGTCGCGACTCACCTTGCAGAGCTTGCGTCAAACTGAGCTGCTCTCTTTTGATTTGCTCACTCAATTTGTCTAGCCTGTCATCGAGATTGGACATCTCTTGCTCGAGAGCTCTATTGCGTAGTCCTGGCGATGCATTTCGGTTTCTCAAACCAATTGATTGCCTCTTTTCCCTCTGAAGGAGGACCATTTGTTTGTTGAGTTGTTTCCGTTTTTGCCTCAGCGCTTCAACACCATCCACTTTCCTCATGAGCTTCTTCTGTGGAACGAGAAATGTCTGGCGCAAAATCCAACGTTTGGCAGCACTCACAATTGCTCTATTGAGCCTTCGTCCTGAGCGTTTGTACCAAGCACCATAACTCGCCTTGGCCTTTATCATATCTCCGCTACGCAAAGCTCCTGCAACTTTGATGAGTTGTTTTTGGGACAATTTGATTTGGTTGGGAAGACGTCGAGTTTTTGCGCACCTCAGAAGCAAACTACTAGAGACACCTTTGTTTGTTTTTTTGAGGCTTTTCGCCTCTACACCATTTGCACATAACAAGATGATTGAGATGAGAGCCAGTTTGTCCAATTGCATAGTTATTCCTTTCCCAACAATTCGTTGCAGGATAGGTCAGTTTGTAACGCTCTTCTTGTCAATATGCAATAGTTGATTGATACAGTGTTAGGCATTGGCACCCAAGTTGAAAATCATAGTAAGCTATCAACTCTGTGGACTTTAGGAGTGTGAATATGCGGATTGTGGCCATTTTGTTTGCTCTTTGTCTCTTTTGTCACTCCCTTTGGGCAAATACTGATGAGCTTCTGATTGGCGCTACTATCTCAAAGGATGGTAAATACAAGGAACCCTCTGAGATGATTCGCAAGGCTTTTGAGCTCTGGAAAGAAGAGATCAATGAAAAGGGCGGGCTCCTTGGCAAAAAGGTCAGGCTCATTCTTTACAATGACAAGAGTGAGACAGCCCTGACGGAAACTCTGTATGAGAAGTTGATAGAAGAAGACAAAGTCGACTTGGTCTTCTCGCCATACTCCACTCCCCTAACTAATGTTGCAGCAAAGGTCTGTGAGCGACATCAAAAGCTCATGTTAGCTATTGCCGCCGCTGCTGATGCTCCCTGGGAAAAGAAACCGAAATATCTGTTTCAGCTTTATGCTCCTGCTAAAAGGCAGTTCATTGGTCTCCTCGACATGATGGCTCGCAAAAGGCTGAAGAGGCTTGCGGTCATATATGATAAGACATCTGTGTTTAATATTGATGTCTATCTCGGCATTAAAAAATGGGCTACAGTTTTCAAAATAGACATAGTTTTTGGTAGACCTTACTCCAATGGTGAGAAGGAACTTGCTGGCATAGTAAAAGAGTTAGAAATTGTAAAACCAGATGCTTTGATAAACTCCTCCTATCCTCCAGCCTCTTATCATTTGATCTCTCTGTTAAAGAAATCCAACTTCCGTCCAACTGTTCTTGCCATGCCAATTGTGCCTGCCCATCCAAGTTTTCTGGACAAGGTTGGACCATTTGGAAATCTGATTCTTGGACCTTCTCAATGGGAACCTACGGAACGGATACATTTCCCTGGTACTCGCAAGTTCATTCAAGATTTCACTCGCTTTACTGGCCACTTGCCATCTTTCCACGCCACTTCTGCCTATGCTGCTTGTTCAATTTATGAAAAAGCAATCAATCATACAAGAGGCTTCGACAATAAAGCCTTGAGGGGGTTTGTCGCTGCCTTGGATACAGTTACAGTTTTGGGGCGTTTCAAAGTAGATGCATCAGGGCAACAAATCGGCCACAATTCTTTCATCATTCAATGGCAAAAAGGAAAAAAGGAAATTGTTTGGCCAAGGAAGATGTTTACGGCCAAACCTGAGATTGGTAAGAGAAGATAACTTTGGACAGAAGCAAACTTCCTTTTCATAAGCGCACTCTAGTAAAAATTCTCTTGCCTGTTGTGCTCATAGGTTTGCTCACATCCACACTCATAGTCTCCCATCTCTCTGCACCTCTAGAGAAGTTTTTGATTCAGCAATTTGATGCAAACCTCTCCTTGGCTTCAGTTATGGGTTTTAGGGTTTGTGACGACAGCTTCAACTACTTGCTCGACTTACGTCTGGAAGCCAACACCGAGATGAACACTGTGTTGAAAAGGGAAGCAATAGACAAAATCAGGGCTATTGCAAAACAGTTCCCATATATCCATCTAATGGTCGTTCATGGCAGCAAGGATATTGAGCTTTGTACAGTCAACGTGAAAAAAGATGGTATCAAAATTCCCAAGTTGAAGGATGGGCCTGAAAGCCTCTATTTTGCTCTTGGTGGAAGATCTGTCCGAGCAAATGTTAATTATTTTCCTTTTTGGGATTGGCACATTGTCAGTTTCGTCTACGAAGATGATTACAAAAAGCCTGTGGACTTGGCATATTCAATCACTTATCTATGTGCAACCATTGTTTTCTGCGCAATGTTGGCAGCCCTTCTGACTGTGTACGCGATTTTTATCAACAGACCGCTCGATAGCTTAATCAGAGCGACTGACGAAGCAGCAGGAGGTCATCTTGCTCCCATCGGTGGAATTGAAAGCAATGAGTTTGGCCTTTTGAAAGTTTCTTTCAATAAAATGGTCGAAAGTTTGTTGAAGGAAAGAGCTGAGGTCAGAAACCTCATTCAGCAGCTGAGGGATAGTGAAGCACTCTTCCGCTCTCAATTCGAATTTGGCAATATTGGCATTGCCATCATCAAGCCTGAGCGCGAGTTACTCAGGGCAAATCCAAAGATTTGTCAAATGCTCGGTTATTCAGAAGATGAGTTGCGAGATATTCCTTGGGATAAGCTCTTTCACCTTGACGATTTCGAGCCTGTTATGAATGAATATGGGACAATTCTCTCTGGAGAGCGTGATAATTTAGAGCTCGATTGCCGCATGTTGAGCAAAGATGGGAAAAGGCTCTTTGTCCATATCAATGCTAGTTGTCTTCGTGACGAAGATGGAGTTATCAAGTTAGTCATTCCTTCCTTTTTGGATCTTACGAAGAGTGAAGAAGCGAGAGAAGAGAAAGAGAAGCTCGAGCTACAGCTCATTCAATCGCAAAAGTTAGAAGCAGTTGGCCAGTTGGCAGGTGGAGTTGCACATGATTTGAACAATCTGCTTTCGCCAATTTTGGGTTTCAGCGAATTGCTTCTCGAGGAAGTTGGCGAGAAAAGCCCTTATAGAGAGAATCTCGAGCAAATCAAAAAGGCGAGCTTTGGTGCTCGAGACATAGTGCGTCAGCTTCTTGCCTTTAGTCGAAAACAAGCCCTCGAATACAAAACCATAGATCTAAATGACACTCTTCGAGCTTTTACAAAATTGCTTCGAAGAACAATTCGTGAAGACATTGAAATTGTCATTAACAAAGGAGAAAATCTCGCTGCCATTCATGCAGACATTGGGCAAGTTGAACAGGTCATTATGAATTTGTCCATTAATGCTGCAGACGCTATGCCTAATGGAGGAAAGTTGGTCATCTCTACTGAAATGGCAAAGCTAGATAAAGAGTATGCCAGAAGTCACGATGGTGTCATTCCTGGCGAATACGTAATGCTCTCTGTTAGCGATACGGGAAAAGGTATGGATGAAGAAACCATACTCAAAATCTTTGAACCCTTCTTCTCCACCAAAGGTGAGTTGGGAACAGGCTTGGGATTGGCAACGGTCTACGGAATTGTCAAACAACATCAAGGTAATATTTGGGCTTATAGCGAGTTAGGCCAAGGCAGCACCTTCAAGGTTTATTTCCCACGAGTAGAAGGGGCCAAAGAGGAAAAGAGCTCAGAGAAGAATAGCTCTTCTCTTGAAGGAACTGAGACCGTTCTCGTTGCTGAAGACAACCAGGCAGTACGTGAGCTTTCCAATGTTGCGCTCAAAAGATTTGGTTACGATGTTTTGATAGCCTCAAATGGTGCAGAAGCACTATCTCTTTTCAAAAGCCATCAGGGGGCAATAGACCTACTGATTACAGATGTAGTAATGCCTGGAATGAATGGGAAAGAGCTCTACGAGTCACTTTGCGAAGATGAGCCCAATCTTCGTGTCTTATATATGTCTGGTTACACAGACAATCTCATCGTTCACCATGGCGTTCTCGATGACGATGTAGAGTTCATTCAAAAACCCTTTGCCATTACTACTTTTGCTGAAAAAGTAAGAGAAGTACTCGATAAAAGTCACAGTTAAAAAGAAGAGACCGCCGAAGCGGCCTCTTCCATCTATGGATTAGCTACCAAACTATTCTTCAACAGGATAAATCTCATTGAGTCGAGCAAGATCTGCCTCGCTGAACATATCCCAGCCGCCATAACTCGACCAGTTGGAACCACTACCTGATTTGGCTGAAGCGTGGAAACAGGTGTCAGGAACATATTGACCACCAGAAATCTTGATCACTCGCAAGGCGATGAGTGCTTGAATTGCTTCTCGCCCTGTTATCTCGTGATAAAGAGTCTTGAATTGTAGAAGTCGTGTTACAACGAGAAGTGTGAAGGTCAGCTCTCCTGTGTAGAGAGATGGTCTGCGCAGTCCCGATACGATGTAGGTTTCCAGTTCACCTTCATCATTGCGTTTTGTGAGTGTGCCAAAATTGTAATTGGGATTGGTCATTCGAGCTCCACCACGACGGGTTATATAGTCACTCGTTCTGATTGTGGAGTAGGTTGCACCACTTGGAGAGAAATACAAGCGGCGTGGAGAGAGACTATAGTCAGTTTTGTTCTCTTCTTCACCAGGTTCGTCATCACCACGTTTGATGAAAATGTCTCCTTCACGAACGAGGCGGAAACCAGTTTTGTAGTGAGTCAAGATGGACATATCATGTTCATCAGCCCACTGCTTCAGTTGCTCGTCAGCCGTCATTGCCGAGACGAGATTGTTTGCACACCAAGTAACAAAAGCAGTTTTGCCATCTACGGAATCTTCAAACTCATATGTCTCTTCACCATCGAGAACAGTGATTGGAAACAACTTCCTATCGACGTCACTGTCTGCAGCAATGAGTTGTGACATTTTGTCATTCCAATTGACACTGAAATCATGGCTTTTCCCCAAGATATCCTCAGCAACGACCCAGGCATAGAGTTGATAACCTGCGCGACCTGCAAGGGCCCCATCAAACTTGAAGTAGATTTTGATTTCAGTGGCTTGATTACCAGAACCTGCAGGATTGGGTTCTACTTCAGCGCCATACATGGAATCTCGAAGAGCACCGCTAACGTCTGTTATCGTGTCTGGTCGTTCACCAAATGTAGCCGACCTGAACCGACCATCATTTGTATATTGGGCTGTTTCTTCAATGAGTTCAACACTATCGTCACCTGATTCACCCTCTTGAGCCCATACATTAGCTGCAAAAAACGTCACCAGCATTGTTAACAG
Source organism: uncultured bacterium (assembly GCA_964643655.1). Taxonomy (GTDB): domain Bacteria; phylum Muiribacteriota; class UBA6191; order CAZXTJ01; family CAZXTJ01; genus CAZXTJ01. The sequence continues at coordinate 10,589 of CAZXTJ010000238.1, forward strand.
AACGAACAGTCTAGTTTTTTTCACGAAGCTCTCCCCTTTCGTTATTACCCCAAAGCGAAAATACATAATCACACTTCGTGCCAATGTTATCATCGCACTGTTTATCGGGTTTCCAAGTTTTGCTGGCCTTTAACCTGTGCCATCGGGTCTCAACTGACGTGCCAATATGGCACGTAGCAAAATCTGAATGTGTAATTGTAGACAATTTTAATACGACCATTCTCTGTGACCCATGTTAAGGTAAATGTTACATCTGCGGGGGAATCAACAGGGGGAGACCGTGACTGAGCCAATGGGAGCCAACAAGGGTGAAATCACTTTGGCTGATTTGGCTATTGTCTTCGATAAGAGCTTGGATGCCGTCCTAGTCGTTGACGATGGTGGCCACTTTAGGTATGCAAACAAAGCTTGTTTGGATCTCATCGGATATGATTTCGAAGAGTTGGTGAAACGAAGCATTTTGGATCTTGATCCAATTCCTGCGAAAGAGTGGCAACAACGGTTCAAAGTCATGACGGCGAGAGGAAGTCTCAGAGCCGAGATAGAGCTTCTAACCAAAGATGGAACGATGGT
>CAZXTJ010000239.1:0-11159 GCA_964643655.1 uncultured bacterium
CTATAACTATGCCGCTCCAAGGGTAGATCCGACAATGTCCGTGCAAAGGTCAAATGATGCGCTTCTGACGGCAAATGTAGCAGCTGCTGAAAGAGCCAACCATGCACCTGTCGTGCTCAATGTTACAGCTGTTGATTATTATGGTGATGCTCTCGTCGTCTTTGATTTGACTGATGTAGATTGGGATCAGTCAGACGTGTCCATGGAATACATAGGTGGTTCTCAGTCCACGTGGGTATCTGCCACTGTGACAGGAACTACAACTGGTTTATATCCAAGTTCGGGCCACGCACTGCTTTGGCGAGCTTCAATAGATGAAGATGGTGTGGAGGGTGTGAACTACCAAGTTCGTATTACACCCAATGACGGTATGGTCGGTACGACTGGTGTTTCCAACGTATTTTCCTTGGACAACAATGACATCTCTGTTGCCTCGAATGTGAATACTACTTCCACCTCTGTGGACATTCTCATCACTTATGATTTGGCTGACACTGAAGGCGACTTGATGGATATAGTCGTTCAGTACGGTTCCTCTAATAGCGGTCCCTGGTCTGCTGCAACAGTGACTGGCCAAACCACTGGATTGGCAGTTGGCACAGGTCATACAATTACTTGGAATTCAGCTATTGATGAACCTCTGCGAATAGATGATTATTACATTAGGATTATTCCATACGATCCTGATATGGGTAATGATGGCATTGGTGGACCTTTCCGCATTAGCAACAACAGCATGCCTATCGTCACCAATGTAGTTGTGAGTGGTAGTAGCTCTATCATCGATATCACCTACGATTTGCTCGATGTAGAAGGTGATCTCTGTGATCTTTATGTCTACTACCGAGGTGGAACAGCTGGTGCAACGTGGACGCAAGCCACTATTGCTGGTCTGCGCTGGGATCAATCTCCGAGTTTGGGACGAACCCTCCAATGGTATTCCCATCAAGACGAAGGTGGAACTCAGGCCACTGATTATGAGATTCGTGTAAGACCCTATGACATTCAATGGGGAGTCTCAGGTTACACGACGACGACCTTCACCATCGACAACAACACTCCACCCGTGGTTTCCAACGTAGTCCCTTCTGGTTCTTCTGGAGACATCTTCTTTACCTTCGATGTGGCAGATGCAGATGGCGATCTCGTTGATTTGCTCGTTGAATACCAAGGTGGCACAGTGGGTTCAGTTTGGACGACTGCTACAGTGACAGGCACTTTGACTGCCGTCACTCCTGGAACAGGAACGACTCTGACTTGGCAGTCATTCTCAGACGAACCCAATCAGCAGACTACCTACGCCATTCGTATCACTCCAATGGATGCTGATGTGGGCACAACGGGCTATTCGACCATCTTTATGGTGGACAACAACTTGGCACCTGTCGTCTCTAATGTGGCTACGACCTCTACATCTGCAGACATTATCATTACATACGATTTGACAGATGCAGAAAATGACAGTGGCTTTACTATCCGTGTGGAATACATGGGTGGCTCTGTCGGTTCGACATGGACGACAGCAACCGTATCAGGGGCGACGAGTGGTTTGGCCACTGGAGTTGGCATGGTCATAACCTGGAATTCCGCTGCTGATGAATTGGGGCAGGCAGCCAGCAACTATTACGTCAGGATAACGCCCAATGACGGAATTGATGGTACAGCTGGAACGGGCGGTCCCTGGGCTATCAACAACAATCAATCGCCTATGGTTGCCAATGTCGTTGCACCTGCAACCAATGTGGGAGACGTTCCAATTACCTTTGATTTGTCAGATCCGGAAAATGACAACTGTGATTTGTCAGTGGAATATCAGCGCGTCGCTACGGGAATATGGTATGCGGCTACAGTTACGGGGCAAGTGAACAACGTGCCTGTAGGAACAGGACACACTATCACTTGGGCAGCCAGTGCAGACGTTCCTGGTCAAGATTACGCCGACTTCCAGGTAAGGATTACACCTAGTGATGGTGTAACCATTGGCACAACTGGAACATCCAATTTGTTTGCCGTCGACAATGACTATCCACCAATGGCTACTATCCTTGATGTGACAAACACCACAGGGGACATTGTCATCGACTACCGTTTGCAGGACGTGGACAATGACCTCTGCTCCATCTTCGTAGAATATCGTGGTGGCTCCGTTGGAACCACTTGGACGACGGCAACGACTTCAACCAATCCGACTTGGGGATTGGCAACACCTGGCGATTACCAGATTGTTTGGCGATCTGGTGTCGATGAAGCCGCAGAGTGGAGTTCTGATTATCAGATTAGGGTTACACCTCGCGACTCCATGACAGGTACTCCTGGTGAGTCCATACAATTTTATGTTTCTAACAACGATCCTCCCGTCGTTAGTGTGAATGGTGTAACTGGCACTAGTAGCGACGTGACCATTAGCTACAACTTAACGGATACAGAAGGAGACACCTCTTTCCTCCATTCCATTCAATATCAGCAAGATGGTGCTTCTTCTTGGACCAATGCCACAGTGTCAGGAACAATTTCAGGCCTCTCGCCTCCTGTTACACCTGGTACCTTTGTATGGCACTCAGCAACAGACGAAACAGGAGAAATTGCCAACTACAACATTCGTATACGTGGCAGTGATGGCCATCCTGGCAACTATGACATCTACGGTCCTTTCGCTCTGAACAACGAATTGGCACCAGAAGTAACCAATGTTACTGTCACGGGTACTGGCGGAAACATGGCCATAGGCTTCACACTCAACGATCCTGATAACGATCCTTGTGATGTGCTCATCGAGTACTTTGGCGGTGGAACTGCTGTTTGGTCTGTGGCGACCATCATTGGTACGACCACGAGCTTGGGTAACGGTAATCACAATGTCACTTGGGATTCCATAGCTGATATTCCTGGTGAATATGCCTCAGACATGCAGATAAGGATTACACCCAACGACGGTACTGCAGGGACTGTTGGCACTTCGGCTCTCTTCTCTATCGATAACAACACGCCTCCCATCATCACTGCTATTACGGCTGCTGATGGTACTGGTTCAATCTTGCTGACTTTCGATTTGACTGACTTTGATGGGGATGCCAGTGACTTGGACATTCAGTATCAAGGTGGTTCTGTGGGAACGACATGGACTTCTTGTACCATCAGTCCAAGTGCTCTTAATGTACCTCCAGGCAATCCAACGACTCTCAATTGGGAATCCGCTACAGACGAACCTGGGCAGGTGGCCAGTTATACAATACGGATTGTGCCTCATGATTTCGAGATGGGAACTGGGGCTACATCAAATCAGTTTGCTGTGGATAACAATAGTAGACCGACTGTGAACTTCACTGGATATGCTGGCTCATCAGGTAATATCACCCTCAATGTTGAATTGACTGATGCAGATGATGATGCAGTAAACATGGAAATGCGTTTCATGGGCACGACTATTTATCTCACATGGACTGAAGGAGAATTTGTAGGCGTCCATCAAGGGTTGGCCACAATCGGTTCACCTGTAGCACATACTTTGTTCTGGGATACAAATGCCCATCTCGTTGGTCAGCCATCACAGGACTTCACTGTTGAGTTGCGGGCAAGTGACGCTTATGGTCCTGGACCTTGGAGTAATCAACAGACGATAACCGTCGACAACTCACCTCCTTGATGAGGTGGTTGTGACAGTCTAGCTTCCGAAGATGGAACCCCAGAGGGACTTCTTTTCTACTTTCTGGACTTCAATACCAGCCAGTTTGGAGGCCATGTCCCTAACGGCTACTGCCATTTCGCTGTCAGGGTAGAGTTTTATGAGTGGTTTGGCTTTGTTGAGAGAGTTTCTCGCCGAGTCATAATCAAAGGGCAACTCTGCAAAGAAGTCTTTCTTCAACTGCTTTTCGATCTCTTTGGGCAAGTTGGGATCTTGTGAGTAGTTTTTATTGAGTACCAACTCTATGCCGTGAGTCGAAATGTTGATTAACTCGACGATTTTGAGCCAACGATGGGCATTTTTCACAGAGAGAAACTCTGGTGTGAGGACATAAAATCCTCTGTCTATACCCTCGAGCAGAGTGATGGCCAAATCCTGAATGGAGTTGGCAGTATCTAGAATTATGTAGTCATACTGCGTTTCCAGCAATTCAATGACTACTTTCACCAAATCAGGAGTGATGAGTTCTGCCTCTTCCGGTCGAGGAGGTGACTGAACGAGGTCTACTCCTGAAGTGGTTTTGGTGATGAGCTCTGCGACCATTGAATAGTCTATTTCAGCTTCACCGTGCAGTTCTGCCATGGAACGAGTGTTGTGGACATCGAAGATGCCAGACTGATCGCCAAACATCAGATCCAAATCAACGATGACGACAGATTTCTGCGAGACTTCGTTGAGGGCTACACCCAAATTGGCGGCAACAAAGCTATTACCTACACCACCGGTGGCTGAGAAGATACCGATGATTTCGCCGTCGGCCTTTTTCTCTATACCTTCAGTGTTGGCTCGATAACGGCCAGCCATGACGGACATGATTTTCATCGAAATGGCTGGATTGACAGCCATAAATCGCTGAAATTCGTTCTTTTCGATTGCCAATAGAGTGGAATCCTGGCTCAGAACAACGTCTGCTGTACGTTCCGAGTCCTGAATGACACCGATTTCGCCAAAAAATTCGCCATCGCTCAATTGGGCGACTTCGTTGGCTTTGCCACCTTCATGCCTGACAATTCGAACTTTTCCTGTTTTGATGATGTAGAAAGCATCAGAAGGATCTCCCTGGCGAAAGAGGACATGTTCCGCAGGAAACTCGACCTCATGGATGAGGTCTTCAATACGTTGAAAGTCCTTCTCTGTCAGGTTTTTAAAAATGGGTATGCTTTTTAATACGGAAGCCACGGGGCGACCCTCCTCTTTTCAATAGCGCAACCCGCCAATATACGAGCCGATTATACTTTTCATCGACCTTTTGAGGCAAGCGAATTAGGGGGTTCGGTTCTCCTCACACATTGCCGATAGATATTTTAGAACAGCAATGTAACATCACCCGTCAGGCGCACGGGAAGAGGAGGAGAAGTTATGGACTTCAGTATTATCGGTATGGTTTTCGTGGTGGAGGCAGCACTTTTCACTCTTCATCATTATCGTGTCTTGGCTATGGGCTAAAAGTTAATAAATTCGACTAGAACTCCCGGGTTTTTCCCGGGATTTCTTGTATTTACAGGGCTTTCTTTTCCGCTCCTGACCTGATACCATAGCCGGTTCCGTTTTGAGCTGAAACAGAAGGGAGCCCCCGTGCGCCGAGTCTTTCAAATAGGTCTAGTCCTCGTAATTTTTTACGCCATCTTTTTTGGTGGCGATGTAGAGAAGTTTTGTCCTGCTGGAGGAATGGCTTCATTGACTGGCCAATTGGTCAATGGACGTATGTCTTGTCAAATGAGTGCAATCAACATCTTTATGTTTTTTGCCGTAGTTGCATCTGTCATCATCGCCGGTCGCCTCTTCTGCTCTTTTCTCTGTCCTCTCGGTACCATTGGTGAAGGGCTTGCTGTTCCTGGAAAAAAACTAGGTCTGAACAAGGTTTTACCAAAGTGGGCAGATATCCCCCTGCGAGCTGTGAAGTTCATCTTGCTCTTTTTTGTCTTGAAAGAGACTTTCCGTAGCTCCGAGCTATTTTGTAAGACTTTTGATCCCTATTTCGCCATGGCTGGCCGTTTTGCTCACGAAACGGTCCCTTGGGCTGGCATCACGACAATCATCGTTTTGATTTTGGGTGGTATTGCTGGAAAGCTCTTCTGGTGTAAGTATGCCTGCTTCTTTGCCGCAGCCCAGAACACTCTCTCAACAATCTTTGGTGCTGTCATTGGCGCTTTATACATCGGTGGCTGTAAAGCAGCAGGAAAAGAAATCTCTTTTGAGACCTTCTTTTTCCTTCTCTGTATCTTTGGCTATGCAGGTGAGTTGTATGGTCAGCGTTTCTTGCCCATCGTCAAAGTGAAAAAAGGCGAAAGCTGTACCAACTGTAAAGCCTGCGACAAAGCCTGTCCTCACGGAATTGAAGTCTCAAGCTTTGATAAGGTGACTCACGCCGATTGTCACCTTTGTGGTGCCTGTGTGAACCGATGTCCCGTAAACGGTGCACTGTCCTACAGTCCCTTTGGTGGCAAATGGCTGGCACCAGCATTGGTCATCATATTCTCTCTAATGGCTTATGCTGCTACATCCCAATATGGTGCCACTGCTGATTTTGCCACCATACGGTTTGTGCCTGACGGTCTAAAGGTCGATGGCAAAACAGTAGCTGTTTATGGGCAAAAGGGTGTTCGTTCCATCCATTGTTGGGGCAGTTCAATGTCCTTTGCTTACCGCTTGGGCAAACGTAAAGGTAAAACAATCGAATTCTTTGACGGCATTTATGGTCTAGAGACTTATGCTGCGACAAAAGAATTCATGGTCTATTACGATCCCCGAAAACTGAAAGAAAAAGACGTTCAGGGAATGATCTTCAAGGCAGGCAAAGTCTTGCTCACGGCTGTAACCACTATCGATAAAACCACAGTACCTGAGATTACCGTCTGGAAAGCTGGAATCTTTGGTGTCGTTGATGATTGGGACATTGTGGCCGTGAAGAAGAAGCTTCTAAAGTCACCACATGTCTTCGCTTTTACAACTGTCTTTGGCGAGCCCATTAAATCGACAATTTATTACGATGGCTCAAAGATCAACACTGATGAATTGAAGAAACTCCTGGAAGATGAAGCTCCTCTCAAGTTTGGAAAAGAGAACCTGACCTTCCACTTCAATGTTGATGGTAAGGGGCAAGCAGCCCCAACACTCAGTCGTGATGACTTTGTCAAAACCTTCTTCCCCAAAAGGCGACAAGTGATTGCCAAACTAGATGATCCCGATGATGAAGTTGCTACATACGCAATAACTGGCAAAGGTTTGGATGTGCCAAAGAATGGCGGTGCATTCAAACGTCTCAGCTGGCATTTGGCACCCCTCGATGGTTTGCTGGAGATTTCTACGGCACTTCGAGACATGAAACCAGTGTTGCTCGTCAAAGCTATTGCAGACGAAGTTGAGCTCGATGATGTCAAAGCAAAACTAATGGCAAAAGAGATTGTGTACACACGCCGTGAAAAAGAGAACCGCGTGCCCAATCCTTTCGTCTTCACAGGTGAGTTGCAGAAAATACCTGGTAAATAAATGGCTAAAAAGCGGGTTAACTCAAAGAAGTTGAACCGTTTATTCAAAGAGCTCCATCAAATGGTGGAGCCCTTTGAAGATCCCATGGTCGATGCCATGGTGAAGGTCAACCGCAGTCCCTTTAGAGTTCTCATAGCCACAGTGCTGAGTTTGAGAACAAAAGACACTGTTACAACATTAGCGGCTGATAGACTCTTTGAGTTGGCAGACAATCCAAAAGACATGGTCAAATTGGATGAGGATCTCATTGCCAAAACGATCTATCCCGTTGGTTTCTATAAAACCAAGGCTGTGACAGTAAAGCAGGTCTGCCAGACCCTGCTGGACATACATGGCGGCAAAGTTCCCGATGATATGGACAAACTTCTAGCCCTCAAAGGGGTGGGACGAAAAACTGCCAATCTGGTCCTCTCAGCTGGCTTTCAGAAAGACGCCATTTGTGTAGATACCCATGTTCATCGAATATGTAATCGCTGGGATTATCTGGAGACAAAAACACCAGATGAAACTGAAGATGTTTTGCGACAGATTTTGCCCAAGAAATATTGGCAAACCATCAATGGATTGCTAGTTACAATGGGACAGAATATCTGTACACCACAATCTCCTTGGTGCAGCAAATGTTCATTGCTTTCGTGGTGGTGTCCACAAAGAGGCGTCAAACGTAGTCGGTGACATTAGTCAACGATGGGGAAACCCCAGTAACAAAAGGCAAAACAGAGGAAAACTACTGCCCCAACGGCATAACGGACGCGGTATAGAGACATTTCTTGCCACTTTTTCGTGCGAGCACTGCTCTGCATGGTCGCAGCTTCTGCTGCTGCCGCTGATAGAAGCTCTTCGTCTTTGCAGCCACGTCTTTCCAGCTCATCCAATACTGCACTGCGACTTGTAAGTTTCTGTCCAATATATCCGTGACGAAGGCAGAGTATTTTTCCTTTGTGATCAATTCTGTAGCTGTCTTTGGGGAGTTCTTTCAGATAACCTTTCTGCTTTAATTTACCTAGAGTCTCTTTGTTCAGCTTTGTGATGTTTTCACTATTGTCGAGGTTGTACATCTCGATTGCACCTGCGACTCTCTTTTGCATGGCCCAGCATCTGCGATGAGCAGGTACGCTGTTTGTGCGAACGAAGTTTGGTGCTACGACAAAAAAATAAAAACATCCTAAAATTGCTATAGATGAGAGAGTTAACAAGTGTTCAGATTTCACGGTCTTTCCGCCCTTCTGGCTCGATAGACGGAGATGACTAGAGATGGTTCAAAATTATTAGAAGGTTTGGTCTTTGCTCGTAAACATCTTGAACACTTGCTTCAAGACAATGCGCCAATGGATGTAGACTTCTTGGGCCTCGCCTGGTTCTTCCATTGGGTTGAGGAAGAGTTGCCGCATGTCTTTACCTGTGACTACGCGCTGGAACAATCCACGATAAAACTTATCCCCTTGGATGTAACCGATAGCTCGTGAAATGGCATAGCCTGTTTCGATGTCCGTTTTATAGACCGATGGCAGGTGCAGTCTCTGTTTCAGCCCCCAAATGAATTCATCTTCTGCTCTTTGATGTTCCAAAACTTTTTGACTGACGAGTCGTTTTTCTTTGTCTTCTCGTGAGAGGTGTTTTCCTTTTGTTTTTTGGACAAAGAGGTGGTGATCGCGGAAATACCAACATTTACGTTTGTGATTGAGCAACATAGAGCCGAAATAGGCCATTGCTCGGCGCATGATACGGCGGTAGAAGGCATCTTTTGTTGTGGGATCGTCATCACCAAAACCCGAACGAAGGTGGTGTATGAGCTCAGCTGCCCCCTCTGCTGCGTGGTTGATGTCGACAATGGTGAGGAAGATTAGATTGCGATCAGGAAAATAGAGGCAGTTGTTCCTCGTAACGAGATGGGAAAGGTTGGGATACCAGTTTTGTATCTTGGGCAGATCATCAATTGTACGGAAATCAAAACTCTCGAGACCGTATTTTTCCAAGCCTAAAAAGACAGAGATTTCACAAGCTATGTTGTAAAGTTCTTCTTCGTAGTTTGCCTTCACTGAATCCTGATAACTCGCCCCACTCATGAGTTGTCTGTCTGTGTTTTCGAGCCAATCGAGATATGATTGCTGCTTTACCCAAGGTGGAGCGCCAATGATGCAATATGAACGGTCGTCTACTCGTACGACGTCGACTTTGTCAGCCAATCCTTGTTCAGCCAACTGCCAGTAGAGAGCTTCACTGTTTTGATAAACGACGAGAGTTTTTCGCTCTTCTTTGCCCAAAGCTTTGTCCAATTTGGCTGGAATGTGGTGTGGAGCTAGGTGCATATCACCAAAGGTGACAAAAAGTAGCGAGTTTGGCTGGAGTTTTGTAATGGTGGCGATTTTTTTTGCCACGAAATTGTCTCGCTCAGAAAGTGTAGGGTGAACACCACCTTTGCCAGTGTTGGTGTTGAGGCCAAACATTGGTATTTGGTTTTTTTGGGCAAACTCAAAGATTGGGCGGTAGTGTTCCCAAGGAAATCCCCAGATTCGTTTGTAATCAATGGCTTTGAGAAAAGCCTTTTCTGTTAGTGTGCCAGCCATGAATCTGTCCAAATTATCTTGCTCGCTAGCCGGGATGACCTCAACACCAAGGACAATTTGACGATTTTTCTTCAGTTGATCGCGCAATAGGCGCAGATGCACTCTTTGAGCTTGATTGAGTGTATGAAAATCACCACAAAGGACGATGTTGGCATCACAGATTCTTTTAGTGAGTTCATCACGAGTAGATATGGCTGAATAAGTGGCTGTGGCTTTGTGGTAATCGGCTTGAAAGCGCTTCAAATCATTCGGTAGTTCACCGATGTGTTCGAAAATCCTGTCTTTGATTGTTCGCAGAGTCGCCTTTTGCAGTTTGACGACCTGATTACGCGTTGAAGCCATGGCTTCAGTGTACCATCTCTTCGTCCCCACCTTGCACCAGCGAGCTGAGGGTGTTATTCAATCAATACGTGAAAAAAAAGTACAAGATATTGCAAAAAATTGGTGCCGGTGGCATGGGCGAGGTTTACCGCGCCAATGACAACGTGAACAAACGTGACGTTGCCATCAAGATCCTGCCTGCACAATTGTCACATAACGAAGAGGTCAAAAAGAGATTTCTTCGTGAGATGGTTACCTGTTCCAAACTAAGTCATGAACACGTTATTGAGGTTTATGACTATGGGCAGATGAAAGAAACGCTCTATTACGTAATGGAGCACATCGATGGTAAATCGGTGGCCCAAATGATAGATGCAGATGGTGCCCAACCAGTGGAATTGGCCCTGCTCATCACGAGACAGATCTTGGAAGCTCTCGAGTATATTCACGAGAACAACCTCATTCACCGAGATTTGAAACCAAGTAATATTCTTGTCGAGCAAACTCCTGAAAAGGGTACCAGAGCCGTTTTGATGGACTTCGGTTTGGTAAAGGCCTTTGATAGTCAACTGACGAGAACAGGCCGTGTGTTGGGAACTCCAAGGTATATTGCCCCTGAAATGCTCTCTCAAGGGAAGGTTGATTGTCGTTCAGATGTCTTTCAAATGGGAGTCATTCTTTATGAAATGGTCACAGGCGATTATGCCTTCAAGGGTTCTACTCGTGCGGAAGTGGCACGAAATTGTTTAACCAAGGAACCTGAACCTGCTAGTCAGCTCAATCCTCAGGTAGATGTCAATCTGGACAACATTATCTTCAACGCCATGGAGAAAGACCCAGACGAGCGTTATGCAACGGCTGCAGAGATGCTTGCTGATATCAAAGCCATCCAAAAGGGTGTAAAGATTTACCGACGCCATGTTCGCCGTCGCACTCCAACGGTTTCCCAGAAAGTTCCTATCGTTGAGGCAGTGGAAGCTGATGATCCTTCACTCATTGACTATCTGGAAGACACGGGTGATGGCTCAACTCCACCTTGGTACTTATTGGTACTGATTCCTGTATTGCTCGCACCTTTTATCTTGTACGGCATATATGGT
>CAZXTJ010000240.1:0-11134 GCA_964643655.1 uncultured bacterium
GGATGGAGCAGCCAAGCTCTATCAACGTTAAAGAGGTCAAGGACGAGTCGAACGACATCTTGCAGCATTTGATCGATGTCGTCAGCCTCGCGGATTATTCTGTCCACATCGATGAGACTCTCGAGCAAACGGATATGTTGCAACTTGGACATCTCTGACTTGTAGCTTTCGCTCACATCACGGATGACTGTCAAAAAACGAGCAGTGCCATCTTCGTCAAAAATGGGGAGCACTCTGATCTCAGTATGGACAGTATTCTCACCAATGTCGGTGCTTTCGCAGACAACGAGAGGTTTTCGAGAATCCTTTAAACGAAGGAACGCATCACGGGCAGCTGAAGAGAACAGGGGCAATGCCTCAAATACGTTTCTACCAACAATGTCTGAAGGCAATCCGAGCCTGATGAGCCAATTTCGCAAAGCTGAGTTGATGAGCAAGATGGAAAAACTTTCATCAACGATGTGAATAGGATCGCCAAGAGCTTCTAAGGTCGACAGGTCAAAACGTTCAGTGGCCGACGGTTCCTTGTCCATAACTATCCCCAACTAGTCAGTAGACCTACATCACAATCGTACCACTGCATGAAGAGCCATGCCCAGCATGCGTCAAAATGCGACAGTGAATCCCTCTCTCGAGAAGCCAAATGTGCCATGGTGAAACATTCATTCCACGAAATCCCCATTCCAAGGCCTGGCACGAGACTTGTTCTTAAGTCGGCAACAAAAACAACAGGCCTAAAGGAGGCTACGATGAAGCGGATGTTCGTAATTGGTGCAGTTATCTTGACGGTTCTTTCTTATGTGTCCTTGTCATTTGCCGATGAGCCAATCTCACTGATTGACGAAGAGGCCCCTGGGGTCGATTATGTCGACAATCATCAGCAAATTGAAAACTATGTTGTGCAGCGAGGGGACACGCTAGGTGAGATAGCAATCCGTCTACAAAATATGGGTGTAGATATGCCCCTCTGGGGTTATGACGGACTAGTAGAGACTCTGGCTCGCGCAAACAACATCGATGCAAACGGCATCCTACATATCGGTGATTCTATATATATTCCTCCCGTACCCTTTGGTGACGATGCTATTGACCTGGAAACTTGGCGGGAATCTGTAATCGATTCAGAAGAAATGGCTCAACTGCGCGCAGGTGAGCTATCTGAGGAAGAAAGAAACCTAGAAAAAGGAGCTATTGTCGACCTCGTCCGCATCAAGTGTGACTGGATAGTTGAGCGATTAGAATTCTTAATGGCAGAAGGGGATGCTGAAGAAGCGACAAAAATCTCAGTGAGTCTTGTTAACTTGCACCGAAATCTTCAGGACTACTTGGCATTGCATGACGAAGATGATGAAGCTACTGAAGCTGCCAACTTGCTGAGCGAACACTCGCTCTTGCTGGCCAGTCGGTTGGAATACTTTGGACCAAGAATGAGGCAAGATAATGCTGCAAGTTTGGTGGAAGCAATGCAGCGATTTAGAGCAGTCCAAGAGGACGCCTGTCAGGCTCTTTATGAAGAGGAGACATGGGCAATCGAACGTGCCTTCAACATGGATGCTGACTTCTAAAACTAACTTCTAGTCCCCAGGCCCCGTGTTCAGAACTGGCCAGTCTGTTAAAATAGAAATCTCAGACAAAGTTCTCTTCTGGAAAGATGGGACAATGGCCACTGAACACGGGTCCTTGTTAGGCAAAATCAAGTTTCCTCAAAGAGTATTGGATCGTTACTCTGATTTGGAAGTTATTGGCGAGGGGGGAATGGGGCTCGTATACAGTTGTTACGACAACAAGCTCAATCGCCAAGTTGCTCTCAAAGTAATGCGCCCAAGAGTGGCTAAGCTCCCTAAGTTCGCTGGCAGATTTCGTCGTGAAGCAAGAATGTTGGTCAAGTCTTCTCACCCATCTGTTATCGAGCTCTACGATTTCGATGAAGAGAAGGACTTCATTTATTTCACCATGCGTTTCATTGAAGGTGTTTCCTTAGAACAGTTGCTCGAAGAAGGTTCCATAGAGCTTCAGACTGCTGTCAGGTATATGAAGGATATTGCAGATGCTCTCGCCCATCTTCAAGGTTTGGGAATTGTCCATAGGGACATCAAACCTGCAAATATCCTCATAGATAATGACCGTGCAGTCTTGACGGACTTTGGTTTCACTCGTTTTCTCGACAAGGGTGTTGAGACTATTTTCACCAAAACTTCTGAGTTTGTTGGGACTCCTCTTTACATGGCTCCAGAGTCACTGACCGATGGTGAAGTGAGTCCCCAAACAGACATCTATCAGTATGGTGTTGCTTTTTACGAAACTATCACTGGTCGTATGCCCCATGGTGCCACCAACATTGCTGCAATGGTTGAGTTTCACAGTAAAGGAGGCCAGTGCGAAGCTCCTTCGAAATATAACTCTGCAATAGACGCTCAGTTAGATGAGCTTGTGAACAAATGTTTGGATCCTTTGCCAGAGTGTAGATGGAAAACAGCAACAGAGATATCTCAACGTTGTGCCTCTTGGTTAGCTGCTCAAAGCGGAAGTCTTGGAATATCAATCTCTGTTGATGTATGTCCAAACAAGGATACCCAGATTGTCGAAAGTGTTGAAGTTGATAGTAGTGCTCAAAAGAGAAATAAACCACAGTGGATCTTTGCACTTGCTGTTTTGGCACTATTCGTTCTGTCAATTTATCTTCTCTCTGGAAAGGGAGCACCGAAAGTTCTCCCCATCAAGTATAAGGTCGTTAGTAGTGCAGAAAGAGCGACCATTCATTGGACAACAACTGAAGGAAGTAAATTCAGCTATCAGTTGTTCATCAAAGGCAAAGAGAGACCTTTGCTCAAGGCAAGTGAAGGTGAAAAGCGAAACAAACACAAACTAGTCTTCAATAAATTGTCTCCCAACACTGCCTATTCAGTGGCGATTGTTGATGATGAGATCAAGTCTGAGCTGAGTTTCTCTACGAAGGAAATATCATTTAGTCAAAAACCATTGGTCCTTGCCCATAAAGGGCGTCTCTATTTTGACTGCCGCACAAATCTGACCTCTAATTTGAAGTTGCTTCTGCAGGATGAAAACAAAACTTCCTATGACACAAAGATCTCTCCGCAGTTTTCTGGCATTGCCTTTTCAGACTTGCCAAATAGTCGTAAAACGACATTTGCATGGCAACTTCTCTTCAAGGACGAGACTATCGCATCTGGCAGCCTTAGTGGAAAGGTCCGTCCTCTACCAAATCCAAGAAAAATGTGGCAGCGACGGGGGAAAAACAAGTTTGCTTGGCCGCTACATATACCACTAAAACAGAATGAAAATTTTGTTTATGTTGATAGAGCAGCTGATATCGTTGCTTTGAGTCTGAACAGAGATGTTACAAGTGGCTCCACCTCATTAGCTCTAAAACGATCTTTTCATATCTCACCATTGTCTTTTGTAACTCTTGGGAAAAAGAGCCGTCGCACAGGTGGCCTCTGTAAAGTCGATAATGAGCGAGTGTTATTCACTTGCTGCTCTTATGATAGACCAACCCGTGTCTGGTGCATGAATGTACAAAAACGCAGCAAGTCCTGGAGACAACAAAGTCTAGATAGCAAAACAGATGAGAAATTACTGGCAGGTGAATTTAGGTACTCCACGACAAAATCCCATTCTCCTGGACCGGTAGGATACCTTTCCAAAGACTTTTATCTTTATCCTGCAATCACTCCAGAGTCACTTCATATTGTTTGCCACTCTCTTGGCAAGAAAGCCATATCTTGGATGGCAAATTCGGAGCAGGCAAACGTGCGTTGGTTGGGCACAGAGACTCCCTTCAAAGACAGCAGTCTGCGAAAGCGCCACGACTACATCCTGAAAGCGTTTTTTCACAATGGCCATTTTTTCTCTTTGTCCCAAGGGAATAGAGATGCTGATCAAATGGCAACTTCTCTTCTGTTCGCTGTACCCGTTAAAAGCGAAAAACCACTTCAGAAAGAATTGGCGGCTCGACTTTTCAGAGATTGGTTCGATGGAAACAATATATCCATTGATGGTAAAAACCTTTGGATAACAGCTGCCAAAGGTCTCTACTGCTGGTACAACGCGCCATTTGGCAAGAGCGAACTCGTTTATCAATGCAAGAAATGGCAAGACAAAAATGCTTATCTCTGTGGCCAATCGGTCAAAAGCTCTGGCTCTCACTTTTTCCTTTATTATGACGTTGGCGGAAAGCGAAAGAGCCTAAACGTTGGAAATCTTACAGTGGGAGTACATTTGGCCTCCTGGAGCAAGGACGCAGGATTTCAAGTCTACAATCCTCGACTCTATGAAGCCTCTGAACTGAGAATGCCACCTGGGTTAGTAAAATCTGTCGTTCTGTCGAAAGGGTTTCTTTCAGGTGCAACAACAAATGCTGTGTTTGCAATTGATAGAAAAACAGGAAGATTTGGCAGTTGGCATCCAACGGGAGTCAATATAGCTCCGACAGTGGATGAACGGCACTGCCTGAGGGCCTATCTCGTCGATGACAATGAGCGCGCCCTTGTCCTTGATCGAATGGGAAGAAGCTATCTGATGCCCTTGGAACTACTAGTTTCAGAGGATGGGCAGCAGTTGCAGCCCAAACCCTGCTTGAGTGTATCACTTTGAACCACTAATTTCTGACTAATGGTTCATAGTGAAACAGGAGGTCCTTAGTTTGGCCTTGCCTCTCCTTTTTCCTCTGCATGGCAACACCCTTGCTATTTGCTTTTCGAGGTCGTTGTTCAGTGCTAGAAAGGATAATAAATGGCAAGCAGGGTAATGAAACGAATTTCAATCGTCATGTGTTTGATGATGCTCTCTCTGACCATTCAAGGATGTCAGATTGACATCATGAAACTCATTGAAAAACTCAGCCCCATCATTGGCGATATCATTAAAATCATTGGTGATGTGATCTCTGACTCTAAGAGTAAAGACACAACCCAAAAGGACGATACAAAAGTTCCCCCCTCCAAGGCAGATCAGGCCGGTCAAAAAGATACACAGACACAGCCCCAAAAGGGGGAAAAGACAAAAAAGGACACGGAATTGGCTGGTGTAAGAGCTGGCAATCCGTTGGCTCAACAGGACAGTACGCCACCAGCAGCCACACCTGCACAAACTGATGAAGCTACTGAAACTCAGGATGATTTCAGGGGCAGATAATTTTTCACAGTGAGGCAAGGATATAGAGATATGCGAAAAAAAGGTTTTGGGATAATCATCACAATAGTTCTCGCATTGCTGTTTATCCTTGCCGCTGGAGTCTTCGTGCAAGGAAGCTTTTCCAACGCTGTTTTACGTAATACATCAAAAGTGGTCATAGGTCGTGAGGCTCAGCGTCTAGCTGGAGACTTACTAACGAAGGGACATTTCCACCTTGCGAGAACTTTCAATTCCAACGCTTTGTCAGGTGGACTTTATTACCGAATTATTCGGGAAAAGCCTAAGGACTTCTCAACGTCCATACCTTTGAGTGAATTGGGAGTAGCGAAAAGACAGTTGCTCGAGAATGAGGATTTCTCTGTCGTTGATGAATGTTTGAAGGTCAATGTACCCAAGCAGCTCCCAACATCACATGCCTGGTCCAATGATTATGATCGTTGTGGTTTCGTTGAACTGAAGGTCACTGTTAGACACGAACCAACAGGAGTCGTACGAAGTGTGAAGCGAACATATGAATTCACTGTTTCGCTTCCTTCTGTTCCTCGTCCCCTCGATAGATACACTCTTCTCATTGCTCAAGGACGCAAATTTGCCAACAGTGGAAAAGTCACCATCAACAGAGCCTTGTCCAATGCCACAGAATGTCTTGCTTCGACTGAAGCTACGAACATACAGCTCATAGAACAATATGAAAGAGCAATAAAAAGCCTTCGAGATGAAGAGGCACCTGGAGAATTCATCTCCATTTTTGAAGAGATTCGCAACCTCTGCGTTGAATGCAAAAGTAGGCTAAGTAAACCAGTTACTTTACACAAAGTTGGTGATGGCAATAAGCCTGAAAGAGCTGTATATCTCTATCCTGAGTTTGACTTCTCACTTGTCTCCAAAGAAAAACACCTAAGATTGGAAAACCTTGATATAGCAGGAAAAACTAGCAGTTTCTGGCAGGAATATCTAATTTCAAACAATGAATATTTGGAAGCGAACCAAGTATTGAATGCCGCATTTGAAGAGATGATGAAAAATTTTAAGAACAAGAGCGGCTCACCACAAGCAGTAAAACAGAAACTTTCTGCTGCTCAAAAGAGATGGTGTCAATCAGCAGAAGAGCTGACAGCATTGGCAGAAGCTTTTTTACTAGCTGACATTCAACCAATACAAGCTGTGACAAAACCTCTTTCCTCAACTGATATGGAGCAAGTGAATAAGTCTTTAGGGACAATTACGCCCAAGGATTGGTATTCACGATCAACGGTTTTTGTCAAAAGGCACGAGGAATTGCAGCAATTTTTGCGTCGTAAAGATGGTTGTAGTGGTGTTTTTTTCTCTAACTCCTTGGCTGCACTAACTGTCGATCAGAAATTCTCAGGGCGATGTGTGATAGTAACCAAAGGAGACTGTCACGTTAAGAGAGCCACTGTGAGAGACAAAAATAGAGATACCATTACCATCGTCTCCTTTGGCAATTTGACCATCCATGGAGATGTCGATGGCTCGATTGTTGCGTATGGTTCATTAAGCAAAAATGTAAACAGCAATGTAAAGGGTACGATGATTGTCAAAAATCCCCGAGCAAGTGGTGACTACGAAATGAAAGGTCCTCTGACTTTTGATTCTCGTTTGGTCTCTGGCCCCGAAGAGGCCAATGGGAAACTCGATACTCTATTCAGTGCTCACCAGCTAGTTAACTTGTCACCCTATCCCCTCGTGACGAAAGTAACACGATGAAAAAACAACAAGGTTTCTCCATTGTGGAAGTATTGGTTGCCCTAGCTATCGTGGCAATTGCGATTGCACCAATTGCTGGCCTCTCCTGTGGACAAAGAAAAATGGCCAAAGTGAATGATGTACAACTCGAGGCTTTGTCTCTGGCCGAACAAGTCTTGGATGAACTCGCCCCTATCGGTTTTGACAAGTTGGTCAAGTTGTCTAAGTGTAAACACAATGAAGCTGCTTCTAATTTATGGCCCATTCAACATGAGCAATTAGAAGTCTCTTCTTGCTGGAGTGTGGTGGATGAAACCGGCCTGGGCCGTTTGACTGTAGTTGTGAAAGATAAAAAAGGGAAAGTGTTACGGACTTTGACAAAGCTCATCGCTAAAGGGGATGTTTCTCTGTCAGCTCGTCCTTCTCTAAACAGCAATTACAAACCCTCAGCAGTATGATTGAAAGGCTATGAAGTGAGACAAAAACGTGGTTTCACCATTATAGAGGCCATCATCGCAATGGTCATAGTTTCACTCGTTTTTGCCGGGCTATGGTCATTGACCTCTGTTTCACTACGGGCTAGCAGCAGAGCTGACGAGAGACTTCAGGCCGGGCAAGCTTTCTTATTACTCGATGAACGCATTGCAATGGACATAGCTGAAATGTATGCAGATGGTCGTCACCAAGCCGAAGTGACAGGCACTCGCCTTTCTTTTTGGGTTTGTTCAAGGGGCGCCATCAAAGAGAATTGGGAACTGGAACTCAACAGAGTTGAATATAGATTTGATGAGGCTACTGGAAAAATCACACGACGCGTAAATGGTGAAGAAGTAGAAACGCTTCTTGGTGTATTTACGAAGGTCTGCTTTTCTCTGAAGAGTTTTACTACAAACAGGGCTTCCGAAGAGGCATTACAAGATGGCTCCGTTTTACTCTACGAAGTTTTCACAAAAGAACGAAGTGGAAACATTGCCAGCTTCAAAGGATCATTCAGCTTGGCAAGTCTTGTTCACAAATGGCATCACAAGCCATGGATTACGAGAGTAACTCGCAAAAAACTCACTCTGTAATGAGATCGAATTTTTTCAACCGTCGATAAATAGTCGACCGTGGCATACCTGTCGCTTTGGCAATAGCCGAGATGTTTCCCTGGTGGAACTGCATGCTTCTTTGCATAAATGTCTTTTCGAAAACTTCTCTTGCTGCTTCGTAATCAGCTGGTAGTTGTGCCCAAAAATTACGCCCAGGCAAATCGTCTTCAGCATCGGGTTTGCCGATGGGAAAAGCACTTTCGTCTACGACTTCGCCTTCTGCTAAAAGGGCTGCTCGTTCCAGTGCGTTTTTCAATTCACGAATGTTGCCAGGCCAATGGTGGGCTCGTAAAGCGTGTTTGGCCTCCAGCGTAAATCCATCAAATTTGCGACCAAACTTTTTCCCGAAGTGTTCAAGGAAATGCTTTGCCAGAGGAAGAATATCTTCTGCTCTATCGCGCAAAGCTTTGAGCTGAATGGGAAAGACATTGACTCGATAATAGAGGTCTTGTCTGAATGTACCATCGCTGACGGCCTGTTCCAAATCCACATTTGTTGCACAGACTAAGCGAAAATGAAGGGGAATTGCTTCGTTTCCACCCAAGCGAGTTACAGTTCGTTCCTGCAGTACACGTAGCAACTTGAGTTGCACATCGAGTGGAAGGTCACCAAGTTCATCCAAGAATAGGGTACCTTTACCTGCCATTTCAAAGCGGCCAATACGTCTTTCGTTGGAACCTGTAAATGCTCCTTTTTCAGCACCAAACAACTCGGCCTCAATGAGTTCGTGAGGCAATGCTGCGCAGTTAACTGGGATAAAGGGTTCATTACGTCGCGGAGACATGCTGTGAAGCGCGCGGGCGACAACTTCTTTACCAGTACCCGTCTCGCCAGTAATCATCACAGTTACATCTGCTGGAGCAGCTTTATTGAGAAGTTTTTTCATTTCCTCTGCAGCTGCTCCTTCGCCGATGACAAATTGGTCTTTGTCCCACAAGAGGGTGTCAAATACGTTGTTGCGTGCCTGTGCTGCAACTAGTTGTTCTCTTGCCTCACTGGCGGCAAGCAGTTGAGCAACTAACCCACCAATAGAGTTGAGAAAGGTCAATTCTGCAGCGGAAGGTTCTACTTGATTGGCTTTCCTGTCGAGATAAAGCACACCAAAGGCTTTGCCTTCTGCAACGAGGGGAGCACAATAAATGGTCAGTGGAGTAAGGGAACCAACAATACTCGGAGCAGAGGATAGAGTGTCATCAGCATGACTGTTGGGAATGTAAAGCAGCCTGCCTTCTTGCAGAGCCCTTTCATAGACAGTCGTACTGAGGGCAACGAACTCTTCTGCGTCCTGCAACTCATGGGCTGCAACAGTAACTAGTTCATCGCTGTGTACATCTCTGAGCAGAACAAATCCTCGCTCAGCTTTGAGTAAAGCCACTAGACCTGTTAATAGACCAGTTACAAGTAGCTGTGGATGTTCAGCCTTGCGAAGGGTCTCGAAAAAATCACCAAAGGCTTGCCAAGAGAGACCAGCTCGACCTTTATCGCTCACTTTGGAGTCCTCCTATTACTCATTGGATGCACTCCATGATACCACTAACAATCAGGGAATTGGGCAGCATTAGTTATCTTGTGAGAGCTTTGCTCCTCCAAAGAAGATATCTTCCATCCCTCGCTCAATGCGCCTACGTTTGAAAAAGAAGCGAACCTCTTTGTTTGGGGCGTATTTCAGACCTCTTGTGAATTCGTCTTTTGCTTTATTCTGTTTGGAAACATCTTCGTAGAGCAAACCTGAGATCCAGAAGAAACGCCACTGTTCCTCTTTGTTCAGCTGGTTAATCAAAGCAGGATTGAGAGTTGCTCGCGCCTTTGTCAGCTGTTCCCCACTCTTCAGAGCAGCAGCTTTATAAACTGTAAAAAGGGCCTTCTCTTCTACAGCTTTTGATTTATCAATGAGCGCTTCGAGAAATGGAACTAGAGAACGAGCTATTTTTTTTGATTGGTCGTTTAGTAAACGTGGTCTCAGATAAACGAGACTGGCAGCAAAGTGCATGGTCTTGAAAGCCTTGTTACCAGATTTTTCATAGTGTTTGAGCAATTTCGACGAGAGCTTGTATAAGTCACTCTTGGCTTCATTGTTTCTCATCGTGTTGAGAATTTCCAAGAAGGTATGGAATGCGGAAAGCTCGTCGGGGGAACTATAAGGATAGAGTACATAGGGGAGAAGTATGGCTCTTGCTCTCCTCAGTGACTCGTCAACTTTCGTCGAGACTGAGGCGGCTCCTAATAACTCGCGATTGAGAAAGGTGTCGTCATCGTGGCGGTTCCTATAATCTTTGAGGTGTTCTTTCGCCAACCATAAAGACAAGATCCACTTGTGTTTCATGTTCGCTTCATCACTGATTTTTTGATTTATCAATTGAAGGAACTGCTTATGTCTCTTCACTTCTTTGGCAAGCAAGTTGGCTTTTTTTAGTAAAACAAGATTTTCCTGAAAAACGAAGGGACCGAAGTCGCTGATTAGACGAATGGTGAAAGTATGTCTACGCTTGCTTTCAGATCTACGCAAAAAAGAGCTCAAGTGCTCTATTGCCAAAGCAATGTGTGGAGCTTTGGCCTCTTTTTGAGTGAATTTTATGAGTTCACCGAGACGACGTAGTTCATCATCACTAATCTCTTCTTTTCGTAACAACTCTTGGCGCAGATTACTAAGAGCCTGCAAATGATTGGAAGCTTGCTCTGTTTTGCGATAAAGACTAGAAGCCAACAGGAGACAAAACAATAGGAGAACCAAGACAATACAGGGTAAGAGCCAAGAGAATGATTTTTGGGCAGATTTAGTGGCTTTCACTGCATTGTTAGTTGTGTGTCTGTTCTTGCGCTGCCTTTTCACCACTGTAGGCGCTTCTTTTTGCTTGAAGAGCTCAGCCATAAAAGCACCTTCGGCCACACGTTCTTTGTGATCAGCCTTTAGACATTGTGCCAGAGCTTTGGTCCATGATTTGGGTAAATCCGGACGGAGTTTCAGCAGTGGTTTTGGTTCAGGCAATTTTTCATTTGTCGTGGCATAGGCCAAGACAACCTTAGGATGGTAAGGCGTCTCATCTGTGAGTGCGATATATAATGTTGCTGCCAACTGATAAATATCAGTGTAGGAGCCAATTTCCTCTCCAAGAGCTTGCTCTGGAGCCATCGTCAGCAGAGTGCCTGGTGTTTCAGCAGTTTTGGTAAGCCTTGTTCTGTTG
>CAZXTJ010000241.1:0-11081 GCA_964643655.1 uncultured bacterium
CTTGATAAGTCTATCAACTGTTTTGTCATTTGCCTGAGCTTGAACGGTCACTTCTACTTCAGTCGTAGGTGGAACTCGGAAACTGCCAGCAATGGCTTGGAAAACACCCCGACCTGTAACATCGACTGTGACTGGCATTGCTCGTCTCACATGTTCAGTTCCCATCTGAACATCAAGCTCAACTTTACCTTTGTAAGAACCTGCATTGTGTACATAAAGGACTGGTGTGACTTCGTCTCCTTCGAGCAAGAAGTTGGGAATCTTCACGTCAGCATAGAGGTCTCGTCTGACAACGGTCTCGTCTTCAGCTTGCCCAACGAGAGTGTCTACGGTAACACCGCGAACCATTACGCGGTATGAACTCGTTCTTTCTGGAACCTCAATGGTCACAGTACCCAGGCCGTCTTTGTCTGTGATTACTGTTCCACACCAGAAAGCACCTATGGTCAACTCTTCTCGCTCAGCAGGAGCAGCTGGTCCTTCATCATCTTCATCAAAGTCACAGATTTCTTGCGGACATTCGCCAAATGCCAACTCTGCACAACATTCCTCTTCTTCTCCAAAAAAGTCTCCACCAACGATGTCGTCGCAGAGGTCCATTTTTGCCATCAAACCTGCTGCTTGCATCATTGGTGCTGGTGCTGGCTCACAACATGGCGCTGCAGGCGGCGGAGGTGGAGCCATGGCCCGAAGAGCACGTTTTCGTTTTTTGGACTTCTTCAGCTCTTTCACCTCTTCACGCATTCTTTTTGCTTCTTGTAGAACCTCTTTGGAGATTTCCTGCTTGTGTCCACGGCGGAAGAATGTGACGCTAGCACAGGCCGTGACGTTGACTTCTCTCTTTGTTCCTTCCTCAAAGAAGGAAACGATGTGGGGATTAAGGTCTGGATATTTGGCCAACAGTCCCTTGTCGACCATACTGAGAGAAAACTCTGTTTCCACAGGTTTGCCCTGACCATCAAGGGCTTTGACCAAGGCTTCCACTTCTTCTCCTGGTTGCAGCGCTCTGTCAGGCAGTTCGAGAGAAAGAGTGAGTTTTCGTTTTACTTCAAATATTTGGTCAGCTCGATGCAGTTTTTTCTTGCCCGTGCCAAGGGCTATGAGCGTTACATTGGGTGCATGCTCCGAAGTGACTTCAAAGGATGTAGATGTCACTCCTTTTTTGAATTTATGGACTTCGTAAGCAAAGATGGAGTCACTCGTGTATAGCAGTAAACCAAGACCTGTTGCATCCTTGGAGCGTAGCTGCACTTTGCAAGTGTCACCAACGAGGAGAGTCGCCTTTTCCACTTCAAAGGCCAAATCAGGAGAGGCTGGTTTTTCAACTTCGATTGTTTTCGTAACAGTTAGTTCACGTTCAGCTTCATCTCTTGCAGTGAAGACAATTCGAGTTGAACCGGCATCTTCCAAGGTCACTGAAAAGACAGCACGTCCGCGCTCATCAGTTTTTAGTGTTTCTTCAGCAACTTTTGCTTCGTCGGCACTTTGCCATTTCGAAAGATCCAAACCTGCCCGTTCACAAATATTGTTTGGAATGTCTATTCCCTTGGCTTCACGAGCCACAAAGAGTGAAGCATCTACTGCAAAGTCTTTCATCGGTTCATCATCTGGTGACTTCAGCGTTACTGTTACATCGAGACGTTGTCCTACTTCATATTTGAGAGGTGGCACCTTGACTTCCATTTTGAGGGCAGCTGGTAAGAGAGGAATTAGCAGTGCTGAGTAGACATCTTCTCCTGGTAATGATGCACTGAGCTGAAGGGTCTCATGACGGAAGAAGGGAGTGGTGTCGAGATTGTATATTGCTTCACCCTCTTTATCCGTCGTCACTGTCACTTCTCGTCCATCGGGCAGACGTAGCTGAACGGACCTATCGCTAAGAGGAGCTCCTGTGTAATAGGCAGCCTTAATTTTGACTTCAACATTGTCTCCAGCAAGAGCGGCAAGCTTGTCAGGTGTAAGCTCTACATAGAGTTTTGCTGGCTGTACATGCTGCACTTGGAAATTTCCGCTATAGGTTGGATTATTCCCTTTGGCTGCTGAGATTACTTGAATGGTGTATTGGCCCAAAGAGCAGTGGTTGGGTAACTTGAAGTAGGTGGCAAAGGTACCAAACTTACTCAGTTCCAATTCCTGTTCTTCAACACGACGACCATCAGGAGCCAACAAAGAAACTTTGTAAGCTTGTCCTTCTTCGACACCGTAAAAACCGTCATCCGTGCAAGTTCTGATGATACCACGGACGGGTACTTTTTCACCTGGCAAGAAAGCTGGTCGTGAGGCATAGATATAACCCTTGGGGCGTAGGGACACTGTTGCCGTTGATGGAAGTGAGCCACCTACGACAGCAACATGTCCTTTGTATCTTGCAAAGACATAGGGAGTAATCGACGGGCTGTCACGGAATTGACCTTTTGCCACTCCATCGTCACCAGTTTTTATCTCCAGAGTTTGCTCACTACCTTCACCAGACCAAATAGTAACTGTCGCATCTTTGATAGGTGTATCGTCTATGCCATTTTTGACGAGGGCAAATCCCTCTTTATGGGTTGTAGCAACAATGACATCGATGTCAGACTGTAAGACCAATACAGTTGCTTCAAAGTCTTTGCCTTCCACTGTGACTGCGTATGCACCTGGTTTATCAATACCGAGGGGCATTTCATAATCTATATCTCGATACTTTTCATATTTGGGAATTTCCTGTTCCCAAGTTTTGTCAGGACTTACGAGATCCAAATCCAAACGAGAGACATTTTCGCTCGTATGATATTTTTTAAAAAAGTCTTCGATGTTGATGGGATAGCGGCGGACTTTCAACTTGGGTACGTTGCGAGATTTGACAAGAACATGAGCTTCTTCGTTCGTGCGGAAGACACGAGGAGATTCGAGCATTAGCTCTACGGCTGTCAATGTCTCGAGAGCATTATTGGCTTCCCAATAATCTGCACGACGATATTCGCGAACGGCTCCTTCCAAATCATTGAGTTGAAAGCGGAAAATCTCTGCTCTACGAAGGCGTGCTTGTTGAGCAACTTCGCCTGGATAACGCTGGGCAACCGTTCCTAGTTCATCGAGAGCTTTTTTGAAGAGTTGAGTGGCTTTCTGTAGTTTCTCTTCTTTTTTGGCCAATTTGGCTTCGACGAGGAAGCTGTAAGCTACGGCTAGGTGCAACCAGCCAGCTTCATCTGATAAACCACGTTTGGCAGCTACTTTGGTCCAGATGGTTCGGCACTCTTCATACTTTTTCTCTGCTAGAGCTTTGAGACCATTGGCACCAAGGGCTTTATAAACGCCATCTTGGGCCATCCCCCAATCAGAACCGTCAGGATACAAACTCAAATATTCTTGCCAACATTCGAGTGCCTCTTCATAGTCGCCTACACCATAAAGAGCTGCTCCCAGGTAAAACTTTGCTCGTCCCTGCAGTCTGTTGAGTCGTTCTTTGTCCTCTTTTTTCTTGAACTCGAGATGGTTTCCGTCGAGAAGTTGCTGAATGGCTTCCAGTGCTTCATCGTGAAATCCGGCAAACCCCAAAGCTTGTGGCACGAGACGGCGAAGTTCGAGGGTCTCTAATCTATTGGGAAAGGCTTCTATGAAATCATGGGCATATGCCACTGCTCGACGTGCAGCCGTTGGACCAAAGGCACCTGAGCTCGTTGGGGAAAAACCAAGTCCAATACCTGCCACTAGAGGACGGTAATACCTTGCCCTCTCCATGGGAGCAGCTTCTTTTTCAGAAAACTTCTGCTCAACGATGTCATCTGCTTCCAAGTGGTGGATGAGATTGTCTAGTGTTGTAACGATGAGGTCATTGACTTGAGAACTAGTAGATCCAATATCAGGCAGTATTTTGGTGTCAGGCAAGGCATTGGCAACTAGAAGGGCTGACTTGACGACACCCAGTCTCGCTTCTACGAGGCGTTGCCCTGGATTTTTCATTTCACTGCTGCCAGGCAGTCTGCCCTGGATTTCCCTAATGTAAAAAGGATCAAATTCAGTCAGATAAGCGGTGAAGAAATTTTGTGCTTCATAATACTTTTTGCCTTCAAGGGCAGTTTGGGCGCGTTCGAACAAGACTCTCTCTCGAAGTTCGCTAGGCAAGTCCTGTTGAACGAGGTATTCATAGAGGCGCAAGGCTTTGTTGAAATCAGCTTTCTTTTCTAGCCCATGTTCATCGCCAGCTGGATGGGCAGCAGCATCGGCAAGTTGTAGATAAATGCCTGCAATCTCGCATTTACGTTCCTTTGAAAGCAAACGCTCTGTTTCGAGGCGAAAGAGCTCTTCGGCTTCTTTATGGCGGTTAGCGTCAAGATAGAGTTGGGCCAGTGTCATCCGGGCTTTGGGAGCCAACTCTGTGGCACCTTCGATGAGCGCCTTCAAGGTCTCTTCTGCTGCAGCCACATTCCCGGCTACTTTATGATGAAATGCCTGGATGTACTGGTCTCGGGGACTTTGTTTTGCTGTACTCATATTTACACCCACCCTTTATCTAACGAAATCGTAACGTGGCAGCTTAAGACTACTACGGTCAAAAGGCCCCATGCATGTATATAAGGAAAGGAAATCGACTGTATCAGTCTTTTTTGTAATAAGAGGTGACTACAGGTTGTCCTGTAAAGTTTTGCCCTGCTTTGTCATCTGCTCCAAGGTAAGACCAAGGAAAATCGATAATCTTCTGTCCCTCACAAGAAAGAAGATGTTTGCGTGATTTGAACGTGAGGCCAACTTCATTGAAGAAGCGACTGATTGCCCTACTCATAGTCTTTTCATCAGAAAACCGCAGATTGTTCAGATCCAGATGAGCGACGAAGAGTCCTTCAGCTTTGAGCCACGAGAGAGCTTTTTCAATAGTCTGCAATTTGTCGCCAATATAGTGCAATCCGTGCACACAGGTGACTAGATCATACTGCTCTGTGTTTTCCCAAGAATTGAGTGGTGCGCATATAAACTCGACATTGGACTCCCGTGACATGCCAGTCTCTACCAAATCCAAACCAACAAATCTGCCCTCCATTTGTTTGCTCATGGCTAAAAGGGCATTGCCACTACCACAGCACAAATCCAGCCAAGCTACGTCGCCACCTTTGCCTTTTCGCCTTTTCAAAAAGGCAAGGGGTGAAAAACCTAACTCTCGTTCATAACTGTTTACGCCAAGAAGCTTTCGTTCTCGGTTCATGGCGTTATTGGCCACAACTGAAGAGTTTATCAACTGCTTCGTTGTCAGCAGATTGTTACCGCACAAAAAGCTTCACCGTCTCAAGCGCAGTCCAGAACTTCGGGTTCCTCGGAAAGAGCTTTTTTGACCAAATTTGCGATGTTGGCCAAAACTTCTGTTCTGACCAAAAGTCTTGCTTTGGCCAAAGCGATTACTTTGTCCGAAAGTTTTGTTTTGCCCAAACTTCCGCTCTTGCCCGAATGTCTTTTTGTCGAATTTCGAGGCTGAGTTTCCATAGGTATAGCCACCAAATTTAGCCTTACCCAAGTTCCTTTTACCCATCATGCTTGGCTGAGAGAATCTAGAGCTTTGCTGACTGCGAGAATACTTTTGCTTCATGGCATTTTTCTTTTTGAGTCTTTCTGTGTATGCACGAGCCCTAGCGTTAAAGTCACGAGCTCTTTCTTCATTTTTTCTGTCTTGAAGTTTTTGTCGGGCAGCTGCTTCTTTCGACCATTTTTTCCTAATCTCTTCCATTCGTTTGGCAGACTCTTTATCCCATTCAGCCCACTCTGCTGCTTTACGTTCTTTGCTCAACTCTCGTTCTCTCTCGGCTTGTTCGCCCTTTTCCTCTATATGCTGTTTCCATTTTTTGCTGACTTCTCTATCAACTTCCAATGTGCGAATGTCCTTGGCAATATTGTCAGCGATTTTGTTCATTCCGCGAGCTCGATAGAAGGCTTCTTCGTCACGTTTCTCCTCGAGGGCACCTTTCATTACGCGTTGAACGCTATCTTCTCGACCTGAATTTTTATCTGCAATGAAACCTAGCCGACGTTGGATTTTTCTATCGATGATTGCAGCAGCGTCCAAATCTCCTCGTTCGTAAGCTTTGTTCAAGCTTTTTTCGAGGCTATTGACTTCTTTGTTCCAATCTTTGTGCCTAACACTGACACCCCAATTGGTGCGTTTGCCTTCTTTCATTTCACCGACGATTTGGTCTGCTACTTGTTCTGCGTTTCCCTCGTATCCTTTTGTGGGATTGAAATGCTCACAATAGGCACTCGAAAGAGTTGCCAACAGGCATATGACTATGGACGACACTTTGTACATGGCCCAACATCCTTTCTCTCGCTTCTATTTAACATGATGGCATCAAAGAGAGAGTGGCGCAACGTGACAGCTATTTTGTGTTCGTGCCGTCAAACCTTGTTACATATGAAGAGAGAAGAACCAAGATAGGTATGGTTTTCACAATGGACACTTCTTCAATATGAATTCTGATTGTTGCATAGTTGAGCTCGGCAAAGACAAGTACTGCTAGGGCAGTGACTAATGGATGAATGAGCAGAGAGCGAATGACCAACGAGATAGTAATGGGACACTCTTTTGATTTGGCTTTGGCAATAAAATGAATGAGAGGTAAGAGGAAGGTGGAGACAAGGGCGATGGCAAAGATAATCTCCTCATCGCTATTCAATGAACCAGTTGAATCCATATGATAGGAATAAAGCAGCCCACAGGCAGACAATCCAGCTAATAAACTATAGACGGTATGGCCAATGGTTTTACCCGCTGTGCTTGGTGGAGTATCTACTTTGTAAGAAAAAACATGGTACAGATAGAAAGCCACCATATAAGCCATGACTGTGGCAGATATCACAACTGTATGGATGTCGCCTGGTCGGCCAAAGTCCGTAATAGAATAGCTTTCTGCTGCTATAGCAGTTACAGCGGACAGAAGGTACGGTGTGGCTATGATCATAGCCGTTTTGCCCCAAGAAAGCTCTTTGGATAAATAGAGCTTCTGCACGAAATAATACAAGAGGGGAAAGATGAAAAAGACGAAGCCACAACCAATGGCCATCTCTGTATCATTGTAACCTAGGTTTCCTCTGCCATATTGACGGAAACAGTGTACCCAAAAAGCTGAGCCATAACCCAAAAAGGCATAAAAAAGAGTCAAGAGAAATAGCCAGTAAATAGGTGGATGAGCTGTATCCGGTGGTCGCAGGCGGGCAACAAAAAAGCAGAGTACCCACATTTGCAGATAAGAAAAGATGGGAATCAATATCAAAATCGGCAAAATGTGATCTGTGACTATTCGTGTCGTTTCATGGTCAAAAGCGGCTAAGAGGAAAGTGACGAAAAGAGTTATGAGAGCAGGAAAAACTGACACATAACCCACAGCTTTTGCCGAAAATTCAACCTTTTCTCTCAAAACACAAATCATATAAAAACCATAAGGAATCAAGGTTATTCCAGCAAAGAGCACAGCCATGGTGGTCTCTTCATCGCTGCGAAAACTGCCACCAAACCACTCTGCAAATAGTGCAAAAAGACCATAAGCAGCAAAGCCATGCAAGAGGGCGTATATCCTAAATGGCCAGATCCAGCTTGGATTAACTCCAAGTTGCTCGCTTGCTTTCTCCACCTTCGGCTTGGGCTCTGCCACTGGCTCAAGCTGCACAGCAGGCTTCTTCTCAACCTGGGGCTCTGGCTTTGCCTCCGGCTTGGGCTCCGCCTTTGGCGGGGGCGCTTGCTCCGGCTCAAACACAGGCTCCGGTGCTTTCTCTAAAGCTTCCAGCAAATCTCCACAACTATCGAAACGTTCTTTCGGCTCTTTTGACAGAGCTCGAATGAGGGCTTCATTGACGTGTTGGGGCAACTCCTCAATGGGACGGACTTTTGCCTCTAATATTTTGTGGGCCAATCCAGCTCCGGCAAAGGGTGGATCACCAGAGAGCAGTTCATACAAGGTGGCTGCCAGAGAATATTGATCGGACTGCGGGGAAGGGGGATCGTTTCTCAGTTGTTCTGGAGAAACATAAAGTAATGTTCCAGCAGACTCCAAACCTGTGAGGCGAGTCATTGAGTCTTTGACCACATAGGCGATACCAAAGTCTGTCAATTTGACTGTGCTTTCCTCTTGGGAACCTTCGTACATCAAGTTGGCAGGTTTGATGTCTCTATGGATGACGCCTTTGCTGTGGGCGTAATCGAGGGCAGGGCAGACATCACGAGCAATGGCCAAGACTTGATCGATGGGCAGTGTTTCGTATTCAGCCAAAGCTTCATCTAAAGACTCGCCCTCGAGAAGCTCCATTACCAAATATGCTGTATCTTCGTCTTGCTCAAAACCGTGCAACCGAAGGATGTTGGGATGAGTCAGTTCCATTGCCGCAATGGCTTCTTTTTTCAGTCGTTTTTTGGCTTTGGCGCTATGGGACAGTTCTGGCGGAAGCACTTTTACGGCCAGTTTGCGGTTCTCCAACTCTCTGTCTTCTGCTTCGAAGACCACTCCCATACCACCTCTGGCCAACTCACGAACGAGGTGATATCTCTCAGAGAGCGTTTGACCGGCAGTGACTATGTGAACAGTCACAGCCTCTGCTTTGGCGACGAGTTTCCTCCGCCTAGATGGTTTTGTTCGTTTCTCTTCTGACATTTGGCTCTCCGAGTTCTCACCATAGTACAACGGCGTTGTAAAATGGGGGAATGGAAAAGGGCTCAAAAAAAAGAAGTCACGTCGATGATTTGCCGCAAGAGGCTTATAGACACCCCAAGGTGCGCGAGAGCCAATGGGGGACGGCTCAGTTTTTGTTGTTTCTTGGTTTTTTTGGCCTCGGTACTTGGATTCTCTTAGGCCCAGCCTTGGCATATGCCACCATGCAAGATGGTGGTTATGGTCTCGTCATTTTGGTCTTTTTCTTCTTTTTATTTTTTGGCCATTTCCTTGGTACGAGTGGGAAAAAAGGGTCGCGATTTATTGAGGTTCTTCGCTCCTGGACTGAAGAGGTAAGGTTACGCAAACGACCGGGTTGCGCTGTTTTCCTTCACCTGAAAGTCACGGCACCCATCGCTGGCCGCACTTTAGAGATTGCCGTTCAGTTCAAAAATGAAAATGGCAGTTTACACAAATCTGTTTTGAGGGCTTATCGTGGTCAATTAGAAGAAGTGCTGGTAAGAAAAGAGGTGGAACTGCCCAAGGTAAAGGATGAAATGTACCCCTTTGTGGAAACGGGCACCTTTGTTCCTCTGCGAGCATTCATTCCCGATGAATGTCCCCGCGATTTACGTATCAAACCTGTCGTTACCCTAAAAATTGAAGGCAAAATCCTCGATGTCGTGATTCTGCCTTACGAGGTTTTTGACACGAAATCTATTCTTGCTGCCATCGATGTGAAACCTGAGGACGGTGTTCTCATCGAAAACATTGAAATGGAAAGAAAGGGTGAAGAGGTCCTTTGCCAAGTCTGTGGTTATGGAATGACTGATGATGTCATCACATGCACCCTCTGTGACACGCCACACCATCAAGAGTGTTGGGATTATGTGGGTGGTTGTTCCACTTATGGTTGTGAAGGCAGACCAGAGCTCTCAGAGAACGAGGAAAGCGCCGGCAATAGCCAATAAGCCCATGCCCAGTAGGCCCCAAATTCCCCATTTTAGCGTGATGGCCAAAGGTACGAGAAAACCAACCAAACCACCAATAGGGCCGCCAGCGGCAAATCCCAAGACGCCAGCCACGCCAAACATTGGTATGGACGAAAGTACGAGTCCAATGCGTCCAAGAACGCTCAAGGCAGAAGTTGCCAAAGAAAAAGCCGTGAAACTAGCCACAGCAATGACGATGATATTGAACTGGGGAGGAATGGGCAAAAATGGTGGCTGTCCCATCATAATCATGGCTGCATTGGCCAAACAGCCGTAACTGACGAGACTCAAAATGACTGATGTAATAGCTCGTTTCATCTAACTTCCCTCTCAGCTACCAGCCCAGGAAAAGGCCAAGACCTTTTTGTGGGTTGGACAGCGAAACAATTGGGCTATGTCGCAGTCACCCCAACCGTGGCTGAACCCATCATTAGAGGCAACCTGTAAAACATACTCCATTTTGGCTTCACACTCGGGACACGAAGGATAGGCTGTGTCTTGCAGCCACAGAGGCCAGCCGCCAACTTTGTCTTTGGGATAAGTCAATGGCTCGGGCAATGAAGCGTCGCGCCAAGACAAACCATAATCCTCTGTCAAATCAAAGAGAAAGTCTGCCTCTTCTTCTGTCACTTTGCCCTCGGTCAAAGGCTCCACTTCAGTTGGGGCAGGATAATCCAAAAGCTCTTTCCACCCAGTGATGACTCGTGTAGGCAGCGCACCCTTCACGGGATTTTCTTTGACGAGCTCACCTTCTCCCTGACTTTCGATGACTCGGGCAGTCACAAACTTACCAAAAGGCGAAAAACAGTCGTCTCCAGCCTCTTCGCAATAAGTTCCTTCGTTGAGACAATAAAAGACCTGCACAAAACCTTGCTCAGGCCAGCCTGCAAACTTCAAGGGACACTCAGTTAAATTGAGCTGCAAAACGAGCTGACTTGGATCGTTGCAATAACCACAAGTAGGCCAACTCTCCCCCTTCAAAAGCCAGGGCACGCCCGAAAACTTCGAACACTCTTGCCCGCCATCACCTTCACTCACCTCAGGCGCATAAGCACTCTTACCCAGCTGAACCAACTTATCTTTAATGACCTTCATGTCCATTTTTGTCTCCTGCCCAAGTTACCCCCAAATCATACAACTATTTGCCTTATCAGCTCCTATAGAAATGAATACATATGGATAGCCCGCTCCCATCCAAAATCACCAAAATCCCCTATCCAAGGGGAAATCAACTTTGGCACGAAGCTCGCATTAAGACCAATCACGTGGGCAGGTAGCTCAGTTGCTCAGAGTGCTTGAATGGCATTCAAGATGTCGAGGGTTGGAATCCCTCCCTGTCCACCAATATGTGGGGCTGTCCTCTAATGGTTAGGAGTACGGGTTCTCAGCTCGAGAATCAGGGTTCGATTCCCTGTGGCCCTACCACTTGACTGACAACAGGTCCCGGCTGTCGTAGCGACTGCGAGCTCCAGCCGGTAGACCTGCT
>CAZXTJ010000242.1:0-11080 GCA_964643655.1 uncultured bacterium
CTCCATATCCTTGCTGGGATTAGCATTGGCATATCGATGGCAATGGCACCCACACCAGACAAGGTTGGTACTACATCACTGCTCGTTTTAGTAGCTCTCGCAGCTCTTCTCGATGGTCTCGTTGCCAGACGTTCGGCAAGAAATAAAAAACGTGAAGAAGGAATGCCTCATCACGAGCATTTCATTGCATACCCACTTCTCGTTATCTGTCTTTTTGCCTTCTTCTTCATCGTGCGTAACCTTGTCAAAGGCGGCTGGAGTCTATGGATTGCCTGCTCTGTTTTCGCCATTTCAGCCTATTTATGGCGTGATTGTGATTATCTTCGTCCTGCCCTGACAGGTGACGAAGAAGGATGGTCTCGGAAACGACTCATCGCTTCCATCTTTGGTTTGGCGCCAGCAGCTTATTACCTTGTTTACGCTGCTTTGGGGATGGCTCCAACGAGTTTTTGGGCTGCTTCTGCAGCAATCTTCCACACCATAGTCTTGGCTAGCCGCAGGCTCATTGATGGTCCTTTGCGCAGCCTCGTCCTCGAGCCAGACGAAAGAGCAATAGAAGCACTGCTGCAAGACGTACAGGCAGTTACTTTTGTCACATCCAAAAGCGCAGATCGTTCGGCTGGGCCTGTTCGAGCTCAAACTCCCAAAGTTACTCCTCAGGAAAATAAACCCATCGAGGTGCAAAAACCTGCTGAGGCCGAGATGATTGCTCCTTTGGAAGGTCCCCTCGTCGACAAGCTCGGTGAAGGTTTGGAAGCTTGGGAAAATGGCAATGAAGGAAAAGCGCTAGAGTGTTTCCTCGAAGTCGTGCAGAAACGACCTGATGTGGAAGAGCCCACAATTTGGGCTGTACAGCTCGTTTCCCGCCAAGGAATGGCTGAGCAGGCACGCGACCTACTCATCGAATTCTTGCGTAGGGTACCAAGCAGTTATGTAGGTTTTTTCCGTTTGGGGCAGTTGCTGACTGAAGCCAACAAAGACAAACTGGCTCATCGAGCTTTCAAAAAAGCCTCATTGATAAATCCCAAAGCAGCAGCTCCTTGGCGCGAGATGGCACGCTTAGCTGCCTCTCGCAGTGAAAATACACGTGCTTTGCGTTTGGCCCATGAGGTCATCCGTCGTGATGCCAATGACCGCTGGGCTCGTGACTTCATCAATGAAGTGGAACGCCTGGAAAAACGACGAAAAGTCACGGCTTTACGTGAAGAAGCTCGTTCACTTCTAGCTTCTCGTAAACGCGGTGAAGCATTGCGAGTCTTCAAAGAGCTCGCCGGTGTAGATCCCGCCGATACGGAAGCTCGTCTCGTCTCTGCTCGCGTTTTGTTGGATACAGGCTCACCTGATGAAGCCGTCTCCATTTTTGAGCAGGCCATCAGTATGCCTTTTGAAGGCAGAGAGGGCCACGAGTTACCTGTTGAACTGGCACGCGCTTATATGGAAAAAGGTGACGTGGCCAGAGCACTCGACGAACTCAGTCGCTCTCGCGCTCATTTCCCTCTCCACCTCGACTTGGCAATGTTGCACATAGGCGCATTGTTACAAGCGGGCAAAAAAGAGGCAGTGGAAAAAGAAGTAGAGCTTGCCCGTAAGCAGGGGGCACCTGCAGAACAATTGCTCCTTGGAGCATATGCACTACTCGAAGGTGAAGGTCGTGACCTTTATACGGGTGAGCAGGTCGATGAACTGGCCGAAGATTTTCTCACTCGTGCAGAAAAAGCAGGCAGACCAAGTGCTCCTTATGAAGTGAAAGAGCGCTTCTGTGCACGTTTGTGTGAACTAAAGGGAGTGTTGGCCAGCAGAAGCGATAAATTGGAAGATGCAATAGCAGCCTTCGAAGAGGCTGTTGGTCATGATCCACGTTCACTCGTAGCTCGTAAAGCTTTGGCCAATGGCCGTATGGCTCGACAGCAGCCTGCACGAGCAGTCATTCATTTTGAGAACTTGCAAAGGCTCGAGCCCAAAAATCTGGGTTGGCGCCGTGGAATGCTCAGAGCTTTGGCTGCTGAGGCAAAAGCTAAAAATCAAGTAGATGCCTATTTTGCATCCATTTTGCTCGAGAAAAGACAAATCCTATTGGAGGATCCAACCAATCCAGTTGCTCTATTCGACTTGGGTACAGCTTTAACAGTATTCGAGCGCGATGTCTCAGCAGAGCAGGGTGGTTGTGGTGCTATACACTATCTGAAATTGGCTTTGCAAAAGGATGCTGACAATCCTTGGTATCTTCTAGCCATCAAAGACTTCCTCGTTTCCTCTCTATCCAAAGGCAGTGGTTGGGAACAGGCTGCCCAACTGATGGAAAAAGCGGTCGCCAATGAAAGTGCAGCTGCCCAAATCCACTTGGAATACGCTGAATTGCTTATGAAAAAACCAGGTGGTTGTGACTCAGAGTGCGCAAGAAAACACTTCGAATTGGCTCTGGGAAAGAATCCAGCCCTGGCTCAGGTTCATTTTGGTCTGGGCAAATTGGCCGTAGTTGAGGACTCCATGGATGAGGCCCGCAAACATTTCCACAAAGGTTTACGTTTGGCTCCTTTTGTTAAGGGCGCGCAAGAGGCAAGAAAGATGGTAGGCTAGAAGACGACGAGGTCGATAGGAGGTCCCGTCGTCGTGAAGGAAAACATCGCTTGCGTCGGTCGCACTGAAGAAACACAAAAACTCTCTGCTGCTCTCGATATGCTTTGTACTTCTGGTACTGGGCAAATAATCCTTCTTTCCGGTGAGCAGGGAATAGGAAAATCCGCCCTTTGCAAGTCCATGGATAAAATGGCTGCAGAGAAGGGGGCACAATTTCGTTATGGTGCTTGCCAAGAAGGAGAAGACCTACATCCTCTCGGTGGCGTAGAGCCCATCGTCGCCGATTTGTGCCGTGACCAAAGGCTCGGTAGTCTGGCTACTCGTCTGTTTACAGGCCGTGGTTTGCCAATGCCGGGTTCTGAACGTACGGCTCCTGTTACGACTGTGCCAGAAGGCCATGAAGACCTCTATGACTTGGTGACCCTCGAGAGGCGAAAAAGAGTTCGCTATTCTCTCTTTGATGGTGTCGTGAAATTGTTCCAGGCGGCCAGTACTAGTCGCCCACTAATTGTTGTCATCGATGACATGCATCGTTGTGATGAATTGCTCTGGGAATTCCTCGAGTATTTAGCCTACGATTTGGCTTCTGTGCGAATGATGCTCGTATGCGTACTTCGCGACCGTACTGCCAGCAATGAGCAGTGTGAACGTTTGATCGGATTGGCTCGCTCTTGTAGTGCCGGAATCTCTGAGATAGCCCTCGGTCCATTGCACGCTGAAGGTATGACTGCAATGTTGGCCGAACTCTATCCTGCCCATCGTTTTACTGAAGATTTCATGCGAGTGTTAATGACTGAGAGCCGCGGTATCCCTCTCGTCATTTGCGAATTGTGCACAACTCTCGAGATTTTGAAAATCATCTATCAGACAACAGAGGGGTGGTACAACACACAATGGACTGAACTTGCGCCAGGTGAGGGCCTGGAAGGGACTGTCTATAGACGTTTGGGGAAACTGCCAGAAGGTGATATAAATCTCCTCGAGTTTTTGGCAGGATTACCTCCCCGTTTCCCCCTTGCTTTATTGGGCACCACTGAAGTGGCGAGTTATCTTGGTATACAAGAGAGAACACTACTGAAGAGCCTCTGCCGCCTCTCCAATCCTTACAAGATCTTCAGTCTCGAGGGCAAAGAGTGTCGATTGCGATTGCCATTTTTGCAGCGCACTATCTTGTCAGACATTCCTCGCCATTTGGCAGAGAGAGATTCGGAAATTCTAGCTGAAGGTTTGGAAGCAATCAGTCCAAAAGAGGGGTCACCAGCCACAGGCACGATTGCCAATGCCTACCAACGAGCAGGCAACGATGAAAGAGCACTCTTCCACCTGCGTTTGGCTTCTGACTATTTGGATTCTTTTGGAGCAGCCGGAGCTGCAGTGCGAGTCCAGTTGCAGCGTTTAGAAGGTCTTCGTCACCAAGTCCAAGACGAAGAAACAATGGTGCAAATAGTTGATGCGCAAATTGGTCTTGCTGAGAGTTTTCAGCAGCAAAACTTAGCGCCAGATGCCGTCCAAAACTACGAGCGAGCAATTCCACTGTTGGGCGCTTTGGGCCAAACAAAGAGGCGACAACAGATTGAACTGATGGTAGCTTTTAACAAGATGGCAATGGGCATGGTCGAAGATGGCGAATCAATCTTTGCCAATCGTCTTGGTGACGAAGAAGCCGTTGTGGAAGAGAGGATTGTAGCCAGTCTCCTACTCAGTCGTTCTCTCATTGATAGAGGTGAAGCTGACAAAGCAATGCAGACCCTCAAAGAGGGGGCACAACTGATTGATAAAGTGGGTGATGAAGGTGCAACTCTCATTGCTCGTTTGCTCGTTGCTACTGGTGACTTGTGGTTGACTCGAGGTGACAATCTCAAAGCTGATGGAATGTTCAAGGAAGGATTGAGAACAGCACCTGAAGGAACGACCGTTCACGTAGATAGCCTCTGTCGATTGGCTCATTTGGCCTTCAAGACAGGCAGACTCGAAGAGGCTGGTGCTCATCTCATGGATGCATTGGCTGAAGCTGAGCAACTCTCATACCTCGAAGGAAAATCGAGAGCCACTGAAGTCATGGCTTCACTGAAAGAGCGTGAAGATCCAGAAGAAGCCATCAGGTTGCTTCTCAAAGCATATGGATATGTGAACAAGTCACGAAACATGGTTGGTCTTCAGCGTGTGAGTGCCCGTTTGGGTTCTCTATATCGCACGAAAGACGATTATGCCCGTGCCCACTTCTTCCTAGATAGAAGTTACCGCATATTGCAGAAATTGGGCCGTAAAGAACAGATTGTTCAGACAAGTCTAGTTTTGGGTGAGCTAGTCTTGAAAGAGAACCAACTCTACGAAGCCGAACGGCACTTCACTGAGGCTTGGCAGCTCGCAGCTCAATCAGAAAACAAAACAGGCGAAGCCTTTGCTCTTTATGGATTAGGTAAAGCCTTCTTGGCTCAGAGAAAAATGGACAAAGCCAAAGAGCGCTTTGAACAAGCAAAAGGCATCTTCGAAGGTTTGGGCTTGAACGACCGCGTAGAAATGGTGGTCAAAGAGCTTAGATTGCTTGCTATCTAAGTCTTGCGATTGGCTTGCTCTTCTACTGCTTGCAGAATTTGCTGAGGAGTAACGACACCCATTTCAACGAGAATGTCTCCTAGCTGTTTTCCCGTTGTCTGTTTCTGAATGTCGAGTGCCATTTTCAGTTGCTCTTCAGTCACAAGTCCAAACTCGAGCAATATTTCGCCAAAGAGACTCGGTTTGAAGAACTCGGACTTGGGCATAGGAGCCTTTTTAGGGAAAGGTTCTTCTTCGTCAGAATGTTTACGTCGGCGTACTTGACTGCGGAGAGCATCAAAGACGCCTTCGTTATCAATGAAACCTTGTTCGATGAGAATGTCTCCCAAGCGAGCACCAGCCCTACCACGCTGCAGATCCAAGGCTGATCTCAATTCCCCTTCTGTAATGAGACCATTCTCAACGAGAATTTCACCGAAGAGACTTTTGGTAACAAACTCAGAAGACTGGGAAAGACTTGCCGGAGCTTTTCGACGGGGCTGGGGAGGGAGCACTTCTGGGAAAGCCTCCTCTGCTGGTGGTGCCTCTGTTTGTACAGCATCTGTCTGCTCCGACGTTTGAAAGAGGAGCTCTTCAGCTGCAGCCTGCTTCGTCTGCACAGTTGGAGCTTCCGCTGCACTTTCGCTAACAGTATCTTCCAAGTCAGCTGGGGCTATCTTCATGGAGATGGCCAACAAATCGAGGAGAGTTTCGATGGTCAAAAATTCTCTTTCAAGAAGAATGTCGCCAAAAGGTTTACTGTCACCTGAACCACGATAGAGATCTATTGTCTCTTTCAACTGTGCTTTGGTAAGAACATTTCGATTGAGCAACATCTTGAAAAAGGCCTGATCATAACGTTTGCGCATTCTTGCCAAAAGGCAAGGCAGAGCACGGTCAGCTGAACCAACGATGTTTACGAAAACTTCCATCCCTGTTTTGGCTAGATAATCAGTGAATACATCATTGGGTTTGATGACTACACAGTGGCCTTCATGGAGGCGAGCCAATGCAAAGAGCTGGGTCATGCAAGCCAAGAGCCTATGGGACATTTCAGGAGAAGCAGGTGTCAAATCTACGATTAGATTGTGATATCCCTGGTCAATCAAGTTGCGCACGGATTCGCGCACTATCTTCAAATGGTAGGACTCTACTTTGCCCTCAACAGTGACCCTGGCAAAAGCAGCTCTTCGAAAGACTTTGAACTTCATCGTTCCTCCTGGCTCTCCGTATATGTATATATCGGCGAGAAGCACTTGTGAAATCAACATTTGTACCTAGACCAAAGAAGATTATGCTCAGTGAAGAAACCATGCAAATGGGGGTTGACATGCTTTCTCCATTTACTTATTCTTTCAGGCTCCGCAGTTCCAAGTAGTATTAAGTTTGTAGGCGAGCAGCGGGGTCTTGCCGAGCATTATGCCGGAGGACAAAATGAGAACGACTGTTTTTCTTCTCTCACTCATACTACTGCTCGCTTGTGTAGCACCCGTCAACGCTGGTGACTATGCCAATGATCCCCGCCTAAAGAAGTACATCAAAATCCTCAAAGATTCTGGTGAAAACATCAATTCCATTGGTACTCTCTTCGAAGTACTCATTCGTCACAAATTGGCTGAGCGTTATCCTACTGACCAGTACGAGATTACTGGTTGTTTGGAATACCTTCGTGGCAATCAAACAATAGGTGAATTGGACCTCTTGGTCTTCCGCAAGAGTGATGGCAAATGTGTCATGATTGGTGAAGCCAAATTCTGGAAGAATTTGTCTTCGGCCATCAAAAAAGCTAAGGCTCAATTGAAGCGCTACAAGGACAATCTTTATGGCGGCTCTATCACCAAATACCGTTGGAAGCCAAATCCTGCTCGACCTTTCAATGATGAGCAGTTCTTCGGCGCTAACTATGAATATCACGGTCCCAAAGGTGCCAAGAAATATGGTTTCACGCACGATTTCGACTTGGCTAGCTCTGAAGGTTATTGGCTGCTGAAACAAGTACGCCCACGCCAGAACAAGAATTTCAACAAACTTTATCAGGACTAAGGAACTCGTTCTACCTGCATAGGGATTGAAATTCCGTGGCTTCGTAAGAATGAGCTAATTTCACCTGTTCGTGGTCTTGCTCCATATTTGACGAGCAACCTACACATTTCTAAATCGCGTTTTCGAGCAGCCCTTTCGAGAGGGTAACCGCCAAACCATTTGCCATTTGGCGGAGCTCCCATATTGAGCATTCTCGTGGCGAGAGGAATGTCTCTACGCATTATGGCTGTGGACAAGGTTCCTTTAAGGGTACGAATGTCAGACCAATCTATCTTCTTTCTCTTTGGTTGTTTCCGTCTTTTAGGAGCTCCCCAACGGTCGCGTTTGTATGACGAACCAGCCATGGTGGAACGTGCAGAAGCCCGAGAAGAGCTATCTGCGTAACGCATTGTTGCGGAGACCGTGAAGAAGAACAAAACTGCAATAATAGCACCTACCTGAACGAGCACCTTGTTCATATTGGCGTCGTCATCATAAGCGTCAATGGCGATAGGAGAATTGGACTCATTACGAGTGAAATCCAATATCTCAGTCGTCCAGTTCTTCTTCAGATGTACGGTTTTTCCTTGGGCCGCATCAAAGAAGGAGGGGCAGTCGCAGGCATAAACTGTGCACTTGCCGTTTTCCTCAAAACAATCACGGTGATGAGGTGTTTCACAGGCAGTGCAAAATGCTGCTTTTCCCTCTATTTCGCAACCACAATATTGGCAGCTAGGTAACTCCAAAGCCATCCTCCGCCTTTAAGGGTAGCACTAAGAGCTATCCTATTTCAGGGGCGGCGGAAGAGGTTGTAACAATTACTGAATTCATCTTGCACTGTTCGTGAAATGCGAGAAGTGATGATGCCAAATTCATCTAGGGCATACTCTTCCAAGATGAGCTCGTGGCGCAAATGATCACATCGTTCAACTGATAACTCAGTCAACTCGCCAGGTGAAAGGGAGCAATCGTAGGGAAAACGTACTTCGTTCCAATAAACAGGAGCAGACGTTGGTTTTCCAGTTGCTGCAACTATGTCGTCGCATTCGAGATAGCGGAAACATCCTATGTTGTACCGTGGATCGTAGGGAGGGCGAGCCACAACAATGGACTCTCCTTTTTGAGGAAGCACCTGTCCTTTGGGGAAGATGACATCAATATACTCAGAGCCATCCTCACACACTCGAACAACGCCAAAATGGTTGGTCAAGCGATCACGAACGGCAAGTTCTGGTGAACCTGCCTGTATGGCTGCTCCAATTGCTACTGAAGCCAATGGATACAAACCACGGTGTAGTTTAGTTTTTCCATATCTCTCTTGCAGTTTTTTGATTACAGAACGCAGCAGACTGCCGCCACCAACGAGGACTATCCTGTCTGCAGTTTTTTCACCCTCAGTGGCTTTATGAACAACATCATCGACTAACTGAATTGTCCTGTCGACCAACTCAGCTGCTCTTTCTTCGAACTCTTTGATTTTTATGGTTACGACATCATCCTTTGTTTCCACATGAAGATTTCGCGATCGAGGACCAATACTCTCTTTGGCTTCGCGAATGATGTCGAGCATTCGTACTCGTTCTGCTCCGGCAAAGTTAGTGTCGCTCTTTTCTTCCACCATTTGCAGCAGAAGCTCATCGAAATCGTCTCCACCAAGACGAGAAATGCCGCGCGTCAAGCGGGGATCATATGTCCCCTTACGGATGGCAAGGTAGGTGGTGTCAAATGTGCCACCGCCTAGATCATAGATGATGACGTCTGCTTGGACTCTGTCCCATCTTTTGTAACGTTCATGAACGAATTGGATGGCTGAAGCACAGGGTTCATCTAGTATACGAACTATCTTGAAGCCAGCATTTTTGAAACAACGAAGGGTCACAAACCGTTGTGAACTTGGCGCATTTGCTGGTACTGCAATGACAGCTTCGATTTCTGGTTCACCATCAATGTCGAGTGCACGAAAGATTGAATATCGCAATTCAGTGAGAAACTGTGTGAGTAACTCATCAACATCTATGATGAACTCACCGAAGTTGATTTGCTGACCTTCATGCCAATCACGTAACAGTCTTTTAATGGATTTAATCAAGACAGCGCCATCTTCA
Organism: uncultured bacterium; assembly: GCA_964643655.1. Classification (GTDB taxonomy): domain Bacteria; phylum Muiribacteriota; class UBA6191; order CAZXTJ01; family CAZXTJ01; genus CAZXTJ01. The sequence goes on from CAZXTJ010000242.1 coordinate 9,240, forward strand.
TAGTGGTCCAAGTGGCAGGCGTGAGCTGCTGGACCGAAAAGAATGTGGCCATCATAGAAGGCAACGCAGCTTTGCACTCGATCTGTCGTTAGAACCTCTTCTTTATATTCAAATGGTAAGTTGAGAATAGGATAGTTCCCATCGTCAGCCAGGGCTACGATAGTGTGAGTCGTACCAAAATCTATTCCAACGCGAAGTTTGCTTGGAGTTGTCTTTTTCGTTTTCCTCTTTTTTGTTTTTTTTGCACCCATGGTTGCACCTCCTGTGAGATGTAATGACAAAATCGGGCGAAAGACTAACAATATGGGCCTCTCTTTGCCACTTTTACTTTTTTACTGCATGCATATTGTTATTGGATCTCACATGCAATAAGCCAGTGTTACACAGTTGTTACATGGAAACTGATGAGATCTGTGTTATTTAATTTCGCTAAAAAACAGCGACTGTATAAAGAAGGGGTACTTTATGAAACGAACTGTGTTGTTGACTCTCCTGTTATTGCTTACGAGCACTCAGCTCCTTGCTGGGACGAATATTAGCCACCTTGTTCAGGAATTGAGATTTTTGGCTCTCAGAGCGGCAGAAAGACGAGTGGCTCTCTCTCCAGAACTTCAAAAAATCTCCCCAAATCGTGGAAAGTTCGCCCTTGATTTGAAAGAGTCTTTGCGTCAAATCTCGGCTCTCAAAACAAAGATTATGGCTGCAGTGGGCGAGGAGTTAAAAAATGGCGAAACAGCAGCCGTTGAGGAGTTGGCAGCAGCAGTCAGTTCTATTCCCAATAGTGACAAGTCTCGGCGTACCTTACAGACACTATGTGCAGGTGCTGCAGCAAAGGTTCGTTTGAGTGACAAAGAGCTCATCCCACCTGCAGTGCGTGACAGACTGCTTGTGCTATTGAAAAGGAGTAATAAAAAGAGCCAGAGCATAGCTCGCCGTGCTGGCAAACCTGCCGTACCCATATATATTGCCTTTCACTGGCATATGCACCAACCAATCTATTGGCCCTATGAAGATGTTGTTGCCACAGAAAATCGCGGTGCTTATTCATATTCCCTCTATGAGATTTTCGACTCCCGTTATGGTGCATATACGGATTGGCCATACAATGCCGTCAAAAGAGCTGCAGATGCACAATTACCCCATGGCGGTGCCCAAGTCAGTTTCTCTGGCTCCCTCATAGAGAACCTCAATAAGCTCCGTTCTGTAAGACCTCATTACAATGGCTGGCAGCGTTTCTATCAGCAAGGTCGTAGATTGAAAACTGCTCTGGGCAATCCTCGATTGGATCTCGTCGCTTTTGGTTTCCACCATCCACTAATGGCTCTCATTGGTTATGAAGATATTAGAAACCAAATTGCCGATCACAAACGTATCGTACAGGAGACTTTCGGCAACGATGTCTCTTACTCCAAAGGTATCTTTCCTCCAGAAAACGCATTTGCTGAATGGATGATTCCTGCTCTCGTCGACGAGGGTATAGAATGGGCCTTTGTGGACAACATCCACTTTGACCGAGCCTGCAAAGATTATCCTTGGGTAAAGGGTGAAAACCTCGTACCTCCCAATCCTGCTGATCAAAGAAATGAAACACCAGCAAATTGGATACAAATGAATGGCCTTTGGGCACCTTCAAAGGTCTCAGCTTGGTCAAATCGACCTCATTACGTAGTTCAAACCTCTCCCGAGACTGGCAAACCAGCAGTTACTCCTGAGGGAAAAGTGGCAAAGATTATAGCCGTTCCAACAGATCGTTATATGGGTAACGAGGACGGTAGAGGCGGATTTGGCGCTCTCAACTATGAAATGGTAATGAGCCAACTCGAGTTTGCTAACACTGATCC
>CAZXTJ010000243.1:0-11063 GCA_964643655.1 uncultured bacterium
GAGAATGACAGCATCGGGAGTCATCGTTGGTACAGCCTTGTATACGGCGCCCGAACTGCTCAGCGGGACAGCTGAGGCCTCAGAGAAGAGTGATCTCTACAGCTTTGGTGTCCTCGCTTACGAATTGCTTACAGGGAAACATCCCTACACAGGCATAGCTCTTCACAATTTGGCCAACCCCAGCTTCGTACTCGAGGCCAATACGTTGACTTCACAAAATCCCAAAATTGATGGAAAAATCAATGAGTTGGTTATGGCCTCTATTAGCCGAGTTCCAGGGAATCGTCCAGAGTCCATGGGAAAACTGTATCATCGTCTGTCACGCTGGTTGAGCCGTTCAGAGAGCCAAAGAGAAGTCAAAACTAGGAGTCTCCCAGCTCAGAAACTACTATCAAAACCTGAAGTCGACAGTAAGAATACAAAGCGAGCCTTACCCCAGTTGTCCTTCCAATGGTGATTATTCTATTCATACTCTTGATAGGTGGATGGTTTCTCTTTCTCAGTCCAACAGAATTGACAGAAGCCCAAAAGAGGGCGGCTGCGGCTCATGCAGAAAGAGAACTATACCTCCTGAGAGATGAAATGTTTGCTACGGCACCAAACTCGAAAGGACAGCCATTTAACAAAATAGTGAAGTTGTTCAAGCAAACATCTATCCCTCTTAGGTTGGGAGTAGGCGACGAAGTCTCAGAGGAGATCTGTGCACTCTATTTTTTGGCTCATTCCTCCAAGAAACGAATGTCTTTGGCAAAGAGCCTTGACTGGTACGAGTACCTGATTGACCAAGACAAAATGAGGAGTGTTTTTGTCAGAGATGTGGTCTTACCAGAATATGTGGAGAGCACGATGTCTCCATCAACAATCCTGAGAGCGCCAAGCTTTATAAAAGACCGTTTACATATGTGGCAAAAGGATAAGCTCGCAAAACTTTACTCTCTCTTCTTGAACAAGGTAGTACCAAAGCCTGACTACAGCGCCACCAAGCTTCCCGTGAAGACTAGGAAAAACGAACCCATTAGAGAAGGGCTGAGGAATTCCACAATTGAAACAATCAAAATTGGAGAGCAGCTTCTTGCCTCCTCCTCAAAAGAAGACTTCTCCACATTGTTTGCGCAGCATGTCGAGTTTTTGACCTGGCTAATCAAAGGCGATTGTAGAGAGCAGTTACATTCTCTGGCCAAACTCTTGAATGAGAGAGAGGCTGAGCTATGGCCTTCACGATTGTATCTCGCTGAAACTTTTGCCTGTACTTATGAGACAGGCCATAGTGACACCAAAGCAGCGCAAGAACTGATAGCCCTTGCGAGGAAACAAGCTCCTACAGAGGATAAATTTCTCCTCGACAGCAAAAAGGCAGTCGTTGAGGCCATAGCTGCTTCTAACGTCCTTGGAAATCTCGAGAAGGCCAAGAGAATGCATATAAATTCTGTAGCCAACTCCAAAAAGGTTCTGACTAAATGTTCAGCTCAGCACAAACATTACAATCGTATTCTTTTGGATCACTTGTTGTGTCTCGAGCATATGTATTTTTCGCAAAGAATGAGCAAGAATGATATTGACGATCTGCTAAAACTCTTCAACTCAATTGATGAAAAAGCCATCCCTCTATATGACAGGTATCTTTATTTGATGGGCAGAGGAATCATCAACGAGATGCAATTGAAGCGTGTTGAAGCGAGTAAAGATTTGGACCTCAGTGCTTTTTGCGCTCCTCATAGCCGACGAGGGCGAGCTCTGGCAATTCAATACGCAACGGAACTGCTACGTGGCTTGAATCCTATTATCAAAAGCGGCCAACGCACTAATGGCGATGGCCGCTCCAGGCTCTTGAAGGACTAGTCAGTTAACTAGCATAAGGGTCCAAGAACTCGTCAATCCTACGACTCAAACCGTAATAGGTTGAAACCTGATGCAGTGACATATTGCTGTAATATTGGTCACCAAACCGTGGAATGCCGTTACTGTCTTCACCTAAGTAAGTCATCCAATGGGGAAGATTGTTCAAGTTGACGGAAGCCGGATCTGTTCCAGGATTGCGATTGATGTATACAGCCATCCCTGGCTTCAAGGTGCCATCATTTATGGCTGACTGCAATCCACCGCGAACAGACTGTCCTCTATAGCTTGTATCAGAAGGCCAACTCCAACCATCTCCAGAAGCACCATTGTTACGTGCCGTACGAAGGGCTGTGTTGTAACAATCTCGACTCACACCATTGGCCGCGCGACTGGCAGCCGAAGATAAACTCTGATAGTTCGCACGTGAGTCACGGCTGCTCGAAGCTCCTCCACTAGGGCCTACTGGACTCATGGGTGTCGGTGTAGAGCTAGAGTTCCCCGTAATGTTGAGTACATCTCCCACATAAATCATGTCTGCCTGTGAAAGACCATTATTTTGCATGAGTGAGTTGATACTCGTGCCCATTCGATTGGCAATGCCATAGAGAGTATCTCCGTTTTGCACGGTGTAAGTAGAGCCAACACCTATCAAATCAAGGCCTGACGAAGCAGAATTTCCACCAAGGTTGTTATTTGCTTGCAAAAGGCTGTTGTTTTGCTCCTCTTCAATTTCACCTGTGCCTCCAGGACCAGACAAGGTTCCGCCACTACCTGGCACCTTCAACTGCTCATTGATTTGCAGAAAATCAGGATTAGCCAAGTTGTTCACACGAGCCAACTCATTGGCTGTTGTGTTATATCGCTGTGCGATATCATATAAAGTGTCACCGTCTCGTACTGTGTATGTTGCTGCCCCCAAATTTGCTGCCTCGTAAATCAGCACGATTAAGACCGCGATTATTCTTTTTTGTTGAACTGTCATTTGGACCTCCTCCTTTTGTGTGAGTGATAAAGCCAATCGTGCAAGAGTTGATATCCAAGAGTTTTGCCAACTCCTATCGCCAAGCCAATCCCGCGCTAGCACAACAGCAGAGCCTGCAAGCAAACTAGCCATGTCAAAATTGAAACTGTTTTATGTCATCGGGGGACAGAAAGTGTTCCACCGTGGAAAAGCTTAGAGACAAAAAAAAATACACTGGGCTGGAAACCAACCCAGTGTTAGGCGAGATGAGATTAAAACGTCGTACCTAGGAGCGGGAAAGAAAAACTAACGTCTGTAAGGGTCAAAGAAAGCGTCTATTCGGCGTGAACCTCCGTAGGTAGCGGCTATTCCGCGAGGACCAGAGAGGTCGAAGTCAGTTGCATATTGGTCTGAGAAACGAGGAACTCCACTGCTATCTTTACCAAGATAGGTGAACCAGTGAGGTTGATAAGCCATATTCATACTGCTCGGATCGGCACCTGGAGTGTTGTTACAGTAGATGACCATACCTGGCTTGAGGTGGCCTTTATCAATTGCAGATTTCAAACCGCTAGCCAACGACCTTCCGCGATAAGAGCGATTTTCGGGCCATGACCAGCCATCACTGAGACTAGTACTTGCCAACAACAAACTAACTGCAAAAAACGTTTTGATTTGGTTTTTCACTGCTTGTTCCTCTCCCTTGGATATTTTTTCCGGCTGTCTACCCTTATCCAAGTTGGGTGCCAAACTCATCCCGAGAGGAGAACCCTTTGTTTATGGGCTTTTCACTACGAAGTCGCCAAGTTTCAAACAAAAATTCACCCACAGTGGAACAGAAGTTGTGTCAGAGTGGGATAACTTGGCTCAGTCTTCAGTTTTCAACGGAATACCCAATTTGTTCATTCTTCGATAGAGGGTGTTGCGATTGATGCCGCACTCACGAATGAACTGAGATACATTACCATTACAGCGAGCAATTCCTTGTTCAAAGAAGGTTTTATCGACAACGGCTTTCATCTCTTCATAATCATTGGGTAGTTGACTGAGAGCGGCATGCAAAGATGCAGAAGCGCTTACACTATCCAACGAACCCACAACATTTAGGTTGAGCTGCTCTACATCGACCATGTCATCCATTGTCAAAATCACTGCTCGTTCGAGAACATTGCGCAGCTCGCGAATATTGCCAGGCCAGCTATAAGAACGCAACAGAGATAGAGCCTCTTTGCTGAACCCTTTTATCTTACGGCCAAAACGAAGAGCCAAATGTTCGAGGAAATGTATGGCCAAACCATCCATATCAGCTACTCGCTCGCGCAGGGAAGGGGCCTCGATGGGGAAAACGGCCAAACGATAATACATATCCTCGCGGAAAGTTCCTTCAGCTATGGCCTCTTCCAAATTTTTGTTTGTTGCAGCCACTATGCGCAAATCGAGTGCTTTCGGTTTGTTTCCACCTATGGCCGTGACCACTCGCTCTTGCAATACACGCAACAGCTTCACTTGAACGGATTGCTCTAATTCACCAATCTCATCGAGAAAGAGGGTGCCGCCATTGGCTACTTCAAAACAGCCGGCCCGAGATTCCGTGGCCCCAGTGTAAGCGCCTTTTACTACACCAAACAATTCGGCCTCGATAATATTCTGGGCGAGGGCAGCACAATTGACAGGCACAAAAGGCTGATGACGTCTCGCCGAGCGACGGTGCAGCTCACGGGCTATCATCTCTTTCCCAGTGCCAGTTTCGCCAGTGATCAATACGGAAACATCCTGAGCAGCCGCAGCATTAATCAGTTCGTCCAATTGCCGCGAGGAACGACTAGGTCCCAACCAAAAAGGTTCCTCGCGCAGGTGTACCTCATTCATGCGCGCAATGTGAGCCTTTTTTTCGAGCAAAGCTTGCCGCGTACGTGCCGCCCGCAATAACTCTGCAGCAAGGCCCGTAATCACCTCAACAAAAGGCAGACACTCTTCGTCCAACTTACAGCCCACACGACCGTCGAGATAAACGACACCAAAGATGCGACCCTCGGCCTGCAAAGGAGCACAAACAATCTTTCGCGGCAACACGGCAGTAGAAGCGGCCGATGCCGACTTGAACCAATCATCGTCCACACTGCCATCAGCAAAAACGATGTTTTTTGTCTCTATGGCTCGGCGGGCTATGGTTTGGCTCATTACAACGAGCTCTTCATTGGCTTTGTCGCCACCTTTACTCAAGTGGGTGACAACAGGCACAAGAGGCCCATCTTTCCGCTCTCTGAAAAGGACAGCCCCTCGACTGACGGAAAGGATCTGAACCAAACCCTCGAGAAGTTTGTCGACGAGCAGACGTGGCTCTGCAGAAGTGCGCAGAGTAGAAACGAATTCACTAAAAGGTTGCCAATCAATTGCTGCCATATTGCCATCGATCTTAGCACTTAGTGGAACATAGTGGAACACACTATCCCTTTTTGACATAACTCCTCTATCCAAGGCCCCCATAAACAGAGCACTCAACTTTTGGCCTAGAAATTGGTCGCCCTTTCTTTCAACTTTCAGGCCAAGGAGGAATAGTGAATAAAACAGCCCTATCGCTCGCTCTACTGACAGTCTCTACTGTCACAATCTATGGAGCCCCAAAAAGGGCGGCTCATCAAAACAATCAAGGTAAAGTTACCTGCCTTTCTCTCAGTGCATGAGGACACTCTCTTTATTAGCAGCAATAAGGAGCTTGTTAGCACAGAGTTTTTTCCAAGCGACTCTTGCTCTATTCCTTCAAAGATGGCGAGACAAAAAAACGTCTACTGGACGGTCGCATAGGTTCCGCTTTTGACCTGGAACTAATCAAGGTCTACACCTTTGCCCCTGCAGTCTAGTAGATTATATGGGCGATGAGTGAAAGAAGACCCACTGACATAATCAAACTGCTGCCACCTCGGTTCACTGAGGTCACCTATTTGGCGCAGGGCGGAATGGGTATCGTTTTCAGTGCCTTTGATACTCAATTGAAACGAAAGGTCGCCATAAAATCCGTTCGTGGTGAACACCTAGAAGATGTTACATATCGCAAGCGTCTCTTGCGTGAAGCCAAGAGTCTGTGTTCCTTACGACACCCCAACATAGTTCGTGTTTACGATTTGCATGATTCTCCTGAACTCACTTATCTCGTCTTGGAATTCGTTGAGGGTATCAGTCTTGGCGAACTGCGCAGGACTGCAATGTTGCAGCCCATCGAAGCTGTCCAAATAATGGTGAAACTAGCAGATGCTTTGGACACCATTCATAAAGCTGAGATAATGCACCGAGACATCAAACCAGACAACATCCTCATCACGAGTGAGGGGAAGCCGACTTTCATTGATTTTGGTTTGACTCTGCGTGACGAAAAGGTAGAAGAGACGCGATTGACCCGCTCCGATTGTGTTGTTGGCACAGTTGGTTACATTGCCCCTGAATTGCTCTTTGGCGAAGAGCACACAGTCAAATGTGATGTATATCAACTTGGCGCTGTTTTTTACGAGTTGGTCACCAACGAACACATGATCGATAGTCAACAATTCAATGAACTCCTCCGTGGAAAGCCCATTGACATCCCACGTCCCTCAATGATTTCCAAAGCGGACAAAGAGCTCGATGACATCATATTGTCAGCAGTGCAGTTTGACGCTGACCAACGTTTGGCAAGTGCCAAAGACCTCCTCGATGGCTGCAACAAGTGGTTGAAAAAACATGACAAGGAAGAGTTCAGGACTCTCGACACATTAGTCACTCAAAGTATGACAGTGGTCACTCCCATTGAGCCACTCAAAGAAGATAAAAAAGGAAAGCTCTCTTGGTTGGCCATCTGCCTGCTTTCATTAGTGTTGCTAGCCAACTATCTCTCACAAGACACGAAGACTGCAGCTCTAGAGAAAGTAGGCGCAGACTGGGTCAGTTTCACCTTAAGCAAAGAGGGCAGTTATCGGATTGTTACGGCTGAAGAAAGGAAACTCGCTCACAAAGGGAATGCCGTCGCTGGTCCAGAAGTCAAAATAGGTCCACTGCAAACTGAGACTGACTACCTTATGTTTTTCGGAGACAATGACGAGCACACCTTGGCTTTTCGCACCCAAAAACTCGTCACGATATCCAAGCCTCGAGTCTATGCAATCGCCGATGCCTTCTTTCTTTCAATAGATACAAATCTTCAATATGGCTCATTGAAAATTGTTGCGGGGACGAACAAGAAAGTAGCTCAGTTACTGCCAGGTAAAAAGAGAATAATCGTCAAGAACCTCTCCCTGGGCCCCAAAGGTGTGGTCCCTTGGAGACTACTCTACGGAGACAAAGAGATTACCAAAGGTCAAACCTACGCAACTAATGATTTTCGTCCTGATGGAAAACTGGCTTCTAAAGATCCGAATTTCACAGCTTGTTGGTCTGAAGACAAACTGTATCTATGTGACAGATACTGGCAGCTTAGCGAAACGACTACAGGTATACCCACAGCTAAAACACGAAACGAACTTCTTGCTGTGGTAAGACAGTGGAAACCAAAAAACCAGAAAACACTTCGACGTTTCAGATGGTGTATGCCCATAGAAGAGCAACTTCTCTTCTGCGCAGGTTTGTCTCCAGATAGCTCTAAAATGCACACCCAGCTGCTTGATATAAAAATGGGAACATTCAAGAGTAGTCGCATCAGATTCAAAAATACTGTGTGCCTAGTTGACAGACCAGTAGTGAATGGCGGAAAGCTTCTCTTTCATGGTACTGCTGCTTCAATACCAAGCTGGTTTCTCTTCTCTGCCAAAATAGGAACGCTTCTGTCAACGTCTCGTGGACCAAAAACCAAAAGCAGTAAATTACAATCACCCAGCTCTCCTATCTCAATGGATTTTGGTCGGAACAGGGCTTTTAGGAAAGGATATGGATTTCTTACACCACCTGTTTTGTTTGCAAATCGGTTCTTCTCTCTTTATGGAGAGAGTGAAGGCAAAAAGAACAATTGGGTAAAAGCACAACTTCTTTCCGTTGCAATCGAGAAGGGGGATAAGCTCACTCCTCCAAGACAACATGGCACTTTTGAAACTTGGGTCGGTTCTCACAGCTTTGGAAAAACAAGAGGCGGAGAGGTTCTCACGATTGCAGGCAGGGAGGCCATTTATGGGATTGGGCTCTCTGCTGGCACCTGCCTCAAAATGGTTGATAAAGGTTCTGTTGATGGGTATTTCGCCAGTCCTGCATGCGAGATGAATGGCAAATATTATTCGCTACTCGCAAATCAAACAAGGAGCGGAGTGGGGCAGTTGGATCAGGTGATGAAATATCACAATTTCCACCTCCTCAGCTGGCAAGAAGGTGAAGAGCCCACTGTTAATAAGCGAGCCATATTCAGAACGAGCTCTTCAAGCTACCAAGTGCCCAGTGTTCGTTATTTCGTAACGTGGAAAGATAGATACATTGTTGGAGCAACTCACCTGAATATCTTTGCCATTGATTTACTACAGGGCAAATCGGGTTCTGTTCATTATGCTGGAGAAGTCATCGAAGAGGTGTCACTCAATGATGATGGCACCATTTTTGTCATTCTAAGAGGAGTGCGCCTCTCGGTCCTGCCTGTGGAACTAGTTGTCGAGAGCAACTCACAGAAGCTCTGATCTTTTTACGGGCTACCGTTTGGCATCAGCATCTTTTGGTTTATTGGTCTTGTTGCCGCCACCTGTTCGTGCAATGTAGCTATGAACATCAGCATATACAGAGCCTGAAGAGAAGGATATGTAACTGCATGCTGATTTGCCACTACGTAGCAAGTTTTTGACTTCTGAAAATCTCGACCAAGGGTAAGATATCTTGATTAGCCTTTTCTTGGAATCATATGTGGCTTTCTCAACTGCCTCAGGGGCATCGTGAAAACTCAGGCGTGCGCTCTTGGCTCCGCCTTTGGCCGTAGCCATTCCTCCGACGACAATTGTTGCCTTAGGTTTTGTCATGTTGCCAATGGTCGACATGCCCAAATAAACGGTAGAACGTGTAACGATGAAACGCTGAAACACTTTTGCCCTGGCGGCGGCAACAACATCCATGGCTATTTTGATGTCTTCAATGGTCTTGTGTTTTGCGGGGACAGAGAGCCTGCGGACTAGTCGTTTCTTGGGTACAGCTGCCAAACAAGAAGTAGCAAGAAAGAATGTGATGATAATCAAAGTCAGTCTATTCATGGTGGCCTCCCTTTACCGATACTGTCAGGAGAATTCTACCAAATATAGCTCTTTGGGCTATATTAATAGAGGTGAGAGCCGGGGGAAATGCTTACACATAAGGAGTCTTAGCTTATGCCGCTATACGAATTTGAGTGTACCAAGTGCAATCACCGCTTTGATCGCAGACTGCCTATGAGTAGGCGAGACGAAGTTACTCACTGCCCAGAATGTCAGGGAGATGTTCGACGACTCATTACTGGCGGCTCAGGGTTTATTATCAAAGGTGGCACACGAGTTGGCATAAATCCTTGTGGACCTGTTGGTGGACGTTGTTGCAAAGAAGAGGGTAAAAAAGGCACTTGTTGTGGTGACGACCCAAAAGGTTGTAGTGATAAGAAAGAAACGGGCTGTGGCGGCGGCTCTTGCGGAGGGCACTGACTCAACCTGTTTTGCTCACTAAAGTTGGCTGACAAAAGCCATAGGTGGCATAATAGTCAAAGAAATAGATGTCATCGTCAGAGGAAACCATTCAGGTGAGCGAAGAACAAACTGGACATTGCGATAAATGTGGTGCTGATCTCGTGGCCCAATTGGGCTCGAAACAACCACCAGCATTGCAGTTAATTGGGCTCTTTTTAAGAGTGAGCTCCATATTGATGATCCTCTTGGGATTGACCATCAGTGGTTTCACCGCTTACCTCGGTTTGCAAATGGATAAAGAGTTTGGCGCTGTGAGGCTCACCCACAAGATACTCTGGGAAGAGAGAGAAACGCATCTTCGTAGTGTCACTCTTAGCCATCCTCCTGCTTCCATTATAGAGTTCGATAAAAATGGTGCTCTTACAGAAAAGAGCAAGAACAAGATGCCCGAGGATTATCGTCGCTTATTCCTGCAGACTTATCGCTGGCGAAAACAACTTGCCGATAGCCAGTTAAAATCGGCTTTATTGTTTAAGTTTCTTGGTCTGTTAGGTTTGATTCTAACCATTCCAGGTGCTTTGTTGATCAGGTATGTAGGCAATCAAATATCACTCCCCAAAAAGGAGATGGTTTGCCTTCAATGCATCAAGGAAGATGGATAGGTGCGATGTAATGGCAGTATATGCAGTCATCGTTCCTGGCATTGACGACATAACTTATTTTGACAACCTCGATGACGCAAAAGTCGAGGCTGAAAGGGCGGCGACGAGAATCGGGGGATGGGCTCCAATAGAAGGTGAAACATCTCCAGTATTAGTCGTTCTTCAGCGTGGGCTCAGCGGGAAAATAGTCTATGGAAGAGTAGTCGCGAGGGTAATCAGAAGACGGAACAAGTGGCACGCAATTCTTGTCGAAGAAGAGTGTGCTGTACCTGTGTTGCATTAGTTGTTACCTTATTCCTAGACATTGTTGTGATTAAACCGTCATATGGAACGAGCAGAGAAAAAGCTCTGCAATCTAGCCAAAATGAAAATATACAGTCCAAGTCTCTCCGCTTTCTTAGAACCACTTAACTTGCATTTTACTGATTGCGAGATGGGATTTATTGCCGGATGTCTGCGAAAAAACGATTTTACAGCAGCCAAGGATTTGCTCACTCGTCTCGAAGAGAAACAGAGTTCACCTCAAACATGCAGCGACCTTCATCTTCTCACAGCTCTTTATCATGCGCAGGTATGCAACTGGGAGCTCGTTGAAAAATACTGTCACAAAATATTCGAAGAGAATTGTCTTTGCTCAGTTGAACACAGGCTTTGGGCATTAGTGTTTCTATGCAAGAAATCACTGCACTTGGGGCACACGGCAGATGCAGTTCAGTGGCTAAACAAAGCAGAACAGGTAAGGCAATCAGCTTCTAGTGATGACAAAGGACTTTCTGCCTGGTTATTTTACCAACGAGCGGCTGTAAGTTATCAAAGAGCCCATTATAAAGAGACCCTAGCCTTATTGAATGATTATGAAAAAGAGCTCTTTGGCTCGGAGAATGATGGATTGCTGAGCAGCGTTTATCTACTGAAGATTAGAGCCCTCGCAGACTATGGCTCTAAAGACGAAGCCAGAGAGCTTGTTAAAATATGGCAAGCAAAAGCTCTTGAGGACTCGGCTGAGCTCCAACT
>CAZXTJ010000244.1:0-11018 GCA_964643655.1 uncultured bacterium
AATTTGCAGACGTTCACCGAAGTCTCTCGGACCCAGATAACGAGCCGTCAAATAGAGTCTAAGGCTTGCTTTTAGGCCATCTCTCAACATTCGATTGGGAACGGCAAAGTGTTCGTTTATCTTAACGATGGATGAGGGATCGTCATTAAAGATGTAACTCGAGCCACAATAAGAACAAGTGAGGACACTCTCGCCAGCCATATATTTGACGGGAGCCCCACAAGAAGAGCATTTCAGCTCTTTTAAAACATCGCTCACCATTTGCCTCCAGCCCATCAACAGACTTCTTACACTTTTAAGCCTACTCGATGAGCAAGGGTGCAAGCAAAATCCCCCTGATACAAGCGAGGGGGTTCTGCCGATACCTATGAAGGGACCATCCGTCAGGTTGGTTCGTTGTCCTTATATATTTTTGACTGTGAGCGAGAGAGGAACCCTAATGAAAGGTGTTTTCCCCAAAGTTGTTCTGTCTTGTGTCGTCCTTGTCACTTTAATGTCCTTTATGGTTGATGAGGCCCAGGCTCGCCGGGCTAGACGTGACAATCTCCAACCACCCATCGTCCGCGATCCCCTCGAAGCAGCCCTGTGCAAAGTACACGAAATCCCAGATCCTTTTTACAAAACGAGGGTGCTCACAATGATGGCTGCCAAGTTCTCAGCAGCCCAACAGCGCATTTCAGCCCTGACTCTGTTAAAACATGCTAGAGAAGCGGCTGAAATCATTCCCATTCCTCATGACAAATCTTGGGCTTTGGCAAACATTGGTTATGAATATGTAAAAGCCGGAGAAGTTACTCGGGGTACCATCCAATTCAGCAGAGCTCACAAAATGGCTGAGATGAGCAAGGACAAACGCAGTCACGACACCCTTTATACAGAAATGTCCATCCTCTGCTCGCGAGCCAATCTCTTTGATTTGGCTCTGAAGATTTCTGACTCAATTGATGATTTCTGGAGTCGATCCGTCGCCGTGAGTAAAGTCTGCGTAGGCCTCGTTCATGCTGGCCAGTTTGCTCGCGCAATCAAAGAGATGGAAGGACTAGTTGGTAAACCCAATCGCAGTTTCGTCAAAGCTGACTTGGCACGTGCTTTTGGCCGCGCAGGTCGTGTCAAAAGGGCATTGGAATTGGCCAAAGAATTACTCTGTCCCCTCAAACGTGCTGAGACCATTTCTGCCATTGCCGAGGCACAGCTTGAAGAAGATCGCATAGAACATGCATTAAAAATAGTTCGTGCCATGGATGAGAAGAAAAATCCCCATGTTGCTATCTTCAAGTGTGGAATGCTCATTCGTTTGAGTGCTGCCATCGAGCAAAACGGTCAATTTGGCCGAGCATTCAAGATCCTCAAAGATGCCAGAAAAGTTGCCAGTTCAGTCCCTTCAACCAAAGGACGTTCTCGTTCTCTAGCTGGTGTGGCAGCTACTCATGCAGAAGCCAATCAGCAGCTACGTTCAGCTTGGATTTTGGACGAGGGTTTGAGAATAGCCGGTACCCTTCCCAGACCAGAAGAGAGAGTAGATGCACTCATTTGGATATGTCGACGTCTCTTTAAAGCAGGTATGACTGACGAAGCAAAAAGTCTGCTCGAGCACTGCCGTGTTTCCGCTTTCCGTCTATCCAACTTGCACAACGATAGAGACAAACATCTTGCTGAAGTTGCCAAACTCTACCTCGACATTGAACGATATTCTGAAGGTCTGCAGCTTATTAGAAGGCTTGGCAATCCCAATCATCGTACGAACATGCTCGTTTATTACAGCCGGACAGCAATGCTCAACAAACGGTGGGACATAGCATTCGAGCCAGTTAGGATTTTACGTTTCAAAGAGACTGCCATTGGCCAAAAACCAATGCTCGACATAGCCTCTCTCTATATTCAGTCCGACCACTACATTGACGCTCTTCGTGTTCTGCGCATGATTAATGCTCCTGATCTTCGTGCTGTTGGTTTGTCCGAATTGGCAGCCCAATATTCTAGAAGGCAAAAGAAACCAACTGATCAAGAGATGCTTCATATTCGTCACGTTGCGAAGAAGATTATCTATGTCGTTCGTCCAAAATGCGGTCGTTACAAATCACATCTTCGTCCTTCGAGAACTGTGCATGTAATCCAGCGGCCAGACGAAGAGGTGCGTAACGCCGCTACTTGGAATAGCCAGCCTTAGTTTGGCAAGAGCCTCGTCTTTTTACCCGAGAGAGGTTCGTAAAACATTTCTGTTGGCAGATTTAACTCTGGTAACTCAATGGCAGGACGTTTGTTTTTGCCAATGAAGTTTTTCTGCTGCCACTTCAGATAGAGTGTGATGAGGCGTGAACGAATCTCGCATTCTTTTTTGAAGAGTTTTAGCAGATCCTTTGGCGGTAGCGTCGCTAGCATTATGTCGACAAAGGCCCCTTTGAGGTCATACAGGCTGCTGAATATGAGCCTGAATGAAGGTGATGAGCCACCAACATTTTCTTTTAGATCTTTGAGCCTGACTGTGAACTGCTCACTAAGTTTTTTGGCCGAAGGATAATGGTCTTTGAAGGTGTGGGCCTGCAAAAGAAAATCACGACTGCGTTTGTTCAGATAATCTGCAGGTACATCTACAGTAGAAAGGCCTTTATTCTCTGCCAAGACGACAGGAATGGAAGCCAATACGAGGTTTTCTCTGGCGCAAGCGTGATAAACAAAAGGAAAGACTTTGATCAGTGATGCCAATCTTGAGCCAATGTTTTCTTGTCTGAACAAAGAAGGCGAATAGTCAGCCTTATCGCTCGCTAACTCAATGTCCACCAAGGCCCGTTCCAATAGAGGTAAACCTTCGCGCAATCTGCGCAGAGAGATGCCCTGTTGGGCGCGGTGGTGAAAAATGAACTGGCAAACGATTGTGTAATGACAGAAGGAATAACTGAGAGCATTTTTAATCTCTCCTGCCCCTGAAGCTCTCTGAACTTCAGTACTAAATAACGAAGCTACCTCCGTCGTATTTCCCAGAGAAGGATAGCTAACTGAATGCTTGATTATTGCAGGAGCAGAAAGGCGTGATGCCATCAAAGTTTCATGCCACTTTTTTTGCTCCAAAGAAAACAATTGGCTCGAGGATAGGAGTTTACCACTGCCGTCTTTGCACCAAGCAGTGGTATCTACTATCTTCGCTCCACGCTCTAAAGAGAGTGTTAGAGCAAGGGGAATCCACTGTGCCATTCCTGCATAGAGAGATACGGCGTTATAAGCAGCCAACAAACCTGCGATTGAAATTAAGACGAGCAATAAAGAGATAATTGTCGTCTTACGCATGGTTATTTTCTACCTCTTCGACCTGTTTTCTTTTTAGGTGCTTTGCCCGAGCGGCTCTTACTCCTGCGCCTTTCAGGCTTTTCATCTACCAAAATGCCATGTTGGCGCAATCGTTGAGCATCAGTTTTTGCCACGTAGATTGTTTTCCCGCGAGTGTCCTTGCGAGTCATATACATAGCTGTGGCAACAGTACCTGGTGTTGGAATGAAACACTGAACTTGCTGTGGTCTCCAACCGCGTTTTTTTAACCACTGTTTCAGTTCTTTCATATCCTCATCACGACAACCAGGAAAACCGGACATGAGATAAGGAACGATGTACTGTTCTTTCCCAGCTGCTTTGGACTCTTTCTCAAAGACAGTGACAAATTCATTGAAAGAAGAGAAGAGCGGTTTTCGCATGAGGCGAAGCACTTTGTCTTGGCAGTGTTCAGGGGCTACCTTCAGTTGACCACCGACAAATTTTTGCACCAAATCGCGCGTGTATGCTCCTTCCATTGCAGCCAAATCGTGGCGAACTCCTGAAGCTACGCGTAGGTGTTTGACACCAGGTAGATTGGCAATGCGACGAAGCAAACCCATGATGGCACGTTGGTTGGCTTTGAAGTTTGTGCAGGGCGTTGGCACGAGACAACTGGGTCTTTTACAGACATAATCTTCAGGAGCACCACATTCGGCTCCCCACATATTGGCAGTAGGTCCACCTACATCTGAAACGGAGCCTTTCCACTCGGGATGGCCTGTCAGTGAAGCTACTTCCAATGTCAGTGACTCTTCTGAGCGTGATCTAATCTGTCGACCCTGATGAAGTGCCAAAGAACAGAAAGAACATCCACCTGCACAACCACGGTGAGAAGTGATGGAAAATCTGATCATGTCAAGGGCCGGAACAGGCTCTTTGTATTGAGGATGGGCTTGCCGCGTGAAGGGAAGGGCATAGAGTTCATCGAGCTCTTCCGTTGTCAGTGGTTCGGCAGGCGGTGTGATGACCAGCTGTCTGTCTCCAACAGCTTGGGTCAACAGCTGATTACCTTGGTGGACATGTCTCTCCATGGCCAGAGAGAGTTTCATTATTTTGCTAGGAGTCTCCAAAATCTCTTCGTGGGAAGGCAGGGCGACGGCAGTCGCTCCCAACTCCACATCTTGCGACACTGCTGTTACTGTGGAAGCTATGCCCGATAAGATAGAGACTGCTCCTTTGAACTCCAAAGCTCTCTCATCAGTTTTGTCCAGCCGTTTGGCAATCTCCAGAACTGATCTTTCTGCCATTCCATAAACGAGGACATCAGCTTTGCTGTCGAGCAAAACGGAGCGACGAATGTTGTCCTGCCAGAAGTCATAGTGAGTGACACGACGCAAGGAGGCTTCAATTCCTCCAATGATGACAGGCAAACCAGGAAAGGCACGGCGAACGAGCCCTGTGTATACGATGGTTGCTCTATTGGGTCTTGCACCTGCTTGGCCACCTGGTGTGTAAGCATCGTCTGTCCGTTTTTTACGGAAGGCTGTGTAGTGGGCAAGCATTGAATCCAAAGCGCCAGCAGTAACGCCTGCGAATAGCCTTGGTCTTCCAAGGTGTGAGATATGATTGGGATGACGCCAATCAGGTTGTGAGCAAATGGCTACTCGGAAACCGTGACTCGCCAACCAGCGGCCCAACAAAGCCGTACCAAAACTGGGATGATCAACGTAAGCATCTCCTGTGACGAGGAGGATATCGTAACTTTTCCAGCCAAGACGCTGCATATCCTTGCGCGTCATTGGCAGCATGTCTATAGACTTATTCTTTTTCAAAGGGGCTCCAATCGGTAAAACACTGTGCTTATCTAGCCGACAGGAACCCATCTGTCAAGTCATGCTCAATCTGTGGCTTTTTGGCTGAGGTCAGTAACCTCCAAATTGTTGAACGTTATCTCTCCATAAGGGAAAGCCATATCTTTGGTGCCAAATGAGGCAGGTAGGACAGTGAACTCCCGTGACCATCCTCTTTTGTATGAGCGATCATTTGCCCAATCGGTCAGCTTTTTCCAGCTATCTTTCATCGCTTTGAAATAGTTTAATGTTGCTTCATCGCCCGTTGAATGGAAGCTGTGGCTCAATGACAGCAGAGCTGTACTTTCAGAAATGAATGCCGTTGCTTCAATGAAACGGTGGAGGAATTTGTAATAGGCAGGTCGTGCCAAATCTTCGTAAATCTCTTCTGAGCACTTGCCAAAGTTCAACTTTTGTGGCAATTCATCGATGTTTAGAAAGCCATATCTACCACCAAAGGTATTGCTGTGGCGAACGAAACTATCTAGAGATTCTCGGCTGCCACGAAGACAAGCCACTGTTTGACGAGCTGCTTTGTACAGGGGATTTTGAAGAAGTTTCTTGGCATTTTCATCAAGGGGGATAGCTAGAGAAAGAGAGGGTTTGGGGAAAGAACGAGTGCAAGGCAAACCATATTCACCAAGGAGGTCGAAAGAGGGTTCACTGTCTTTCCAAGCGAGGATGTCACCATTGTCATAGAGAATACGGCGGCAACTAACCCAATGTTCAAAGGTAGTTAAAATTGAAACAATCCGCACTAGGGTGCCATAAGCTTCAAAAAGTTGACCTGTATATACCTCTGCATCGGCAAAAGCAGTCATTAAATCCTTTTTGAGAGCAAGAGTCTTTTTCGAAGCTTCACGCAGTGATTTGCTCAGCTTGGTGGAGTAGTCGATCATCTTATGGTATTTGACCCTCGTCCAAACACGATAAACAGTGCCATGTTTTTTTGTGCCCAGCTCTTCAGTGTCTGCTGTGAGGATTATTCCCTCGTACCACATAAAAGCACCCAATAAGTCGCTTTCGATGGCTCGGACCTTCTCTGTGAAGTCAGCTTTGCTTTCACCAGATAGAGTCATCTCATCTTTGGCAGTGCCTTCACCATTTTGCACCTGCAGAAGGGACATTGGTGGCTCTTGGGCAAATGTACTTGTGATGATGAAGGTGGGAAGCAATAACAGAAGGAGCATTCTTTTCAGCATGGTTTTCCCTTTCTTTGTTTTGTTTGGCAGCTAAAACGCAAAGTCCATGCCACAGCCCAAATCAGCTAAGAAAAGGACAAAGGGAGTAGGAAGATAGATAATGCGTTATTTCATGGCAGTCTATGTGTCACAAAACGAGGCAGCATTACTCTTCGTCTTTTGAGGTGATGGTCAAACGATGATTGGTCATCTCGAAAGTGGCTGGCAGGAAACCTTCTAGTTCACCATCGATTTGCAGGGGAACTTGGATGTCGTCAGCCGAGGAGACTTCTATCCGTCGTCCACGCAAGACAGTGACTTTCTCGTGACCTGCAATTGTACCCCTGTATAACTTGGGTAGGTTGTATACGAATTGGGCTGCCGACAAATCGCCCAATATGATGACATCGAGAAAACCGTCATCTACTTTTGCTTGAGGTGCTACGTACATTCCGCCACCAAAATATCGTCCATTGGCAATGATGACGCCACGGGAGGTGAAAACACCCAAATCATCACCATCTACACAGATGCGAAGATGTAAAGACGGTGATGAGACGAAAGAGTGGACAGCCCCAGCAAGGTAAGCCAAAGTACCGCCCAAACCTTTGTAGTTCTCAGCAAGAGCAACACAGTTGCCGCCAAGACCAACATCAGCCACATTGACGAAATAACGTCTCAACTCACCAACAGCAGACTGGCAGGTGCAGACTCCAACATCTACAGCTCTTTTTGCCGAGGCAGGAGTTACATAAGTCAGAGCAGTTTCAATGTCCCCAGGTACACCAACAGAACGAAGGAGATCATTGCCAGAGCCGAGGGGTAAGAGACCTAAGACCAAATCTTTGGGAATGTCTCCGTTAGCAGCCATGATGCCATTGATCACTTCTCGGTGTGTTCCATCACCGCCAGCTGAAACGACTCGTCGTACACCTGATTGAACGGCTTTACGAGCCAAACGAACGGCATGACCTTCACAGTCGGTGAACTCTATGCGTGCAGGGCCCAAGAGGATACGGAGGCGTTTACGGATAGCTTCAAATCTTTGTTCTGCCGAACCAGAACCTGCTCGTGGGTTGACCACGACGAGAGTGTCGAGGGAGGAACTGCCCATATCTGGCGCTGTTTCCACAGTTCCCTCTCCCTTCTCTCGGGCTATCCAAAGCTGAATATCAAGACTGTATTATTACACATTGCTCAATATTCGGCCACTTTTGGCAGTCTACAGGTCCTGGACTTTGCCACACAAGTAGTTATTGCAAAATGACATAGCGGGTGTGATACTACTGCCTTGCAAATCTCCATTTGGTACTGAAAAACAGAGCAGGGGGGAACATGGACGACTCCGACGAACGATTGATGTTGTTGGTTTGCGCCATTGCCTTTTGGTTCGTTGGTGGCGGATTGGCCGCTGCAATGTATTTCAAAATCCATGCAGTAGTAAATCTGTTGTTTGTCATTGCCTTTTTTAATGTAGCGCTCATCGTTTCTTATGGCTCCGAACACGTAGAAGGCCTCGATAGAGCCAAATGGTTTTGGTGCCCTTTGACCCTTTTGTTCCCCTATTTGGTCCCTTTCATTCTCTATTTCCTTCCTGAATCGGAAGATGGCCCTTTGGGTATGGAGTGGATTTTTGAAAAACTGGACTGGGACATTGACTGGGACGAAGACACAAGTGCTGCCATTTTTGGATTTATCTGCTTGGGATTAGGTTTGGTCGGCATTGGTTGGTTGCTCATCACCTATGCTGGTTTGTCTTATCAGTGGGCTACCATTTCAGTAATCGGCGGAGTCGTCGTCATGTTGCTCCTTGCCTATTTCTTCAATCCAGATGGTGGAGAAGAGTACTCTGGTGGAGGAATGCCCGCCAATTCACTGTGGCGTTGTCCCAATTGCTCAACAGTACTCCAAAAGGGCAATATGGAGCTCATGGAGGCTCTAGGACACGCTTCTGTCGTCGGTGTAGCTACCTGTGGCAGTTGTGGAGCTCAATACAGTCAACGCGATGTTTACGACGGTCGTTACGATTTGTAAGGCAATTCCTCTTTCCAACTCATCTGCATGTCGTTTAGAATGCCTTATCCTGGGAAATCAGGCAGAGGGAAAATGCGCTTTAGCGCTTCAAATGACTCATTTAGGATGGAGGATTACGTGGTAACAAAACGAATAGGTTTGCTCCCGACCTTTGAGGTGGGCATGCCCGTTGGTCTTCAGGAGTTCTTCAAGTTTCTAAATCTGAAGATCAAACATAAAGGCGAGACCTACGAGTTTGAGTGTGACCGCCTAAAGGTCCGCCCCGTGGACATTCGTGAAAACGTCAAAGAGAGCTGGGATGTTCTCATCGACAGAACTACTCATTGGCACAAATTCATCTGTGCGTATGTTCAACATGCACTTTATGACGGTGTTTATGTTCTCAATCATCCCACAACTTTCAATGCCATTAATAAACACGCTTCTTTCGTAATGCTAGAGCGCCTCGGTGCGAAAATCCCCGAGACGGTCATGATTCCCCAGCATACCTACGTCGAATCTGAAGATTATTACATGAAGAAACTTCAGATTAATCCCAACATGACGCGGGAAAAATACGACGAAGCCGTGAAAATGTATTACCACTATCGTGATGTGTGGCTGCCTGAAATGTTCAAATATCACAACCAGATGTTTGACTTCGATGGCATTCCCGATAGAGTGGGTGGTTATCCCTTCTATCTCAAGCCCGGTCAAGATGGTGGTGGCGGTTCTGGTGTTTCACGCATCAAGAACGATTATGAGTTCCATGAAAAATATTCTGAATCAGAAGACCGCATCATGCATGCACAAGAGGCCATCGAGTTTGATGAATTCTGCCGTTGTATGGGCATTGGTCCTCAGATTCACCCAATGAAGTTCTTGCCCGAAGAACCCATCCATCGCCACTATCATGAAGAGCCCATCGTGCTCGACAAAAAAGTGCGTAAAGAGATTATCGATCAGGTCAAGATTGTCAACGCGTTCTTCCGCTGGGAGTACAATTCCTACGAAGCGCTCATCAAAGACAACGAAGTCTACCCAATCGACTTTGCCAACGCTTGTCCTGATTCGGCGATTACTTCTTTGCACGTACATTTCCCTTGGTTACTCAAAGCTCTCGTTCGCTGGACAGTATTCTGTGCAGTTACAGATCGTCAGATGCATTACGATCTCAACCAGCGCGAATACATCGAGAAGACCGCTGGCAAAGATCCCGCAGAGAAACTCAAAATCTCTACGAAAATCGCAGAAGACTATTTCCAAGAGAAAGAATTCCGCGAGTTTGCCAACAAACACCTTTCTCACCTCGATGAAGCCTTTGTTGAATTCTTCGATAAAGGATTACTCGACCAGGTCATCGTTGATGAAATTCGTGTCTCTCGTTTCCCAGAGTGGGAACATGAAAAATTCATCCACGAGTACCATTCGAAGGTGGCTCACGCAGTACAAAATCGTTTGTACGAAGAGTGGTAAAAATCCACTGAGACTTAAGTCAGTCAAGGGCGTGCTTTTTGCGCGCCCTTTTTACTTGTTAGCTTTAGTTGGCTCTTCACTTCCCGCGAAGAAGCTCTGCAGTGGTTGCTCAGCTGACAAATCTCACTGGACTATGGTGAATGTTGGATAGAGCGGATCTGAGGAGCTGAAGAGTTCTTGCCGTCGCTGTTTATACATTCTCAAAAAGCGAGCTAGATGGTATTTGTCCACTTCTCCAGCCAAATACTCTTTTTTGCTTCTGTTCAGTGTGGTTTGGACAAAATAGTCATCAGAAGAAATCTGATATGTTCTGTCGTCATCTAGTGGTTCAAAGCTCTGGTTTTCGCGGTTCCACACCTCAAAAGAGATGACTTCATATCTCAGTTTATTGTCAGCAGCCGCTGGTTTTTTTACTAGCTCCAATCGAGCTCCTGCCCAACTAATCTTGTTCCCCTTAGCCAACCAATTCGAGACAACTGAACGTATCTCTGAACCTTTGGCCGGAAGCAGACAAACAAAGTTGCCAAAGGGCAACATCTGATGGAGGGTGTTCTGTGATACGACTCCTTTGTTGTCTGCAATGATGTGGAAACGAACTGACTTCTGACTGGCTAAAACGAGATCAGGTAGCTTCTTGTTTTTGAATGCTGATAGTTCATATCGACCTCGAGCCACAAAATCAACGGCTGGATTGTTGAGCTCAGGTGAGGTCCTAGGTGTTTTGGCAAATTGGAAGTTTGTAAGCCCTGTTACTACTGGAGTCTCATTGATATTGCGTACACGGTCATACATTTTACGATGAGCTTTGATGAAACGTCGCGAGGCTCTGCAATGGTCGAGTAAGAGGCTGTGAGCGAAAGTTTTAATGGCAAGGAGTTCTTTGAGCTCTTTGCTAAAGACAAGACGTAACTCACCAGCATTGCGACCGTAAAATCCAACTTGCGCCAAAAAAGTATCTTCATCGACCATTTTGTGCAGTAATGGGTTGTGAGAATGGCCATCAATGATGAGGTTGATTGGCAGGGCAGCCAAGCTCGTCAGCAGGTTTCTGGCAACTGGTTCATCGAGTCCCAGATGGGCTAGGCAGACTATGAAGTCTACCTTTTGTCCTTGTAGATTAGTGATGGCTTCTCTACTGGCTCGGAGACAATCCTCACCAATGTAGTTGGCTCTCTCTGCACGGAATTCTCGAGGTGTTTTGTCGAGACAGGTAAGAGCAAAAAAGCCTAAACGTATTCCCTGAACCTCTTCCACG
>CAZXTJ010000245.1:0-11005 GCA_964643655.1 uncultured bacterium
GGCTGACACTATTAAAAGAGCATATATCTTCTTGTTCATGGTCGTTTATTTAACAAGGAATGTGCCAAGGAAGGATCTGACTAGAACGCTTATTCATGAACTCATCACAAAAAACTAGAGTTTTTCGATATGGCAACTTACTCCTTTTCCTCTTCTTTGGGCGGCTCTACTCCATACATCAACACATGCTCAACATAATACTGAACTTCCTGCTTAACCCTATGTCGCTCCTCATCAGGCTCTTCCTCTTCGAACTCTTCTGTATCCTTCGCCTTGCGCCTAGACTTCCACCAATCAATGCACTTATCTGCAAAGACATCCGACAAGTAATCAAATCCCATATCCCTTTCCAACTCATAAAGACGTACCAACAGGAGAAGAAAAAAGAGGGCTGCCCAAACTGAAGCTCTTTTTCGTGCCCTACGACTTTCTGGAGGTGAATCAATGGGCTCCTTCGACGCAGCAACCAATAGCTCTGGAACGTAAAATCCTGCTGCCAACAGTTGGTCTCTCGGGGCTGCTCCTTCTGTTCCGGCAGGAGGATTGGCGAAACCATGACAAGCACAGAAAACGCGTCCATCAGGAGCTAAAAAGT
The DNA here is from genome assembly GCA_964643655.1 of uncultured bacterium. Taxonomy (GTDB): domain Bacteria; phylum Muiribacteriota; class UBA6191; order CAZXTJ01; family CAZXTJ01; genus CAZXTJ01. The sequence goes on from CAZXTJ010000245.1 coordinate 596, forward strand.
AGTTTTTATAGCTTGTCTCGGTGCCGCCTGGATCCTGAGGGACAACAGACAGTAGGCCATGACTACGCAGATTTTCCAAAACTGGCCCTTCTATCTTATCAACGTCCTCCTTTGTTTCCAGGCGATACACTTCAAGTGCACCTGCTATGTTTCGTTGATTGACATAACAAGCATGCCTATGTGCAGTCCAACGAGCTTCCACCCCCTCATCGACTGTCATTCCGTAGAAAAAAGCGATGATGCCACAACACATACACAATTCGAGCAGCAGGCGACCATAGAACCGGATTCTGTTTTTCTGCACGACAAATCCGCCTCTCCCTGCACCCACTCGAGAGACGTGTCATTTTGGTAGGGGTTCAAAAATAATTTTCAGCGGCAGTCAGGCCACCAGTCCCAACATTTTGCAGAACCAGTCACCAACTTAACTTCGCTGCAGTTTCCAGAGGGCTGGCAAGAAATGGCAATTATGTTTGCCTTGGCCAAACTCTGCACTTCGCCTTCTTGGCAAAGACCATCACCGTCATCGACCCAAATGGACAAATTGGCGGCCTCTGCGCCTTCAATCCAACCATTTTGATCTATGTCAAAGACCTGAAGGCGTTCAAAGCCATCCATGTCGCCGTGGGCAGTACCGAACAATTCTATACCAGAGTTGATCAATCCATCACCATCGAGATCGACACATAAAAGACCATCTGCTTTCGGTGTCAACCACTCGACCATCTCTTTTTTACCATCTCCATTGAGATCGAAAGCTACACTTTTATCCTTTTCGAAAACTCCATCTGGAGCTACTCCTGTTAGAACTCCAGCCATATTGTCACCATCGAGATCAATGAGTAGCGGTGAACCTACGACAACAGGAGCAGTCGAAACGACAAAATCAACAATCTGTCCTACAGCAAAGTCAGCTGGAACCTCTGGATTGACCATGGCTTCCAGAGTTTCTAGGCCGCCCCGATAGGTGTCACGGAATGCAGCCGGGATTCCTGCACGTAGAACAAACATCTGTCCTTGGTTGCGACCGCTTGTTGCCACGACTCTTTCGTAGGGTGAAATCCCCGTGGACAAAGAAGCAGCACTGTCAAATGTCGCGACCAAATCGATTAGCTGCGTGGCACATCCGGACATATCTCTTTCAAAAAGGGAAGCCAACAGCTTCATCTTTGCATCCAACACATAGGTGCTCAGCTCTTTCCCTGAGTTGATCTCAACCCTTGTCCTGCCAAAATCTTTGTTTTTGAGCAAACGCTCTCTGACTTTTGGGAGAATGTCCTTTGTGAGCACCTTCCCTACTCGTTGCGCACTAGCATTCTCGAAACAGTTTTCTTCGAGCTCTCTGAAACGCCTTTGCCACTTAGAACCCCCAGTACTTCCGTGCCAATCAAAAACTTGCTCAACAAGTTTACGGCAAGTGGCAATGGAAAAACCTCGCTGCTTGGAAGCACTGGAGAGACGTTTCCCTAATCTGATTATTAAAAGCCTACTCGTTTTGGAATGCCTTATTGCCTTTGGCGGTAGTGGGTTGTTTATGGTTTCATCTGCTTCTAGTAGCTCTTTGGTTGGTCTCAACAACCGTCTAAATTTGACTTCTTCGCGAGATGTAAATCCTTCGACTGTTCTCAACAAGGAACTATTGAGCTCGCAAGCTCGAGAAGCATGCCGCCAAAAGCGAATGAGATCGTTTCCTGCACCTCGTTTATAAAGTGCCTTTGCCAATTCCCAATGCGCTTTTGCATCGTTTGGCTTGTCCAGAACTGCTTTGACCGCCTCTTTGACGGTCAACGTAGCTTCCTCATGAACTTGAGGTTTTATGTCTATGGCGACTCCAGGCTCAGGCCAAACGAAATCCTCAGGCTGCGCTTCCAATGTGCTTGTCAGCAGAAGAGAAAATAACAAAATGGTGGAAAGCCATCTCGGATTGCAAAAACAGGTCAGCATGGGCATCCTCCTCGAGTTGAATTCAGGGTTCTCTCTTTACTAATGTCATTTAGTTTAATTTTTTGCCAATATTGAGCGACATTTTTTTCTCAGCTGCTGCACATCTTTGTTTTGGGAGATCAATTTCTCTAGGAAAACGGATGCTTTTTCAGCAAGCTTTCGATTACTTTTGATGATACGCTTAACAATCTTTGTAGAACTGTTTACTACCCACCAACGGTCATCTTTCAGATTTCTCATCACTGCTTCTAGAAGAATCTTCGAGCAGTTGTCTCGCCGTGTAAAAGTATCTAGTGCGTTGATTGAGTTAGCTCTAGTTTCACTTTTAGTGTTGTTCAAAAGTGCAATAGCAGCTTCCCATTCTTTGGATTTTAAATAATCAAGAGTAAGAGCGATAGTTGCCTCTTGCCTAATAAAACCACTATCGTCTTTCATAGCTTTTTTAAGGCCAATACGCGCACTCACCAAAGAAAAACCCTTTTCAGCTGCCCGACGAAGATGAGGGACAGCTGTCTGGCGGTGTTTGGACGAAAAAGAGAGCTTACCCAAGACATCAATGACTGCTGAAATATCTTCTCCCCGGTTGTTGGCAGTCTGTATGGCCCAAAAAGCGTCGCTCATACCTCGGCATTTTGATTCACACATCGCTGTTGCCATCATTGGCAACATTGGGACAAGTGCATTACCTTTGTTGACAGCTACTCTGATTGCAAACATTGCAGCAGCTTGAGTCCTATCGTTGCTGCATAACATCGCTATTTGCGGCAGGGTGGACGATATGTCACAACCTAATTCTGCCAAATCTCCCAAAGTGCCAACAGCTTGCGCTCGGATAACAGCACTTTGATGTTTTAGCAGAGGAACAATCATCCCAACAATCTCGTCTTTGAGCAGTCCATTGTCATAAAAGGTCACCAGAGTATATCTAGCCATGCCCCCTGCATCATTGCTGGTAGAAGTGAGACAGTTGAGCACTATGGGAAGGACATGCTCTACATCACACTTGCTTATTTTTTCGTAGCGAAAAATGCTCAGAGCAGCCTCAGCCACTCTTGACTCTTTGTCATAAGCAATCAGCGCAGCATCTTCCCAAGCTTTGTTACGTACAAAATGCCTGGTCAATAGCTTGGCCGCATCCGCCTTAGTCCTTCTCTGTCCCACTTTCTGAAGACACTCTAGGGCAGGAACCAAATCGCCATAACTCTTGGAGCAGTTTGTGATTTTGATGAGTGAGCTCAACACTTCAAACCTTACTGCGTGATCTCCGTGCAGTAACAATGAGCTTAGTGCAGACCACTCATTGACATTGAAATAGTGGTGACAGAGAAACCAAGCCGCATCTTTGCGAAGTGATTGTGAGAGCGACGAAATGTCTTCTTTGCTCTGTTTCAGCAGTAACTTACATCTTTCTCGGTAAGCTCTCTTCTCCTCACCTTTTAACACCTTGAGAAGGTTTGTGTGGCTCGTTCTATCAAGAGCAAAGTGGTGGAGGTCACCCAGAGTCGTCACATCTATATCATGGGTAAACGTATACCAAGTGGAGCAACGACTGCACTGCGTTCGCATTAGTTCTACTTCGTCACTGAAGTCCAAAGGGGGAGTCAACTCTTTGATTGCCTCAGGGAAATAAGAAGGGCTACGTTCTGCTTGTCGTCGTCCCAGTTCTTTGCAGACGGAGCATTGTTTTCTTACACGAGCAGATGTCACAGCTTCTGCCAAAGAGAGCATCTCAAGAAACAACTCTGATTTTCCCCCCCTGTACCCCGCCGCTCTTTCGCTGATCCACTTAGCCTTACTCTCGTTTTTCAGAATGTAATCGTAGAGAAACTGTGCGACAGTAAACCGACTCGAAGAGACCGACAAGCCAGCGAATAACTCTTCTAAGGTTTTGGCAGTAAACTCTATTGTTATTCCATCACGACTTGCCTGCCACAGATCTCTCGAAGCGGAACGCCTGACCAATTTTGATTTATCAGCCAAAGCTTGGACCAAAACATCACTAGCCTTGGCATTAGGTTTCTGCAGAAACCTATCTCCCAAGGCAGCAATAGCTCCTGCCCGAAGGGCTGCATCCTCCTCTTTGGTCAACTCACGCAGCTTTTTGGATGACTCTGAGCTCAATGCATAAGCAACTGCCTGCCGCACTTCCTTCTCCCTACTGCCCAATAGTCTTTCCAACTGGGGAAGCACAGAATTTAACTTAGACTTACTCGATACGGCAAAACAGAGCATTTCAGCTGATTTTTTCCTAAGTTCTTTGCTGCGACAGTTCAACAAAGTGACTAATGCTGGAAGAGCTGGTGAATAATTGGTCTCTTTCCACAACGAGAAGTTTCCAATGAATTTGACCAGCAGCTTGCGCCAAAGAGCCTTGCTAAGAAGCAATTCACAAAGCTCACTCAACCTTTTGGGTCTATTGACGGTGTAAGAATGTAAAACCTCAACAACACTCGTATTGGCAAGCGACCATTCTTTTCTGTAACACCTAACAATGGATGGAACAAAAGAGCTAACATCCAAACCTGACTCACAGGCCTTTTGAATACCAGAGAGCAAGTAGGTTGTAAATTTGTCTCTGTGTAACAGACGGGACAAACGTACGACCTGCTTCTCGTTGACGCAATGAATTGCTATAGCATTAGCCACAGGTCTCATCACGGTAACATTTGAACTCGAGCGAAAAGCCTCTATCAAATACTTGATGTAGGGTTCAAGGTTTTCGCCTGCCAAGGCCATCTCTTCAAAAGATGATATGATTTCTTGCTCATTCTCACCAGGCAATGCAACGTGCTGAATACGCTTCAGCTCTTTTAACAAACTGCCCATCTGCGCCTTACTTCTGCACATTCAAAACCCAACTCGTTTGTAGTCCTTTGCGCCAAACGCTTTTTCAAAGAAGAAAGCTAGCATTTCATCGCCATTTTTCCGATGCCACTCTTTACACATGTGTTTGTGTGAGCGATCATCGAATACTTGGCTGAAAAAGTTCCCACGCAATCCACTGTTATATTCTGTGTGGGACTTGTGTACCATACTATCGACACCACGAGAAGCGCCAACAGCCAACCTAATATGCAGGTTTTTTACCCATTCACCACCTGGGAAAAGAGCTTCAAAGTCATGTTTGTCAGCGTCTGAGCGACCATTCCAAATCCTGACATGCCCCCGGTCTGCGAGATGATCATTACGAGCGCTCACAGCATCACTCGTAGTTACGATTATCTTGAGCGATGATGGCGGACGGATTGACCTGTCAACGATACGGCTCTTGATCATTTTGGCTAGACGTAAGGAAAGAGCACCTCCTCGGCTGTTCCCACCGAGCCAAATAGTTTTCACACATCTGAAGTTGTTTGAGCGAGAGGCAAGATAGTTGTAAAAACCATTGGCGATATTGCGAAGCTCTTTGTCACTTGTGGCAATGTCATATTGAGTCTGTACAGCAGTGGCCAACAAAGTGTTGCTTGGATTGTATAACTCTTTGTAACGCTTGTAATGCAAAAGCAGTTGCCCAGCCCAAGAGGCAATCCTGACTCCTTGATATCGTGTTTGCCGTCCCCTGCCTTTGAAAGGACCAGCTTCACCTTGGCCCGTAGTTACAGCAGGACGCCCAAGACCAGCTTGGCCACAACAAAACAGAAAGACGTTTTGAATGTCTTGTGGCTGAGGTCGTGGTTTGGAGATATAAAAGGATTGGTCATGATTGAGCTTGTTACGAAACATTCCTGAACCTCTTGGTCCCCAAACCTCAGAAATGTACATCTTCTTTCTTCGCTCGTAGTGAACACTACCCCAGAAACCAAATCCATCAGCTGTGGCCCAACCAATCCCCTTTTTATTCCAACGAACCCTATAAACCGTAGTTCCAAAACCTTGTGGAATATATCCCCCCCAGGCCGTTCGCGCATCAGGCCTGATTTTGACCAGATTGGTCATTACAACCATCTTCAAAGCGACATTGACTCTACACTCTTTGGTGTAACTGATAGGCTTTGGTTTAACACCTTTTCTATAAGCCAAAACCTCCAGTTTATAAGTCGTTGATTTGTCTATCTTTACTTCTTTGACTCCTTTGAGAGTGTAGCTACCGTCCTTCTTCACTTTTTTAACTACAGGAACCCTACCAATACCTTTGATCCTTACTTTGCAGCGCGCATACCCCTGGACCTTGATGTGATACTCGAGAACTATTCGAGTCCCAGGACGAGGATTTTTGGCTTTGCCCGTATGGCGCAAACGACCAAAATATTCGATTTTGCATTTTCTCACTGAAGGTTTGACGCGAGTACGTCCGGCCCTAGGATTCCTTTTGGCTTCTACAGACGTATGAAATGAAATTACAAATAGGAATGTTAGTAATGCAGTTGTCAAAAATTTCATTATTGTCCCCTCCAAAAGTACCGGTACATCTCTGTTGCATTTTGCATTGTACGACTAACATTCGTTGTCAATCGAGTATGAAAGTTATGGGTACTAGCCCGACTTTGACTTGAGTTCAACGCAATTGTGCTAGTCTGCTGTGAATGAGCGACTTCAACACAAAGGACTATTGGGAAAAGCGGCTGACCAGAACCAACGGTTTGGCAGGTGTTGGTTACGCTGGACTAGGTGGGTCTTTCAACGGCTGGATGTATAGAGTCCGAAAACATGTTTTTCGAAACGCTCTTGCTCAGTACAAAAATCAGCTCAAAAATGAAAAAATCCTCGATGTCGGTTGCGGTACGGGCTTTTATGTCCAACGTTGGCGCGAGCTCGAAGTGACTGACATTACTGGAGTGGATCTTACTGATGTTGCAGTAAAGAGGCTGCATGAGGCTTTTCCTGACTACACTTTCAAACAAGCAGACATAACTGCACCAAATGCCCCTTTTGAGATTGAGAGCTTTGGTGCCATTTCTGCCTTTGACATACTCTTTCATGTTGTCGATGACGAGTTGTTTTTGCAGGCATTGAAAAACATTTACTCAATGTTAAAACCAGATGGTTTGTTCATATGGTCTGACAACTTCCTCAAAGAGCGCAAAGAGCTGGCAAAACACCAGATTTGTCGTTCACTCGACGAAATCACCAATCAATGTCACCACATTGGATTTGAGATAGTTGACAGAAGGCCAATGTTTTACCTCATGAATGCTCCTGTCGATTCAGATAGTCGCATATTGAGGAAAAACTGGCACATAATCCAAAAGTACATCACCAAGACTGAATGGCTTGGATGGCTCTATGGTGCAAGTCTATTTCCGCTAGAGTTACTGCTGCTCTCTTTGGCCAGCGAAGGCCCCTCAACTGAGATGATGATCTGCAGAAAAAAGACCGGAGCAGCATAAGCTAACTGCTCCGGCATCTTTATCTAGCTGCTCCTTAGTTTGGATTGCTCTGGATACCACCATGTTTCTCGCAGTAAATGTCTCCATCGTCAGTCAACTCATAGTGAGTGTGCGTTCCACCACCGTGACCTGGATCATCAGGAATGGTCTGAAGGTACCCTTGTGAACGCAGATTTGTCCAAACGCTGTCACTTCCAAGTTGAGTAATGGACTTGTTGTTGTCTAGGTTGTACATCTCTAGAGCACCAGCAACAGTCTTCTGATTGGCATAACAAGCGCGTTGGTTGGCACGTTCACGAGCCTTCCTGAAGTTAGGAACGGCAATTGCGGCCAAGACACCAATGATGGCAATAACAATCATGAGTTCGATCAAGGTAAAGCCGCGTTTTTGACGTCTTCTCATAATGCTATCCACCTCCTTTCCACAGGCTTTTCAAACCATGGACGAAGAGCTTGGACGGGGGTTCAAAAATATTTATATTTTTTTTCAGAGAGTGTTCAAGAAGTCGCAAACGGTGGACTGAACCAGATCTCGGTGCGTAAAAATGGCAACATGCTCACCATTTTCAATGGTCAACAATTTTACTCGAGGAATACGCTGCGATAATGACCCTGCATGTTTCTCATACGGCACGACACTATCTGCTGTGCCGTGAACGACAAGGGTCGGCACCTCTATCTTCTCTAAGGGATAGTCAGTCTTCCGAGTGACAATAATATCGTTTTTCGTACCAGTCAGCCGCTTGGACATTTGATCAAATGTGCTGAGTAAGAGAGTTTTGAACAAGGGGCCTGCTTGGGGATGAGCCAATGTTCGTTCACATAACTCATCATCTTTTACTGCTCTTTTTGCAGCATTGACGATATCTCTAGCTGTGCGCTTTTTCATCCAATCAGCAATCCACTGCCAACGAGTAAAAAGCTGCATGAGCTTGAATGAAAATGGAATGGGTGTATTCATTACACCACCACAAGTTGAAACCAAGATGAGAGCTTTGCATTTGTCTGGATGACGGAGAGCAAAGTTTAGTGCACATGGTCCTCCGCCAGAGACAGCAACAACTGCCGTCTCTTTGATACCTAGTTGATCTAGCAACAATGCACATAGGTAGGCCTGCTGCTCAGGAGTTTCTCCTGACTTCAGGGGAGTTCCAAGATAACCAGGTCTAGAAACTGCTATCACTCTTGCGTCATCAGGACCAACTGTACGCGCCAAGATGTAACTCTGATCATATCCCCCCATGGCGCCATGTAATGCCAGCAAAGGTTTCCCTTTGCCAACATCGGCATACTCGACAGGGCCAGACTTTGTTTTTCGATAACTCGGATTTGGAAATTTCATGACTGCTCCTTGGCAAAGAGCGAATAAAGAAGATTCACATCAGGTGCCTTGAAGGCTTTACCAAATGTTGCTTTGTGAAGAGCAAATCCTTTGATCAAAGCCCAAAATATTTGAGACAACTCTTCAGGAGCATGTGACCTGAACTCACCACTATCTTGGGCAGCTTTTATGATTGTTGCCATTACGTCATATGGAACTCGATTGCTTCTCTTAATCACTTCTTTGGCTGCCTTGGGAATAGCATTGGAAGCTGTTGCTTGAGCAATCATCAGAACGTTGTGACTAAACTCATCTTGTTCAGCCATCTTTTTGAATAGCTCCGTCAGCGCTAACTTCACTTTCACGTGTGCAGGTAGCTCCATCGTCGCCAATGCCCTGACAGCTTCATTCATTTTGGTAAATGCCTGCTCTATGAGCACAACGAACAGCTCATCTTTCGATGAGAAATAATGGTAAATGAGCCCTTGGGCACTTTTAGAGTCAACAGCGATATGACTTATCTTTGTTGCTGCCAATCCTCTAGTGGCGAAGAGTTTACGTGCGCTTGCAAGAATTCGCTCACGCCTTTTGTCGCGCATTTTCCTATTCTGCTTGTCATTACGTGCCACAAACACCTCTTTTGATTGAATTTTCATTCAATATATTACGCAAGTGTCCTATTGTCAATGGAATAGCCCCTTGTGATAGCTGTAAGCTGTTCCATGATGTACTCGTGACCAACGGGAGGGATTAGTCATGGCTAGCCGACGTTTTGAATACAAAGATGCAAAATCTGACAAATTCTGGGAGATAGAGTTGGAAGGCAAATCTTTCACGGTCAATTATGGGCGCTGTGGAACGAGTGGCCAGAGCAAAACGAAGGAATATGCTGACGAAGCCAAAGCCAAGAAGGAATATGACAAGATAGTCGCCAAGAAAGTGAAAAGCGGTTACGTAGAAGTTGGTGGCACGACAAAACCTTTGCCCAAAACCCCCAAAAAAGAGACTCCGAAAAAAGTAAAAAAGAGGAAAACGAAAGAAAAAGCGAGCACTCCCCAAAGTGCCCCAAAAGAACGAACACTGGGGCTCTCATCTGCAGAATGGCTCGTGGCTACCTGGCGCAAACTATCAAACAAAGAAATCCCTCTCCCCTCCCCTTTTGATAGAGAAGCCTGTGGTGAAAAACTTAAAAAACTCAAGCTAACGGGTTACGGCTACGATGCTGATTGGAAGAGACTGGCTATCCCATTCTCGATGACAAAAGAAGAGGCACACTTCTGGTACGAGGCAATGATGACTTTCCAGCCCAAAATGCTTGGGGCAACATTGTACGAGAAAGTCAAAGATATCGACATAACTGGGAACGTCCCTTTTAGTCGCGTAAAAGAAGACATTGAAAAGAACTGGCGAGTTGCCCACACACCTCTGTTCAAACTTGTCCTAGTCAAATTGCTAGATACAAAGGATCTTGCATCACTTTTTTCTTCACCTATAGGCCATAGTGGCGCTTATCGAGGAGCCAAGGGGGCTAAGTTACAACAGGGTGGATTTTCCAAGTACATTTTGCCACTTCTCTCTGACGCTGACCTAAATGACTTTCGAGAAAGCATTCGACCTCACATAAACGTCAAGAGCTGGCCAACAGACAAATACATCACACCTGTACCTTTTCACATTGCAGCCCTTATAGGTATGGGAGAAGAGCTTTTACCTGTGGTCGAAAGCTGGCCCGATGACACCTATAGTGGTGGTGACTGGCGCGACCATTATCATTGTCCACAGCAGGTCATTTTTGGTCTGAATAGTCCAGAGCTAGTT
>CAZXTJ010000246.1:0-10953 GCA_964643655.1 uncultured bacterium
TGATATGTGTCACCATCTTGGACATGAGTGGCAGTAGTTTCTCCGCCAACGGGAATGACCGCGTTATCAATGCGGAAAATCTCAGATGATGAAAAGGTAGCTACGACAGTTACATTGTCGCCTACCCTTGTAACAGTAACTGTCACAGTTGCAGGGTTGTTTGGTGTAAAAGTGCCAAAGTCACCCATTGGGATGTAATAGGCTTGCACCTGTCCTGACCATACACCGTTTACGTCTGGAATATGGACAGGGTCGTTGACAACGATGGCAACCACTGAATTGTCGTGAGCACCTCCAAAGACAGAGCCTATTCCGTCTGAGATAATCTCGTAGGTCATGGCAGCGTATTGTGTGGTCGCTATACCAGGGGCATCGGAACCGCCTCCACCACCACAGCCAAGAACAGTGAACATAGAAACAACCAATAAAACGACTGCAGCACTAAGTCGCATAAACACCTCTTACAACATAAGATTTCTGTAGCTAGTTGGTGAAGATAACAGTTCCTGTAAAAAAAAAGCAAGGCCCGCAAACGCGAGCCTTGCTTGGAGTTAACTTCTAATCTTAGAAGTGAACTTTGTAGCGCAACTGAATGAGGTCATCATCCTGATCGATTGCGCCAGCAGGTTCGTCGATATCCACTGAGAGATACTCGAACTGGAACATGCTGTTGTCAGTTACCTGACGGTTGTAAGCGAAGGTAATGGCGTTTCCACCGTCGAGTGTTCCGCCACCAACCAAGTTGCTTTCAACTTCGAAGTCGTCATAGCGCAGTGACAAGCTCTGCTTCTCATCAACTTTGTAGTTGAAGAGGAGGTAGAAGCTATCAAAGTCAGAGTCGTCGGCAGCACCGTTGTCACGAGTACCACTGATGTACTGCATGAGAACGAGGATGTCGTCGTTAGACCATTCGAGACCGAGGTTGAAGAAATCCATCTCGGCAGAAGCTGTTTGAGGAGCTGCTGCAGCGTTGTCGCCACCGTTTGACATGAAGCTGAGGTTCCAGCCGAAGCCGCCGTCTTGAGGTTTTTTGCCTACGTTGATGTAGAAACCAAATCCGTCATCATCTTCGTTGGAGTTTGTGATAACAGCAGGAGCGTCGTTCCATACACCGCGGACTGCACCGATGCCACCGAAGTCAGTACCGGAAACGATTCCGAACTTCCAGATGAGGTCATCAGGCTGTACGTCTTTGGTTTTCTGCAGCTCGAGGCCGTAAGGACGAGCTTGTTCAATCAGAGTGTTGATAGCAGAAGGAGTGATGGTCAAGTTACAAGAACGGAAAGGACCATTGTGTTCCATGCTGAAAGGAAGTGCGAAAGCACCGGCTTTACCACCGATGTCACCGAACATTTCGTCAACGAAGAAGTAAGCTTCGTTAACACCAACACCGTTAGCTGCTGCAGCGAATGCACCAGTCTGAACGTTGGAAGCGAAGTCGAACTGAGCGTGGAAATAAACACCAGGATTGACTTCTTTGTCTACACCAATGCTTACCTGAGTCATGTCAAAGAACAATGAGTCAGCATTGTTGTAACGTGTGCGGACAGCGCCACCACCAACAGCGTTCTGATCATCAGTGCTGATGAGTGAGAAAGCTGCGAAAGCTGTGAATCCAATGTCGCCACCAGCCATGGGCTTAGTACATGTAGTTGCGCAGCCGCCGCCTTGTTTGATTTCGGCAACTGTGTCTTCGAGAGTGCTAACTTTAACGTTGAGCAGAGCCAACTCGTCAGCGAACTCGATTGTCAAAGCTTCGAGGTTAGCGATCATCTTCTTGAGATCTTCGCTTCCACCCATACCAACATTGCCACGACCAGCTTGATCTAGGATCTTAGCTGTGATAACGGCCATCTGGTATCTGTTGAGAAGTCTTTTGCCGTGGAATTTTCCATCATAACCTTGAAGGATACCTGCGGAAACGGCTTTTTGGATTGCGTCATACGCCCAGTGTGTGCGGGGTACATCGCTGAAAGGTGCGGCATAAGCTGCGCTTGCGAACAGCAGAGCTGCCAATACGACTGCGAACGATTTCATTTGTTTACCTCCGATAAGTAGACTGTTCATTTTTTTTTGAGATTTTTGGGTAAGTGTTTGTACCCATTAACGGTTGCCCACCCGGATGTCTACTTCGGACTCTGTTGGAGTTTCCTTGTTTCCTCTAACTGATTCCTAATAGCTATCCTTGCGGAAAGTCCCCTCGAATTAGTTACCCCTTGTTACTCATTGCACCTCCTCCCTCTTAAGGGGGATGGCACTAATTCAAAAAAACGCATCCGTTAATGCCAGGTAGTGTTAAATCACGTATCGGTAAACATGTCAAGTGGCTTGCTCGATAAATTTAAAAAAAGAGGATTTTTTTTCAAAATATCGCTTTAAAGTCACCGCAATGTGACATTGGCAATGTTTTGGAAATTCGCAATGTGACGGAGGTTCCGAAACAAGGTGAACAAATTACATCTGGACAATGACGTTTTGTCTAATCGTTTACGTTGGTTGCTGGGATGTGACCGCGACCGCAAATCATTTGGCCTGCGTTTGTTTTTTGGCAGTGCAATTCTGTTGTGGGGTCTTCCTGCATTGCTGTCCTGGTCTGAAAACCTCTTCTGGCCGACGTTGCAGCTTCGTTCTCCCTTCGTTTTCGATGTGTCTATGTACGCGCTTTTTCTCTTTGCTGTACCTGTACTTCTTGGCAATGGACCGACCTTTTCTGACGTGCAAAATCGCGTTCTAGCTGCAATGCGAGAAGAGGGCGTGATGGACATGTCGACAGAGGATTATCAAGAAATTGTCGATGAGACAAATGCCATCTTAAATGGGAAGAAATTGCATGCCCTCATGCTTTTAGGCGCATGGTTTGCCTCTCTTTCTTGGGCATACACGAGCCTTCATTTATTGGTTGGTTCTTGGCACGGAACAGCAATGTCTTCGGGCGTGAGAGAAGCTAGCTGGGCATTGCTTTATGTGGCCATAGTTGCATTGCCTATTCCTTTATATGTCATTCTAGCGTGGACCTTTAAAGCCATCGTTTGGAATTGGTTCGTTTATCGACTTTCAAAACGTGGTTTGAAAGCTAACGCATTGCACCCAGATGGCGCTGCTGGACTGGGTTTCTTTCGGTATTCCTCTATGGCTTGGGGCTCTTATATTCTCTGTGTTGGTTTTGCCGTTGCTGGTGATGTTTTTAATCATCTTTATGTTTTGCAATCAGTCGCTTTTCGTTGGGATGTCGTAGCAAAAATAGGCGCTTATGTTCTCATTGCTCCAACCATATTTTTGCTTCCTCTTATCGTGTTGGCCCCCCACATTCTTCGTGCTAGAAAAGAAGCAGAAATTCTTCTCTTTAGTTATGGAATGAAATACGCAGAGGAAATTACCTATACACTCTCTCATTCGAGGGCAGGATCAGATGGTGAAACTCCTTCGGCTCATCAAGGTTACTGGTCTGGATTATGCGATTATCTGTCTGTTTATGACCGCGTGCGTTCCATGACTCTCATACCTTTGGATCTGTCCGCATTGCTTCGAATTTCAGTCACTGTGGCAGCACCTTTGGTGCCTCTGATTGCACCTAAATTACCTTTTGTAGCAAGCTTCGTAGAAGCGCTTCTAGGCTAATCTCAGCGGTGCATTGCAATGCACTGTTTACATTGCACGACAATCTTTGCTGTCTTCTTTTCGTCTGATTCTCGTTCTTCCACATTTCCTTTGACGAAGAGCATGTCTTTGGGGCGAAGTTTGCCAATGGCAAAACCTTTTGGTAACAAACAAAGAAAACGCCTTTTTCCTTTTGCCACAGTAGCCTGATTAACTTTAGAATCAATTGCCATTACACGGCCAACTAACTCGATGTGTTTTCTCGAAGATGAGGAAACGTGACTCGTCGAAAAGAACTCCAAAGAAGCAAGAGTTACCAATCCGTGTACAAAGACAAGAACTAGGAAGATAAAAAGAAGGGGAGCAAAGGGTTTAGCCCGCTTTTTGAGCTTTTCCCAGTTCTCTCTCGTTGCCAACTCTTTAATCTTCTCGCCCAATGAAGGCTCGACATTTATCTCTTCTGTAGCGGTTTTATGTACTGTTGACCTGGCAGATTGCGAAACTGCTCGAGAGGTTTCCAAGGCTTCGAGTTTATGGGAAATCCTTTTAAAAGAGGCGATGACAGCTTTCATATCTTTATATCTGTCTTCTGCCTCAAGTTTGGTCAAGGCTACGAGCATTTGTGCCAGCTCTGAGTGGAGTCCACGCATTTGAAGCTTGTGGGCCAGCTCTTCCCTGCTGTCTTGAGAGACAAAGATCTTCTTGTCGGCCTCTTCTAGGTTCTTGTTGCTAGCCAAGCTGAAAAGAAGGCAACCGAGCATAAACTGATCGGCTCGGTGATCGACTTCTCTATCGGGGTTACGCATCTCAGGCGAGCGAAAGACCAATTCGGTGAGGGGCACTCCACAGGCGGTCATGGTCGAGGTCGTGGGCCTAATCATGTCAAATTCAGATATATAATAGGTAGCCGAATCCTCGTTCTTCTTCACTCCTCCCAATCGCAAACCACGGTGGATGAGCTCATTATCGTGCATGTAGGCCAATACCTCTGCTATTGGCAGGGCAACATTGATTATCTCTTCTGAAGACATCTGGGTTTGGCGCTCAGTGATCACTTGGACCAGGGTTTTCGCAGGACGATGAGCCGTTGTGTAAAAGAGACGTCTGTTTGACCAACCAAAGTCGAGAATGGGGACAATGGCTGGGTGATCGAGTTTTGCGAGGATCTTGAATTCTCGGATAAAACGTTTGGCTGAGCCAGAGTTTTCATCTACCGTCTGTTTCAAAATGCGCATTTCTACCTGACGGTCGAGCATAGTTTGGACAGCAACGTAATGGGCCACAGGACTGGGGGAATGGGGGATTTGTTCGACGATTTTGTATTTAGCGCACTCTTTGATATCCATTGTCGCTTCTGGCTCAGTCTTCCCAGCTTTTGGCCACTTTGATGGCCGTCATATCACCATTTTCCGGAAAACCAGCTAGATAAGCGAAAAAGAGGCCGTCCCCCAAAGTCCAGGCAGTAGCTTGGTAGGTTCCCTTTTTCCCAGGATACACTAGGCGATAACAGCAGCGCCCAGGTTTACTCGATGTGAAATAAAGAGCCAATCCAGCATATTTGTCGTGGTGTTGGTAGGCACAATGGGTTATGCGCGTCTCTTTGTCTGCCAAATCAGTAAAAGGGTAAGGAATGAACTCGTTCTGTCTGTAAAAGAACTTGTTCTCTTTGGATTCAGGGTCAACAACACCCAAAGAAAGTTTGACCTTACGTTTTCTATAACCCTGGCCCAAGAGAATGCGGAAGGGTTGATAAAAATTGAACAACAATTTCACATATTCAGCAGAACCATTTTGCTCGACATTTCCGCCATTGGGTGTTTTGGCGTACTGCAAAGGGTAGACCTTGTCGTCAATAGAGACGACAAAAGAGGGCAAAGTCCCTGGGTTATCAGGATTCCAGCCTCCTAAAAAGAGATGATCGGCAGCCAAACGTTCGACCCAACCATGTACTGGCGAGGCATCTGCTACGGCAGTTGTGTAATCTGTGAAGGAAACTGAAGAAGGAGTCCAAGGCATAGGGCTCAGAACAGTCGTTTCATAGTCATACAGAGTTTGATCTTTTGCTCGGCCAAGTCCTGGATCGAGAGTTCTGAGCTCTATCATCAGCCAACGCCTAAAGGAGTCTCCTTCTATATCTTTATTGAAGGAAGCGCCAATCTCGACTGTGGGAAGGAATTTGGACAAGATTACTCCGCCCATCTTCCACCCATTTCGCGAAACGGTAAATGCCTCTATACTCTTATCGCTGCCATAGGGACGGAGCTTGTATTGAACCTCTTCACGGATGGAAGCTAGATCATCACTTGGGCGGGCAATCTTTAATGTCAGCTCGGCACACTCTCCATTGATGTCCTTGATGGTGCAAGCGCTAGCTCCAGCTTTATTGTCTATGCTTGCTAGATCCCGATAGAGGTATTCTTGCAAAATGATGGCGCCACGTAAGGCAGCTCCTTGAGCAACAGCTCTTTCTTCACTGACTCTCGAGCCAAAGAGGGCAGACCAGGCAACATAAGTCAAAGGCGCAGCAATGGCCATGGCCACAATAGCCTCAACTAGCGTAAATGCGGCTATCCTCCGTCTCATTTTGCACCAGCCTTCGAACACTCGACACCTGGCAGGAAAAGCAGCTGGAGACCAAATTGAGGATGACGAATGACAACATACCTAATTCTGTCGACTCTGAAATACTCTGTTCGAGAGGCATCTGGGCCTGCTGGAGTAGTCCTCACCCAAAATGAGAGCAATCCTTGAGCAGTACCACCTTGCACACGCTTGTCGAGGCACTCAATGAGAACAGAATCTATATTGGCAATCTTATCGTAAGCGGCAACAGTCGCCACAGCGTCCATAGGAATGGGATCAGGCAATGAGGAGCCCATTGCCGGTAAGAGTTGCTGCCAGAAAGGATCCCAATCACCAACAGGTGTACCAAAAGAAGCTTCGACCTTACGTCTGATTTCCGTAATTGCCGAGGCCGCTGCTTGTTGGCAGTGAATAGCATCTTCAGCTTTACGAACGGCTGAACGAGTACCAAAGCCAAAACGCCAAATGATGTAAATTGACGCTGCAGCAATAGCTATCAGCACGAGGACGACAGGTAAAAAGAATGCCTTTCGATTTCTCATCTAGTTAGCACCCTCACAACATCTAGAGAACGCTTTTCACCAGTGGCCATCTTCCAGCGCACTGTACATACTGCTTTACCAACAGCTTGCACCTGCCCTTGGGACGAATTGGGTCCAGGTGTCCAGGTGATGTCGAGGCCGAAGTCACCCAGTGCAGTCTTGGCAGTCACCCACTTGAACAGAGCCGTTCCCAAAGCGAGATTGGCTTCTTTTAGCTTCTGATGAGCATTGGTGAGCAAGAACCCACCATCACCAGTAGGTGTTCCCTTCATGAGCTCATCACGATAACCATATTCGATGATGGTCAACATGTTTCGAGCTAGCGCTAAAGCTTTGGTTCTGTCTTCCACTGCTTTTGACCAGCGTACCTCAGAAGAGCTGAGGCTCAAGTAAGCTACAACAGTGATGGACAAAATGACGGCCGCTATGAGGACCTCGAGAAAACTGAAACCTCTACGATTTTTAATGGTTTTCATTAGTTACCACTGTGGCAATGATAGCTGCTATCGACAGGTTGAACAAGGTCGTACCTATTGTGGACCCTCGCCACACCCGCCATTGCAGCCCCAATTACCACAGCGAGGGCATCTTTCACTTTTGATGTGAGGCGAGCATGATCCGTTGCAATCGTATTCACCACAGATGCCACAATGTTTTCCGCCAAAACCAGGTGGACAGTTGCAAGTGCCTTTCTTTTTGCCGCAGCGTGTACATCGAGTAGGCGGATCTTTGCGGACGTTGCTTATACATTGTTCGTTGCACTCGTTTTGTCCGCAGTATCTACAGAGATTGCCGCCAAAACCAAAACCTGTACATTTGCAGTCCCTCAACAAGCGACCACAACGGGTACAGTGAGTACCCTTACAGTGAATTGTGTCACAGTTGAACTTGCCACAGAGCCGACAATGACTCTTTACTTGTGGATGCCATTCCTCGATGATAGTTGCAGGAGCCCTTGGTCTGCCTACTTCGGTCTTCGTATTGGCTTCTTCAGTGTTGTACCAAACTTCAAATTTTTGATCTAGTTGGTCATAAGGGATACCTGCCAAGCTGCTTTTTTCCTTTTTTTTCGCAAGAACCTCATGTGCCCATTGGCGTTTATAGGCTATTAGCGCTTCTTCTTTTTTCTTCTCTTGTTCAATGTCCCAATTTCTATATTCGATACTGTACGTCTTGAAGTTCTTCAACCATATTTGATGCTCTGTGTGAAACGCATTGGCGGCCAGCTCATACTCGGGTTTAGCTGCTCTATGGGTGATTTCGAGAGCATGCAGTTTCTTTTCCGCTGCAATCTGTTCTTCACTGCCCGTGGGAGCCTTTTTTGCTTTCGCACTCAATGCCGACATCTCTTTTTCAATCTCAACGAGAGCAAGGCGTTTCTGTTCGAGTTCTTGGGCTTTCAGATCTAGACGTTGTTTTTCTGCTGTCAGTTCATTGTTCTTTTGCACCAGAGCAGATTCAGTAGTCACTTTTCCAGAGATTGTCTGACCAACAACCTGTGCCCAGATTGTGGAGCAACCAAGGAATGTAAGAATTACAACACCGAAGAGAATTTGATTGTGCTTCTTCACCTTTTTGACCTCTCGTTCCCGCCTGGTTTTGCCAATGAGACAAACAACCACGAGCCTTTTTATTGTAGTCCACAATATGAGGACAATTCTGCCTCTTTTAATGTTAGAAATTTTTCTTACTTGGCGGGAGAAGCCTTTAGATAACAGGCCAGAGAGACCACAAAAGCCAGTAGACAGATCCCTGTGATGGCGTAATAGATAGTGAAGTCAAATTCAGCCAATCTAGAGGCGAGCATGGCGTCTTCTGGTTTTTCAGGATGGTAGACTATCTTCACTTTGCTGCCCACTGGATGTTTTGCGAAATCAGATTTATCAACGGGTATTTGGGCTTTTGTGTATTTGCGGTTACGCATTTTCGCCAGCGATTTGTCCAAACCACCAAGAATGCGTGAAACTGCGTCACCTTCAGTCTTTTGGGTTGGTGCGGGTTTGGCCGCTCCTTGACCGGGTTTGTCAGCAAAATAGGAGACGACTATGTGTCTGTCTATTCGTCTACCTTTGCCAATATTGCGCCTCTTTTCGTGTCTGATGACAGAAGCTTCTTCAGTTTTGCCTTCTTTGCGGAGTTTTGTCACTTTGGCGCACCAGTGATAGGTCATTCCTGCAAAGACGACAAAAAGTATTAGGGATAGGGCTGCTAGTGCTTGCCAGCTGCTCCTTTTCATCAGTTTTTTCCTTTCTGCCCATGTTGGTGAAGATAGTGCCACCGAGAAAGGGGCAGTTTTTCCGTAGGGCCTAAGTGAAACATGGCCAAGTGTGTCCGTTCATCATTGGGTGCAAAAAAGAGATGGAATTTGCCATTTTTCCACTCATAGTCCATGGGATTGTTGGTGATGGCCAACCCCTTGGGGCTCTTTTCAGGCAGATAGAGGCAATGGCGCATTTTGAATTGGGGAGTGAGCACTGCAATGCCTCCTATGTTGTGGCGTGCACCTGAAGCCAAGATGTCACCTGTAGGCAGCAGTTTTGCGTCCTGCACATCAAATAGGCGAATTGGATCAGGTTGTTTATGAAGGAGCCGCCCCTTCAAGGTAAAGACATACCAAGTTTCACTGGACCAGTTCCAAGCGTAAAGACGTTCTTTCTTTTTGTTTACGACCAAACCGGCAAGGTGGTCGTCGAAGGTGAAAACTCGCTCTACATGCAGTGTCTCGAGATTGACTTTCAAGACCATTGAATGGCCATATTGCCAGTTTTCGCTAACTGGTATCCAAAGGTGTGTGCCGTCATGGCTCATGCCACCTGGATGGTAGAGGGTACCCATGGAAAGGTGGACATCTTTGTGGAGGATGCCGTTTTTATCAAAAACAAAGAGATGAGCCCGTCCATTGGCCTTTTTTTCTTGGCGACCACCTTTTTCAAAAAGAACGTTCTCAAATCCCTTACGATTGATGAGCTCTGCTGAGCTGAGATAAAAGTGCTTTTTGAACTTGACCAAACCTTGCGGTTTGTAGCTCTGGAAACGCAATCTAAACTGGCCAATTGGCGTGAGGGGGAATCGTCTCTCCACCATATGAATAGCCTTGTGAGGGCCATAGGGACCTGTTCGAGCCCATGCTGTCGTTGATAGAAGCAGGCCCAAAATTGAAAGGACGAGGAGAGTTCTTTTCATTTTTATCTCCTTCTTCAGTGCTACCCGAGCTGCAGCAGCCCCTGCCGCGCCTCTTCATTGTTCGGATCGAGATTGAGCACTTTGGTGAAGTTGAGGATGGCGAGAGCTTTTTTGCCATCTTGTGCATATGTTTTGGCCAATTTGATATTGGCATCAATGAGCGTTGGATCAGATTTGAGAGCCTCTTCATAAGAGTCGATTGCCTCGCGAAGGCGATGGAGGCTCACATAACAGTTACCCATATTATAGAGGAGGCTGGCGTTTTCGGGTTGAGAAGGCAAGATTGACTCAAACAAGGTCAGGGCACCAGCAATGTCGCCTGCTCGATGGAGAGCAGTACCTTTGAGAACTGCCATGTCGATGTTGTTCGGATCAAGCTGCAGGTGATGGTTACAGAGAGTCTCAGCTGAATCATAACGGCCAGCTTCAATGTAAAGCTTGATAAGCGGTACCAAAACACCGGGATCGTTTGGTCGGCTCTCGCGCAGTTTTTCGTAGATGGCCACGGCTTCATGGGCCCTGTTCAGCTCTACGAGAAGCTCTGCTAAGGTGATACGTGTGTCGTGTAGGTGCGGTTTGAGCTCTAAAGCCCGTTGGAAACAGCCAATGGCTTTCTCTTTGTCACCAACAGAGCGGAAAGCATCGCCCAAGTTCGAATGGGCCTCGGCGAAGTTGGGATTGAGCCCCAAAGCTCGTTTGTAGGCGTCGATTGCTTCATTCCAGCTATTGGCGCGGAAATAGGAAGCGCCCAGATTGTTGAGATAACGCCACTGTCGCGGATCGAGCTGAACGGCATTCTGGTAAGCCTCGATGGCTTCGCTCGTTTTGTTCAGCTCATCGTAGATGTTTCCAAGCTGGAAATAGAGCTCAGCATTTTCTGCGTCGAGCATCAAACCAGATGTGAAAGCGTCGATAGCCCGGTGGTGATCTCCAATTTTGTGATAGAGGCGACCTAAAGCCGCAAAAACCTCCGGTTTGGAGGGATCTAGTCTTTGTGCCTGCTCCAAAGCACCTAATGCCTGGTCACTTCTGCCGAGCTCCATAAAGG
>CAZXTJ010000247.1:0-10948 GCA_964643655.1 uncultured bacterium
GTGCCTGACAGAGGGACCTTACCATCTTCATTAGTGCCCCTGAGCAGAATGAGCCGAGCAGTCTGTAAAAAGACGGTCAGAGCAACGGCCACGAGTCCAATTGTCCAAGGAAGTTTGTCCACAAAGAGATGTGAAAGCAAAATGAGGTTACCCATGAGACAGAAAATCATCACTACGTTCACAAGACGCTCTGACGTTAAATTCCATCTATAGACCGTTCGTAAGGATCTCACTTTTGGACCGATGTAACTCATACTAATCAGCAAGGTAAAAAAGATGAGTGGAGCAACGACCAAAAGAGTGGGTGTCAAAAGAGCAATAAATGCAACTCGTTTAGAGGTGCTGACAACAGAAGCGACTGCAGCCGTTACGGCCCATACAGAAGCTGCTGGTCGGGTCATTCGTCTGGCACCAGACCGATAACCTGCCAACCAGAGGCATGTTGTCGTTCCAGCCAAGGCAACGGCTAAGATGGCAGCACCTGCCTGGGAAACGCGCTGTGTCAGTAGCGCACCAATAACTAGATATGAAAAGAGAGCCATCATTCCAGTAAAAAGACCACTGAGTCTATTTGCCAACTTCATGAACTGGGCAAAGAAAAAGAGCCAGAGCACTGTCAACGGCACCGAAGCTCTGTCCAAATAGAGATAACCACCCAGCGGACTAGAGAAGAACTGGATGAGAATGCCACTTTTGGCAATAATCACGCAGGCCAAAAGTTCTAGTAAAGGCAGTGGACGGCTGCGATAGCCCAATATGACACCAATGAGACCACCTATACCTACAAGAAGAAAGGTAGCCAACAATCCTGTCATTAGAGTGCCTTGAGGCAATACCCAAGGCAAGATACAGAGAAAAGTGGCATAAGGAAGAAGGTCTCGGAGGGCTAATCCTGAGCTGGTAACGAATTTTCCGCGGCGTTTGAGAGCGTCGAGAATTTGAACCCAAAAAAGGGTAATGGCGAAGGTCTCGGCATAGACCAAGAGATAGCCGTACATACTGTCTGCTCTTCCTTTACACCTGGTCCCAGCAATCAGGGCATATTACCATATAAATAGATGATGCAAATAGCTCTCAGTTTTTCATCGTCTCACATTTGATGGCTTCTGAGTCATTCAGTCAAAAGAACGGCCTAGTAGGAGTGCCCCCTCGAATTATTTACTCTTTTTGGCCAGCTCGGTAATTCGCCGGCCCATGTTCTCTAAAGAGACAACTTCATCAGCCAATTCATTGTCGATTATCAGAGAAGGTCTGTCTGGGGCAGTACAGCTTTCGGGACTTTGGACGAGACAATAGTGGTCACCAGTGTTACGTAACCTTGTAACACCTTCGCTTCCATCTGTGCCAAAACCTGACATAACAGCTGTCAAACAGCCTGCAGGAAGGGCGTCAGCCACTGAAAAGAGTAATTTGTCCAACAGTTGTGTCTGTCCTGCCACCTCAGACAAACGAAGGGTGAGGACATCACCATCTGGGACAACCTGAATGGCTGATGTTGAAGGGGCAACGAGAATTCGGGAAGGAGACAACCTGTCACCTTCTTTGGCTTCGCTGATTGATATGGCTGAGCTCGTCAACAAGAGACGTCCAAGGAAGCGAAGAAAGACCTTGGGAACATCAACCAAAGCCAAAACAGGCACTGGCAAATCTGCAGGCAAAGAAGAAACGAGGCTTGGCAAGGTATTGGGAGCTCCTGTAGAGACACCCACAACGACCAACTTCACTTCACCTGGAAAACCTTCTTTAGGTTTCTGAACCTCAACAGGAGTGTATGTTGGAGCCAAAGAGGCAGCATCAGCCGTCAAACAGACCTGTTTATAGGCTGCACGTCGGATGAAGGGGGATAAACGGGCGAGAAAATAGTCTTCCATCTCTTCCAAGGAGCGTGTCACAGGTTTCGCTACGAAGTCCAAAGCGCCTTGTTTGATGGCTTCGATGGTCAACTGGGCAGCATCTTCTGCTGCACCACTGATGATGACCACATCAACATTGGCATTTCGTTCACGAATTTTGGCCAGGGCTTCTAGACCGCTAATCCCAGGCATCATCAAATCCATGAAGATGAGATGAGGATCAAAAGAACGAGTCTTTTCAATAGCCTCAATACCCGAACTAACAAAGCACAAATCTTCAATCGATTTGAACTTACGCAAGATGTCCTTGATAATCGCCAGAAAAGTGGGACTATCGTCGACAACGAGAACTCGGATTCGCTTTTCCGCTGTAATTGCCATGTTATAAACAGATTATCATAGATATGGGGCTATTGGGAGGTGTCTGTGACGTTGACGGGGGCTTTCCCCTGGTGATATCGTATGACCACAGTTGACAACCACAATGTCGAGGAGATGAATGAATGGGTGATTACCAAACGCCTGTCATGGTCGTTGATGACGATCCTATGATCGTTGCGATGCTTCAGGACACGCTCGAGGAATCGGGATACAATGTCGTAACCTTCACAAATGCCAAAGAAGCTATTGAGTATATTCCCAATAGTGATGTTGAACTCATCATCTCCGACTATCACATGCCTGAAGTAACTGGATTGGACCTGCTAAAAAAAGTCAATGAAATGCAGGAGACTATAGGTCGACGAATGTTGGTCATCATTTTATCAGCTCAAAAAGATGCAAAGATCGCTTTGGAACTCGTGATGCACAAAGCGTTCTGCTACCAGAGTAAACCGCTAGACATTCAGAAACTGTTGATGGATGTATCCCGCGCAGTGACCAAACTAGCGCTTCCTTAAGACCTGACTAAACTTGAACTCCTCTTTGATGATGGCCCATCTTTCGTGATCGCACCAAGTGGGTCCAATCTTCAAATATCTTGGCGAAAAACCTTCCAAACGAAATCCCAATCCTTTGACCAAGGCAATGGAACGTTTGTTGCCCGGTTGGATATTGGCTTCCACTCGGTGAAGTTTCAGCTCAGTAAAACCAAACTGAAGTGCTAAACCCAAGCCTTCGCGCATGTATCCAACTCCTGCACCATGGGCAAAGAGGTAGAATCCAGAAAAACAACCATGAAGGCAGCCTCGAACGATTTCGTTGAAGTTGATCACTCCAAGAATTTCGTCACTCTCGATTTGGCATATGTAAAAAGATTGGTGACGGTCAGAGTTGGCTCTGGCAGCGTAAGCATCATATTTTTCTTTGGATGTGATTGGATATACCCATGGTTTCAAATGAGCTGCACTTTGGCGAGCGTAGATCTCATATTCAGGCCAATCACTCCTACGGGGTCGGCGAAGATATACACGAAAACCGCGTCGTTTGTAGAACCACTCGTCCATAGTTTCCCTCCTTGTTCCGATATAATAGGGGAAAGGACGAGAGGAGGCCACATTGACCGACAGCCGTGACAGCGGACTCGTTGTTTACGCCATCGAGCAAGATAGTACATTCTTCAAAAAACTTTGGAGGATTTTTGCAGGTTTCGTACAGAAGCTAAAGGCATTATTCGTTTTGTGCCTTTGGTTTGCCATCTGGTTCTTGACCGTTGGTTCACTCTCTTCCATTCTTTGGTCCGCTATGGCAAAAACCCTGATGGTTACAGATGGCACTGTTGCCGCAACACGCTGGATCTTTTGTTTGTTGGTTGCACTCTCCATCCCAGTGTTTCTTGCTGTGACCATATACCTTTTACGCAGGTTATTGCCGACCATTCACCAAGCTCTGTTACCTTCTGGAAACTATGGGCAAGGAAGTTTCCTCGAGTCTCTGCAAACGGAAGTGCAAACGAATGCCGAGCAGGGTGAAGTCCCATTGGCTCACTTTTTCATTGATGACTTGTTTGCGGAGGTAGATTTCAGTCTCTCAAACTTCATAGGCGCAACAGCCCTTTTCATCGCTGTTTATGGCCTAGTTTTCGCCCATTACATTGTGAACATCGAACCCCTTGGCTTGTCTTTGTTCCTTGGTGTCACTATGTTGACTTTGGCTACTCTACTTTGGATGACAGAGTTGGCAGGAAACGTTGACGCCTTGACTGCGACCTCAAGCCACGTGTTGACACTGATTTATGGGGCTTTGTTATGGTACCTCTTTCCTCAATTCGTCAAACCACTAACCCTTCTTTTTTTACCTATTCTCGTCATAGAGACTTTCCTCCTCCTGCGTAGGCTTTATGAAATGACCAAACGTCGTCTCCTTGTATTGACGACACGGGGAATGCGTTTTGTACCCCTCAAACTGGCTCTATTCCCCTATCCCCATCTAAAACCGGCCTCTGCCGGAGAGGTCATGCCAGTAGCATCCATCACTGCCCGTCCTGGCCCTTGGGGAGAAAGATGGCGCATGAATTTCACATTTGGCGCTTTCGAAGAGGTTTGCCCAGTATTTGTCAGAGCAAGAATGGTGGCTCAAATAGCAGGGGCTGCAGGAATGGAAATCATCATAAAAGAGATGAGGCAGGCAGAAAAAGAAGGTCGAGGTTTCCTTGGTTTGATCCTCCGTCTCTTCTGGTCACTTTCCCTCATCGCAATGGTTGCTTCCACAAGTCATTTTTGGCTGACCTTCCACACTGATTTCGAACCACAACTTGGTGAGTTGTTACGTCAGCCAACAAGATATGAAAAGCCATTGTCTAGTGCTATGACCCATCATCCGTTTTCGATGGTGTTTCATACAGCCATGGCCAACGCGCAAGTGCAGAAGGGAGAGTTGGGGAAAGCCCATATAGCCCTTCAGCCCATTAATGAACTATTGGACATCTTGCCTCAAGTATTCAAACGTTTCGACTCCCACAAAATGTGGAGCTATTACCGAAAAACCAACGCTTATGTCTCGCTGCATGGCAGAGATGGAAGCGTAAAGGCCGAAGGTTGGGAGCCAACAGGAAAAGCCCTCCCCCTCTTTCGAAAGAGCCTGATCCTCCTTTGTGGCAGTGACGGCTCATTGAATAAGCTAAAGAAGGGGCGTTCTTTGCTCTACAAATCTTCACGCCTAGAACCAAAAGCTGCCGGTCCTTTGTTCGTCAGAGCCTTTTTGCTTCAGCAACAGTCAACAGAAGATACTGATGGAGCTTCCGTAGCAGAAGTGATAAGCCTTGCTCAGGGAGCTTTCGAACAAGCGCGCTCCATCTTGGTTACACTAAAAAAAGACGAAGATTGGCAAAGCGCAGCAAAGTCAGTGAGTAACTCACCTGCCATACCTCGAGCTGAAGCTTTGTTTTTCGCTCTCCTACGTCAATATCTCGATGAAGAGAAATTGCCGTCATTAAACAAAGCTCTACAAATAGCAAGTTCGAAAACCAAGAGCCTGACTGCGCAAATGTCAACTTTGAGACTTTTGGCAGCCAATCCTCCTAAAGGGAGCAGTGAATTGTTAAGTGTTCTCTCTTCGCAAACGAATGAGTGGCCCTACTCACTAAAACAACTTCAAGGTTTAAAAGGCAACGAGATAAAACAGTGGTTTGGTAACACTTTGCGAAACTTACAGTGCAAAAACCTGCCGACGGACATTCAACAACGTATCGAACAAGATCCAGCGGCATTCTGGTTGAGAAAATACAGATAAACGAAATGTTCCTTGCTCAAGGCCCCTCCTCTCTAGGATGATGTTTGTATGGAATAGAAAAGAGGATCTCCAATGAGAAAAATATTAGTTGTTTGTGTATTGCTGCTGGTTATGGCCCAAACAATCTCTATACAAGGATGTACGAAGAAAAATGCCGCTGGCCGTGAAACAGTCTCATTCATCCCAGCATCATTTCTCACATCTCAATCAGGATCAATATTTGCGCAAGAAAAACAGAAGACTCCCGCCTCAAAGGATCCAAGATTGAATGCAATAACTCAAAGGGTTGCCAATAGACTCATAGCGCAAGCCCAGCTCCACTATGGCCAACATTGCCAAGGTTTCCAATGGGAAGTCGTTTTGTTCGACAAACCAAAAACACAAAATGCCTACTGTATGCCCGGTGGCAAAATCGGAATATACACGGGGATATTGCCTGTCTGTAAAACTGAAGCTGCTCTAGCTGCTGTAATGGGCCATGAGATTTCTCACGCACTTCTCAACCATGGGCAGGAAAGAGTCAGTCAACAACTTGGCGCAGCTGCTTTGCTTTTGGGTGCTGACAAGGTTATGAAAAACAAGGATGTCAAATCCTCCAAGCGAAAGAAGATAATGATAGCTTTGGGTTTGGGCGCGCAGTTTGGTGTCGTATTACCATATTCGCGGCAGCATGAGCACGAAGCCGACAAAATGGGCACTCACCTAATGGCTTTGGCAGGATACGATCCAAGTGAAGCACCAAATCTCTGGCGACGAATGATGGCCCTTGGCGGCTCAAGTATGCCTGAGTTTTTCTCAACCCATCCTGCGAGCGCTAAACGTGTTAGACATTTGGAACAACTGCAAGCTGAGATGGCACCACTGTACAACCAGGCAGCCAACAAATATGGCTTGGGTGAAGCCCTATAATCAGAACACGAAGTTTCTACGGGCTTTTGCTTTGGAGTAATGCACTTCCACGCCATCTTTGTTAATGGCCATGACACGGAAGTTGCGGTCTTCTGATTCCCAACCTTTTTCTACGATGTAATCGCTGCCTTTGTATTGGATGACTGCAACGAAGTTTCCATCTTTGCCAGCTATTGCATTTACTTTTAGATTGAGAGGGGGAACTACCTGAGGTTTTGGATATTCCACCTGAGGTTGAATTGGTCGAGGAGGAACGGGTTTTCTGGGTTTTTTCACGAGCACTTTAAAAGGATCATGGGTAGGACGATTGTCGGTAGTTTCATCAAAAGCGAGGATAGTGGCGGGCAAAAACACAAAAACCATCAGGACCAACATTGAAGTGGCTAATCTGCTCATCTCGACCCTTTCGTTTTAATCATTTTTTTCTGTCCGTCACTTCAAGAGACAAACTCTTCCTTCCATTCGTTCCATCTTTTTTTTCTTCGTGGTACAGTGACCCTAAGGAGGCTTCAATGACCTATCAGGAGTACCTTGAGGAAAACTCTAAAGATCTCGTTGCAATGATTCACGTAGCTGCCCTACCTGGAACCCCACGTTCAACAATGAGCGTTGCAAAAATCGTTGAACAGGCAGTATCAGAGGCCAAACTCTATCAAAATCACGGTGTCAAAACCGTGATGATTGAGAACATGCATGATGTTCCTTATATGAAGAGGGTCGGTCCTGAAATCACTTCAACAATGTCTGTCATAGGGCGGGCAATCAAAGAACTCGGTTTATATTGTGGCGTCCAAGTACTGGCCGGTTGCAATCAAGAAGCGCTGGCTGTGGCACTGGCTGCTGATCTCGATTTTGTTAGAGCAGAAGGTTTCGTTTTTGGCCATGTTGGTGATGAGGGAGTCTTCGACGCCTGCGCAGGCGAACTATTACGTTACCGACACTCTATAGATGGTGACCATATACTTGTATTCACTGACATAAAAAAGAAACATTCCTCTCATGCCATTACTGCAGATGTTTCTTTGACTGAAACAGCAAAAGCAGCCCAGTTTTTCTGCTCAGATGGTGTGATTATCACAGGTACTTCAACAGGAGAAGTAGTTGCTCTGGAGGATTTGCGGACTCTTCGGTCCGTCCCCATTCGCAAACTCATTGGCTCTGGACTGACCAGTGAAAACCTCAACGAATATTTCCCCTTGGCGGACATATTCATTGTTGGTTCTTACCTAAAATATGAGGGTTCCTGGGAAAACAGCCCTGACCCAGAAAGAGTAAAAACCTTCGTCAAAACCTTTACTGAACTGAAAGAAAACTCACAAGAGTAACGGCCTAATTGTTTCTCTGATTAGCGAACCAATCAGCGAGTTTTTTCATACCTTCAGCCATAGATATTTTGGGCTCATAGCCAAAATCATTTTTGGCTGCCGAAATGTCGAACCAATGATTAGTCGTCAATTCGCTTGCAACCCACCGTGTCATTCTAGGTTCGCTCTCTATGCCGAAGAGACCATAAACGGTTTCAAAGATCCAACCAGCTCCGTAAGCGACAAACTTTGGCACATGGCGCGTAATTGGTTTCTCACCTGCAGCTTTGAGAATGTCGTTGATAATGTCCCACAATATTTTGGGTTCATCATTTGTAATAAAATACGCTTTCCCAGCAACGGGAGATTGCGCTGCCAGTTTTTCTGCCGCCTGTAAATGGGCCAAGGCTGCATTCTCCACAAACACGGTATCAACTTTATTTTTGCCATCACCAATTATTCGAAGTTGCCCTTTCCTTGCTCTGTCGACAATACGTGGAATGAGATGATTGTCGCCAGGTCCCCATATTAAGTGGGGCCTCAAAGAGCAAGTGAGCAGTTTTTCACTATTTACTGCTAATACGGCTTTTTCGGCTTCTGCTTTGGTTTTGGGATAATGGCTTTCATAGTGGTCAGGGTAAGGAACACTCTCATCTACCCCTTCCATATCACTTCCATCAAAAACCACACTAGGCGAACTAGTGTAGACGAGCTTGGATACACCGGCTTGTTGGCAGGCTGTTATGACGTTTTTTGTGCCCACAACATTTGCTTGATAATAATCTTCGTAGGGGCCCCACATACCAGCTTTGGCTGCCACATGGAAAACTACGTCGACACCGTCACAAGCTTTTGCCACAGCTGCCGCGTCAGTCAGATCACCCTGTAAACACTGAACTCCTTGCTTCTGCAGAGAGGGATAAAGACTTCGAGAATAACTACGAACAGTCCAGCCTTTTTCCAGCAAGAGGTCTATGATGGCGCCACCTAAAAATCCACCACCACCTGTCACTAAAGCCGTCGTCATTGGATCTTCCCCTTGATCCATTCTGTTAACTGCTCACGATTAATCTTCGCATTGTGTCTTACATCAACGGGAAAGGATGGGTGAAAAACAAAGGTATCGATGTCTTTCGTGTGTTCATGCTCTATTGCCATGGCCTCGAGCTCTTTGTGCAAAGTGGTCAAATCACAGGATTGATGTAGTTTTTCCACCTCAACGCAGATGACAGGTTTTTGCTCACCTTTGTTGCCTGCTCCGACTAGTGCTGTACGAAAGACTTTTGGATGGACGTTGAAGACAGCTTCACAAGGAACTGTGAACATGGGCCCCTTCGCCGTCTCTACACGGTGGGCTTTGCGACCACAGAACCACAAACGACCATCTTTGTCAAAACGCCCAACGTCACCCATTCGATGACGTACTTCACCATCTTTGTCCTTGATTTTGGCCAGTTTGGTTTTCTGGGGACGATTGAAATAAGCCTTTGTAACAACTGCCCCTTTCACTACTATCTCGCCAATTTCTCCTTGGGCGACAAGAAGCTCGTCTTCCCACTCTTCAATAGGCTCATCACTAATCTTGATGATGGCAACTTCCACTTCTTCGACAGGTTTTCCCACACAGGTCCCACCGCCAGTGATGGTAGTTTTCCATGTGTCTTCCAAGATTTCTTTGCTGCCAATTGAGGCAACGGGAAGAGATTCTGTTGCTCCGTAGGGAGTGTGAATTTGCCCATCTTCAGGCAACATCTTTTGCAAACGTTCGAGCACATCAGGACGAGCTGGAGCACCTGCTGATATTACACGCCGAAGTGTTGGTAACTTCTTGTTATGTTTCTCTCCATAACGACTCAGATTATCGATGAGTGCAGGAGAACCAAACATCTGAGTACAGCCGTGATCTTCGATAGCCCTAACCAGTTTTTGGGGACTGGCTTTGGCAGGTTTACTGGCATCCATATCGGGAATGACTGCTGTCACACCAAGAACAGGATCAAAAAGGGCAAAAAGTGGAAAGGTTGCCAAGTCCACATCGTTTTCACCAAAGTCGAAGGTCTCTTTCAAAAAGGCAACTTGGGAAGTAAATATCTTGTGTGTATAAACGGCACCTTTGGCTACTCCCGTACTGCCGCTGGTGAACAAGATTGCAGCCATCTCATCTGGTGAGAGTGCTTTGATGGCATACTCTTCTGAAGGGTTATCAGCTATCTGCTGAAGAGTGAGTCCTCCCCAGCACCAGCGAGTTCCCACAGTCACGAGCTTATCAATCGTGTTTGGTGACCAACGCAAAATGATACGAGCCAAATGTGCCTTGGGGATACCAACAAAAGCTTCAGGTTCAGCTTCGGCCAAACATTTGCCAAGATTCTTGATCCCCATTCCAGGATCAATCATCACTATGACTGCACCAACTTTGAACAAACCAAATGTCAAAGCAGCAAAATCGAGTCCTGGCGTAACCATGAGTACAGTGCGTGTACCTTTGGTTATACCGTAACGCTCAAATCCAAAAGCCATTCTGTCAGACAACTCATCGAGCTCTTTGAAAGTGAGATGTGTGTATGCTCTGCGCCCCCACCAATCTTGACCACAAGTCTCGACAACGGCTTTGTTGTAGGGTTTTTTCTTGGCAACATCGCGCAGAATTTGCGCAATGTTCAACCCCTCTGCTGAGCTCACAGAGCCCCCTCAATAGGATGTTTGGCAAAAAACTCTTTCATCAAAGAAAGAACTTCGTCAGGCGCGTCTTCAAGAGTGTAATGACCAACGTCTGCAAAGGTGTGGTACTCAGCGTCGGGCAAATGAACTTTCCACTCCTTCAAGAAATGGTGATCAAAGACATAATCTTGTTCTCCCCAACAAACGAGTACGGGAGTCGAACGGAACTGTTCCAATCCTTTAACTGTCTTCTCGATAGCTTCATAAGAGGGATCTCCCTCTTCCAAGGGAATGTCCTGAACAAATCTCAAAGTAGCTATTCGATTGTGCCAGCTATTATAAGGAGCCCGGAAGGCCTGCTGAACAAGGGGATCCATGGCTTTGCGAACAACACAGTTTTTTGTGGCACCATAAGCAAAAGCGTTGAAGGCTCTTACCAAAATCGAACCCAAAGGAGTATTTCGAGCCAACCAGAGCTGCCAAGGCATTGACTTTCCAGGTGGTTTGAAAAACGCAGCCGTATTGAGGAGGACAATCCGTTTGATCCTCTCA
>CAZXTJ010000248.1:0-10929 GCA_964643655.1 uncultured bacterium
CTATGAGGCAGCTCGTATGGACGTCGTGACCGCATGCGTGCATGACGGGCACTTTGTTTCCTTTTTCGTCTATGGCTGTCACAGTGGAAGAGAAAGCTGCGCCTGTTTGTTCTTTGATGGGCAGGGCATCCATATCGGCACGTACCATGACTATGGGCCCAGGACCGTTTTCTAGCAGTCCAACAACACCGTGGCCGCCGATTTTTTCTGTAACTTCTACTCCTATTTTTCTTAGTTCGCGAGCAACGCGGGCGGCAGTTTTTTCCTCTTGGAAGGATAGTTCCGGGTTGGCGTGGAGCTCTTTATAAAATTTGATGAGTTCTTTTTGGTTTTTATTGATGAGTTTTAATAGGGGCGTTTTTTTGCTGGGCTTTGGTTCAGCAAGTAGGCTGTTTTGGTTTTTGTCAGGAGATTGTGGCTCTCTTCTCCTGCTGCGCGCCTTTCTTCTCCTCCATCTTAGTCCTTTGATGATAGGGTATTCATCTTCCTCGAGAGAAGCTGCGCGACCCAGATGAGCGAGTAGTTTTTGCAGGGCTCTTTGGACCATAAATCGATGTGAACGTTTGGTCACTGTGTAGTTGGCTTCGAGGGTGATTTTGGGGGGGATGATATTTCTTTTTGTGCCACCATTGATGGAATGGATGGTTATTCCAGGGCGTAGGTGGCGGGGAAGTTGATTGGGTAAGAGTGTCTTTGTGGCAACGATGATTTGAGCACCGAGAACGATGGGGTCAATGGTGGTGTGGGGATAAGCGCCATGGCCACCACGACCTTGCACTTCGATGATGAGATCTGCGGCTAGGAGTTGTATGGGGAGGAGTAAAAGGAGGAGGGCTATTTTTCTCATTTTTTATCTTTCTTGGGAAAGTTAAAACTCTGCAGACTCTCGATTGTTTTGTCTAGGTTTTTGTCGTAATCTTTGGCCAGACCTTCGTATGTAATGCGCCACATTGTCTTGCCATCAAGGGTGAAGAGATGGATGTAACTTTTTAGTTGGCCTTTTGAAGTTTCGTTTTCTTGATAAATGGCCTGTATGTCTATCGTCTCAATGGGTAAAAGGGAAGTGACCCAACGGCTCTGATCTTTCTTTTTACCTTGTTTCTTTCGCAGCTGACCTAGTCTGACCAATTCATTGGCCAGAAGGGTGGGCGCTTTTTCTGTGTGGCAATATTTGCTTTCAATGGTGAGACTTACTTGGCGGTAGAGGGCAACTCGCTGGCGGGGAGTGTTTTCTAATTTCTGGTGCTCAGCAGGTGTGCCTGGTGCGTAAATCCAATGGGGATGTCCCAGTTGGAAGGCTGCTCGAGCCAGGGACCAGCCAGGGGGAACTTGGAAATAAAAGGGTGGTTTGGGCTCGGCAAAGGGATTGGCCCAGGCTGTTGATATGGTCAGGGTGAAAGCCAGTAGCAGAAGGGCCCTTGTTTGTATCATTTTTTTCCCAATTCGAGTCGAAGGCGTAACTAGTGGTATTCTACGCCATGGAGGCACATATGGACATTCCTAACGAAAGAAAGCTTCAAGGGGAGATTAACGAGCAGTTTCGCGACCGCTGGTCACCAAGGGCCTTTTCATCGCAGCCTTTGAGTGAAAGTGAGATTTCTTCGCTTTTTGAGGCTGCACGTTGGGCTCCGTCCTGTTACAACGAGCAGCCCTGGTTTTTTGTTTTTGCCAGCAAAGAAGAGGAACTTGAGAAGATGCGCACTGTTTTGCTCGATGGCAATAGACGGTGGGCTGACAGGGCTCCTTTTTTGGCTCTGCTCTTTGCGAAAAAGACTTTTGCTCAAGGTGGCAAAAAGAATAAATGGGCAGCTTTTGATTGTGGTGCAGCTTGGATGTCCCTTGCTTTACAGGCCCGTCATTTGGGTTTGTATGCCCATGCCATGGCAGGTTTTAGTGCTGAACGTGCTTATGAAGTTTTGTCCGTAGACAAAGAGAAATATAGGGCCATGGCCGCGATTGCTGTGGGCCATTATGGTGACCCGACGGGGCTTCCTGAAGATTTGCAGGGCCAGGAAAAACCTAACGAGCGTAAAGCGCTTGCTGAAGTTGCAAAGGCAGGACCGAGTTCGTGAAGAATGAGTTTTATGAAGTTGGCAAACCCCTCTCGCGTAAGGGACTCTTTCAGTTATTGACTGACGAGGTCTTCAAAGATGGCAAGGTAGAGAAGTGGGAAAACTCCATTCTGAACAAGTTGGCCAAGTTTCTCTCTATCAAGAGTGAGTGGGCAAGGAAGATTGCCTCACGCTCCATGGAAAAGTTCAAAAAGGGGCAGCTGGGTACGAAGCGGCCTCTCAATGCAATGCAGCTTTATGAAAGAGCTCTCTTTTTTGTGTGGTCCGATGGTGTCATTGATGATGCCGAGCGGAAGATGCTGCAGGGGTTGAGGATGTTTTTCAATATTTCGTCAAAAGCTCACGACGAGATGTTGCTGCGCGTGCAGACTGATGAATACAGGGAAAAGTTCAAACCCGAAGAGAAACCGACGACTGAGCACACATGGGATGATCCTTCGGATCATCCCTCTGCTTCTGAAGAGGAGGCTCTGCCTCCTCTCGAAGAGAAGGAGCCTGCGGCTCCTTCGGAAGCACAAGAGAAAGAGGCCTCACCTCTTTCTCTTGCCGACTTCGAACTTTTGTCCACTGAGGTACACGCCCTATTTTCACTGGCCAAAGAGGGCAAATTGGAGAAAGAAGACGAAAGTCGCGTAGAGGAGGCGGCTTTTAAGCTCAGTGATGCTTATAGGTATTTGGAGCAGCGGCGGCGGCCTACTTTGACTTTGTTGTCACAGCTGGCACCGGCTTTGGTGACTGCTGATAGAGTTGAGCAGCTCGAGGAGTTGTTACTTTTGGTTCAAGCCATTGATGATCAGTGGGATGATCATCAGGAGATTTATCACGCCACTATGTTGAATGCTCTTTTGCCTTTGGAGAAGACGCAGCGGGCGTCGGCCGTGGCTCCTGTTTTGAAGATGTGTCGCAAGGTTGTCAAAGGTGGTATGGGCGAAGATTATCGTTGGTCAACTTTTGCTGATTTGTGTGCTCAAGGTGGCGCTTTGTTGGCCAAACACAAAGAGTGGAAAGACCACGAGAAGATTTTGTACCACTTTGCAGCTGTACCTGATGAGTTGTTACCTGGTGCTGCTGCTCAATGGTCGGCCACTTTGTCTTCGTGGATCAGTGCCGTTCGTTCAGCTGATAGGTTTGAAGATTGTTGGAAGGGTTTTGAGGCTTTCCTCACTCTGACGGACTTTTTGGACAATAGGGAAGTGCGAAAAGAGTATGCCGCTGCTTTACGGACCACTCTCGAATATATTACTGAACGTGGCGTAGAGGATTTGCCAGGTTTTGAGGCTTTACTCGAGGATTTCCTCGATTTGGCTCAGCACTATCTTGCTGATGGGCAGGTTTCTCTCTATTTTGCTCGTTTGCAGACTGTGGCTCTGCCCGTTTTGTTCACTCGCGAAGATACGGAACCTCTCCGTGAGCCCAATATGGCTGTTTTGGAAAAGGTTGTCAGGCGTCATGGCAGTGACAAGAAGATTGTGCAAGCTTCTGCAAAGGCGGCTTTGTTGGCTCTCGAAGGAGCAAGCGACAAAAAGTCGGCTCGTAGTGCCTTGGGCCAGTTGATTGCTGTTTGTGGCGAAGTTGGCAGTCAATACAAGGAGGTCAAAGAGGTTTTGACCCGCTTTGACAAGGCCTAAGATAAGCACTAGACGTTTTTGGGGCCCATCATTAATATTATGTCAGTTCTGGCGAGTTTTATCTTAAATATATATAAAGAATAAGGGTGGTTGCATGTATCGATTAACTCTCCTCCTTCTGGTGCTCGGTCTTTGTGTCAGCGCTGTTTCAGCACAGTCGCTGCGTACTCGAGTAGAACATTTCGAGAAGTTGCACCGTGGTGATGGTGCGACCTGTGAGATTTTGTTCCAATCTTTCCCTTGGGATGCCAATGTGAATGGTCAAAAGCATGTTTGGTACCGCCATTTACAGAGCAAAGCTGCCAATTTGTCCCAAGTGGGCGTAACCCACGTTTGGTTCCCACCTCCACAGCGCTCTGTGGCGCCACAGGGTTACATGCCTGGTGATTGGTATGACTTGGGCCATGGACAAGAGTTGAGTCACAATCGCACTCTTTATGGCAACAAAGAAGAGCTGAAAGCTTGTATAGACGCTTTTCACGATAAAGACATCAAGTGTATCGGTGACATTGTCGTCAACCACCGCTGTGGCTCTCACCAAGACAATCAAGGCAACTGGAACATTTATCATTTCCCTTCGGGCAAAGCCAAATGGGAACAGTGGGCCATTGTTGCTGGTGACACTGGTGGACAGGGTGCAAATGATACTGGTGGCGATTTTGGTGCTGCTCCTGATGTTGATCACACCAACGAAAGAGTGCGCCAGGACATTATTGATTGGCTCAATTGGCTCAAGAGCGAAGTTGGTTTTGATGGCTGGCGTTTTGATTACACCAAAGGTTATGGCGGCGAATATGCTGGTGAATATGTAGAACAGACTTCTGCTTGTTTCTCAGTAGGTGAGTTGTGGACGGACATGAATTACAACGGCTCTTATATGTTGCCAGACCAGAACAGTCATCGTCAGGCTCTTTGTGATTGGTTGGATGCAGCCAATGGTGTCGTTCGCACTTTTGACTTCACGACCAAAGGTCAGCTGCAAGTTGCTTGTAAGACTGGTGAATATTGGCGTTTGCGCGACAGTGAAGGCAAAGCTTCTGGTCTCATTGGTTGGTGGCCAGACAGAGCCGTTACTTTCATCGACAATCACGACACCGGTTCCCTGCAGGCTCATTGGCCTTTCCCCGGTGACAAGGTTTTGCAGGGTTATGCCTATATTTTGACTCATCCTGGTACTCCCACCATCTTCTGGGAGCACCTCTATACATGGGGTGACAATCATCACAAGGCCATCAAAGAGATGGCTCAGCTGCGCACAGAGTTGGGTATTAGCCGCACTTCAATGCTCAACATCCTCATTGCTGAACAGAACAGATATGTTGCTCAGATTGATGGCAAATGTCTCGTCAAATTGGGCTCTGGCCAATATAGCCCTGATGGTGAATGGCAGTTGCGCCACTCTGGTAACGATTATGCCATCTGGTCAAAATGAGGCTATATAATTCCACTGAGTCGTGGGATTAAAGGGGGGTATGTAAGGACGACAAAGTGGATACTGTGACCCAAGCATTATTAGGGGCCACTATTGGCGACCTCGGTTTTCGCATGGATTTTGGTCGCAAAGCTTTAGTCGTTGGTGCCATTTGCGCTTCTTTACCTGATTTGGATCTCTTTTCCCGTGCTATGGGGCCTTGGCAATCCATGGCTCACCATAGAGCAGAGACGCACTCCATTTTTGTCCTCACTTTGTTGGCTCCTCTCGTAGCTTTTTGTTTCCAGAGAAAATGGCCTGGAGAAGGGACTTTGTGGCGTTGGTCACAGCTTTGTTGGTTGGCTCTAGTCACTCATCCCATCCTTGATGTCTTCACTACTTATGGCACTCAGCTGCTGGCTCCTTTTTCGCGCCATCGTTTTGCCATTGATGGTGTTGCTGTAGTTGATCTCTTTTATTCTGTAATCTTGCTTCTTGGTGTAGTCGTGGCAGCAAGGACGGTAGGTTTTGTCTCTTCTCAGCGGCGTTTCATTTGGGCAACTTTCTTGGCCTCTTGTTTGTATTTATCCCTGGGATATGGTTTTGGCCGTTTTGCTGAAGGTCGGTTTCAAGAGGTTTTGCAAGAGCAGGGTAAAAAGGATGTGGTTTTTGTTCGCGCCACTCCTACTTTGCTGAATATTGCTCTTTGGCATGTTGTGGCCAAGAGGGAAAATGGTGACTTTTATTTGGGCCAGGTCTCTGTTTTTGCTCCGAAAAATGTGCTCCTACAAGAGAGAAAGAGCCAACAGCATGAGCTGGTCACAGCTGCATTGAATAGTGAAGAGGGAAAGATTTTCACTTGGTTCAGCCAGAACACCATTAGTGCCCAGGTGCAGGGGAGGGTGGTCACTTTGTTCGACCATCGTTATGGCATGCCTTCATCTGCTTTGCTGACACCCTTTCGCTGTGCTTTTACCTTCGATGAAAAGGGTGAATTACTCTCTGCCAAAAGGCTCCGTGGTCCTCGCAGTCAGCTCGATATAAAAGCCGAGTTTGCCACATTGTGGCGAAGAATTTGGCATGGACCGCCCTCCAGGTAGAGACATATGCTCTTTTTTTTGTCATAATTTATTCGAAAAAGATCTGTCTTTTTATATAAAGAGAAAGATGGTGTTCCATGCGTTCACTCTTGTGCCTCCTCTTCGTTAGCTTTTTAGTGCCTGCTCTCTGGGCAAAAACTGGTGTCATCGAACAAGAGGGAAATCCCTCCTTTTCTGCTTGTTATCTCACTCCCCAAGATGCTTCGGTCTGTAATTACGCCATTTTGTACAAGGGGCTCACTGTTGAGGTCATTGGTGGAACAGCCTCTTCTCGATATAAAGTCAAAGTGCCCATGGGCGACTCTAAGGTCGTCGTTGCTGATGGCTGGCAAGGCCGTCCTGACAGCGAAGGGGAAGGTTGGGTCGCTCCACGCTTTTTAAAGGTCCAAGAAGAGAGCGCTCCGGACAACACTTCTGGTGGTTTGTCTTTTCTCGGTGAAGACCTCAATGGCGGTGTTTATGATGCAAACACGACTACTGATGGTAGTGGCACTGGGCTTGACCAAGATTGGATGAACGCTGTCCGAAATTACATGACTTTACAGCATGGTTTGTCTTTCTTGGGGCAGAACACTCCTGGAGATACTTCCATCTCTGGTGGACTCTTTGATACACCTTCGAACACTACGAACACTGTACAAGGTGGTGGTGAAGGTATTTATTATGTCTTTGCTGGCATGGGTCAGGACCAAGAGTTTTTCTATCAGATTTCTCAAAATGGTCCCATCGCTGGTAAACCCAATTATGTGTACAAATATATTCGCCGGGACATTCAGGAAAGTGGCGCCAAGTGCAAGGGAATTGTAGTCGTCAAGGTCCTCACTCCTGATGACATGCACAATGTGCTTTGTCAGGGTATGGTGCCGGCAGCTGGTCCAAGTGCCGTTCCTAGCGGAAATCAGCGTTTGAAGATTTATGCTGTGAACGAGCTGACTCCATCAAATTTCAAAGTCATTGGCTTTGCCACTGTCTCCCACTCAGGACAAGATGGACCGATGATGGATTATGCAGACAATAAGGGCAAGCAGTATCACGCTCGTTATTTGGCCAATGATTATGTCACTCATTCAAGAAATCCTGGAGCCAAGACCTTTACGGCAAGATTGGTGAATAAACCTAGGTTCACTTTCTGTGGCTGTAATATTGGTCACTGCCAATATTACGATGGCGTCAATCCTTGTTTCAGCCACTGGGTGGCTACCATTTATTGCAAAAAGGGTGCTGTTGTTCGCGGTAAATACACTGTTGGTAGCCCCAATGCAACAGAGAAACAATTTGCCACTTTTGGCCGAGAAGGCAACGGTTCTGTCATCCGCCAAAGCCCAGCCAAAAAAGAATATCGAATGTTAATCAAGGTGCCCACGAATCGTTATGACACTTACAATGTTCCTTTCTCTTCTGCTGAAGAGAAAGAAGCTATTTTGGCTTATTACAAAGAGAGAAACGTTACTGTTCGTGAGTCGGGAAACAATATCGTCGTTCGTACTCCCTCTTGGCTGCGTGGCAAATGGATGAACCGTGGCACGGACAAAGATGATTTGCTCGAAGCAGTGTTGCGGACGATGGCTTCTCGCGATATTTCTACAGCCCGGTGGATGGATACTTATGAGAGTTGGATGAGACGTAATCCGCCTGCTGAGGTAGCCAGGGCCGAGAAGATGATGCCTCGTTTGAAAGAGCTCTTAAACGATCCCAAATTGCAAAAACGTATCGAAGAGGTCAAAGAGGAGAATGGCGGCACATTGGATCTGCACGATTTCCGTCTCTGGCATTACATCTATTTTGGCAATCTCTCTCAAGAGCAGATGCGCGAAAATCGCTGGAGTTTACCTTTGCGCGCCTGTACTTGTGATGACGCAAAACATACGAATGCCTTTTTGAATAATTGAAGTCGACCCATGCTAAGCTGAGGTGTAGTTCTATCTGCACCGAAGTGGAGGGGTCATGAAAAGCTTCAGTTTAGTTCTATTGTCTAGTCTTTTGTTGTTTGCTGTTTCACCAATTTGGGCTGATGATTGTGAACCTTGTGAAAAGGTGAGAAAGTCAGATTGGTGTGACGAGGTTTGTTCCATCACCGACGGTGTGCTGAAACATATACCCAAAATCGTTCGTGCTGGTGCTGATTTATATGGTCTTCGTCTCGAACTGATTGGTGAGTTTTACAAAAAGGAAAAAGCAGACAAAAAGACGAACAAACTAACTGGCCGTGTGAAAAAGGTCATCGAAAAGTTGGGTAAATCTGTCGTCCGTATGGTCGTTGATTTACGTAAACGCGCAGGTGACAAGACTTTCAAGAAGCTTCTGAAGATGTGGAAACGAAAAAGGGCCAAGAGAGTTCGGATCAAGAAAAGAATAAATAGACAGATCTGTGGTCCCATGATGCCTCCCATGCAGATGCATGGAGCTCCCATGGTTGCTCCCCCACCACCGCCTCCTCCTGCTCCGGCACGTATGCGCCAGGGCTTCTTTGCTCGTCTGAGGAGGGTAGGGCAGAAGATTAAAAGATGGCACGCTCATTTCGAAAAGCTCACGAAAGAGTTGAGTTTGGATAATCAGCAAAGGATAGATGCCAAGCTGGTCATCATTGGTTATGTGCCCACTGTCGTGCGCCACGGTGCCAATGTAGCCTCTGAGGGCATGGAAATCTCTCGCCTTCTTCTAAGTGATGAAATCAACGAAGAGAAGTGTGAAAAGCATATAGAGAAGTTGGCAAGTGCCGTGGGCACCATTGTGAATAATGTGGTGGACATGGCTTTTGAAATCAAAGCTTTGCTGAAAAAGAAACAACAGCAGCATCTTCTGGCCAATATTCCTCTGCGTGTGATTTTGCTGCGTTAGTTTTTCTAAGTCCACCGTGCCTTTTTATGGCTTCTTTACACTAAGGTGTAGGGTGACCATGTTACAATTGCTCCTGGAGAGGGATTAGGCAATGTTTTGGCGTTATTTGGCCGCTTATATAGTTTTATCCATATTATTTCTGCCTTTTGCTTGGGCTTCCCAAGAGGCAGCTCGCAACCACTTGGAAAGAGCTCATCGCTGTGTCGATGAAAATGCTCTCGACAGAGCAGAAAAGCATGTTCGTCGCTCTTTGAAGTTACACTCCTCCATTCGGGGAAGAGTTTTTCTGGGCTGGTTGTTCAAAAAGACAAAAAGAAGCAAAGAAGCTTTGGCCATTTTGCGCAAAACTTCCATAGCATCGACTCCCGTCAGAGTTCAACGCGAATTGAAACGTCTCGACCAGATGTTCTCTCCCCAAGGAAAAAAGAGAAGAGAGGAAGAGAAAAGGCGCAGAGAAAGACGACAGCAGAGACGACAGCAGAGAAGGCGTCCTCGCAAGGTCGTAAAAAAAACTCCGCCAAAACCAACTAAAAAAACCAGTGCTCCACCGCCAGTACCAGCTGATACGACGAGCAAAGAGTTTTTGCTTGGTGGTTTGACTTCAGCTAGTTATGAAGTCAAGCGTCACTCTATGCTCGAGTTGGCTCGTTTGGGATATAAGGACACTTTGGACAGGGTGGCTCAGCTGCTCCAACATCCCAATGAATTGGTCCGTGGTGGCGCTGCCGAGGCTTTGGGTAAGTTTGGTGACGACAAGGGTGTCGTGCCGCTTCTCGAGGCACTGTGGGCTGAGAAAAAAGTACCTTTGGCTATCAAAGAGATAGAAGCTTTGGAAAAGATTGGCACTGAGAAAGCCTTGAACGGTCTCTATCAATACCGTTACGACAATGAGCGGCCCATAGCCGTTACCGAGCTGGATTTCGCCCTCGACAGGCTTTATAAAAAGCACAAAAAAGAAGAGGATTAATCATTCTTTTTATCAAGCTCTTCTTGGATTTTTTCTAGTTCCTCGCGCATGGCATCGGTGGCCATGAAGAGGTGTTCATCTGTCGTTTCCAAAAAGTCTACAGCCACATCAAATTTGAAGGCCGAAAAGTCTGCAATGGGATTGATGGCAGAGGCCAATTTGCGGACTACGTATTGGGGTACGGAAAACCACTTCGTGCGCATGCGTTGGGGGTGGAAATGGACTTGTGTCTTTTTCTTCACTGATAGTTTGCCCTCAACGGTAAGGAAACTGGAGAAGAGGCGTGTGAGTACACGACCTGAGAAACGTAGTCTACTGGGTAGGAAGTCGAATTTGGGACCTTGGACACGAAGGGCCTTGGAGTGGAGTTTAAAGAGAGCATTGAGGTCATCTTCGTGAATGTAACCAACGAGGTCGGCTTTGCCTTGGGTGATGAAACGTAGTTTTTTCTTTTGGGATAGTTCTTTCAGGCTAATGGCACAATCGCTCAGTTTGATCCAGGCATAACGCAGACGAAGGGTTTTGACAGTCGTATCACGCATGCGGATGGACATCTCTTTGAAGTGGCCAGGTTTTCTGTTTTCAGGTGAGACCAAATCTACTTCTAGGTTCTCTGGATTACCTAAAAA
Organism: uncultured bacterium; assembly: GCA_964643655.1. Lineage (GTDB taxonomy): Bacteria > Muiribacteriota > UBA6191 > CAZXTJ01 > CAZXTJ01 > CAZXTJ01. Next base: position 10,646 of record CAZXTJ010000248.1, read on the forward strand.
ATCACGAACAGCCTCTTTGACTGCTTCATGTTGTGCTTTTTCATCGAGCAAGATGGAACTTTGGGCCTGGAGAAGGGATGATGAGAGAATTATGAAAAGTGCATATATAATGGTTTTTCCCATTGGTTTACCTCCACTGGGGCAATTATAGCAGCTTCTTTCTTTTTGGGGCTTGTCATGTAAGGACCATATCCCTATCATGTTTGGCTACTTACTTGGATGGATTATGAAGGATGAAGGTAAGTCCGTGCAGAAATTGACAGTATCTCTCTTCGTTCTATGTT
>CAZXTJ010000249.1:0-10880 GCA_964643655.1 uncultured bacterium
GAGTTGTACCGCGCATTTCCATACCGGCAATACGGCCTCGTCGAGAACAGAGGTTTCCAGTTACTTGGCCTGCGTATTCATCTGGAGTGGCTGCACATACGCTCATTACAGGCTCTAGCAACTCTGGATTCCCACGGAGGAATGCTTTTTTGAAGGCTAATTTGGCGCAGCGACGAAAAGCTATTTCAGAGGAGTCGACATCATGAGATTTGCCGTCAACTAGTCGCACTCTTAGATCCACTATGGGGCAGTTGGCCCAAGCTCCTTCGGCCATGGCATCGATTACACCTTTTTCGACTGCAGGGATGTACTCCTTGGGAATGACTCCGCCAACGATTTCATTTACAAATTCAAAACCGCGCCCTGGCTCTAGTGGCTCAATGACAAACTCAATCTCTGCGAATTGTCCTCTACCACCTGATTGTTTGACCAACCTATCTCGAAGCTTGACCTTTGATGTAATTGTCTCTCGGTAAGCAACCTCAGGGGGACTAGGCTCGACGATTACGCCGAACTCTCGCTTGAGACGGTCCACGATTATCTCCAAGTGTAGCTCGCCCATTCCCGATATGATCGTGTCCTCAGTTTCAGGATCTGTGGTGACCACGAAGGTTGGATCTTCTTCGGACAGTTTCATCAAACCGCGGGTTAGTTTATCTCGTTCTGCCCTTTTTTCAGTATGTACGGCAACTGATAGAACTGGGGCTGGAAATTCGATGGCTTCTAATAAAATTGGATTTTCTGGGCAACAGATAGTGTCACCAGTTCCGGATCCGGATAATCCAACGACGGCACCAATTTCTCCTGTGTAGAGCTTGTCCACCATCTCTTGCCTATTTGCGTGCATTCTCAAGAGGCGACCTACTCGTTGTTTTTTGTTCTGAGTCGAGTTGAGAACATAACTGCCTGCTTCGAGAGTGCCCGAATAAACACGAACGTAAACGAGCTTACCAACGTGCCTGTCGGCAACAACTTTAAAAACCAGTGCTGCCATTCTGCCTTCGTCTTTGGCAACTCTTTCCGTTGGTTTACCAGCGAGACATTCACCTATGATTGGTGGTAGGTCGAGAGGGCTAGGCAGATAGTCGACAACAGCGTCCAACAAACGCTGGACGCCTTTGTTCTTAAATGCTGAACCACATAAGACTGGAGTCAGCAAATGCTGATGTGTTGCAGTTCTTATGGCTCTGCGCAACTCTTCAGTCGTAATCTCTTCATCTGCACAAAAATGCTCGAGCAGTTTTTCATCACATTCAGATGCTTTTTCGATAAGGAGGTTGCGCCACTTGAGACAATCAGCTTCGAGCTCTTTGGGAATAGCTCTCTCTTCAAAGCTCGTGCCTTTATCACTTTCCGAGTAATAGATGGCGCAGTTGGCAACGAGATCGATAATGCCTTGGAATTCTTCACCTTGGCCAATGGGGATAGTTACTGGGACAGCATTAGCACCAAGTTGAGACTGAATGGCTGTGACTACGCCATAGAAGTCTGCTCCCACCCTGTCCATCTTGTTGACGAAACAAATCCTAGGTACTTCGTATTTTTCAGCTTGTCGCCACACTGTCTCAGATTGGGGTTCTACTCCTCCAACTGCACAGAAAAGACCAATTGCTCCATCAAGAACTCTGAGGCTTCTTTCTACTTCAACAGTGAAGTCGACGTGGCCAGGTGTATCAATGATGTTTATCTGATGATCTCGCCACGAAATTGTCGTGGCTGCACTGGTAATTGTAATTCCACGCTCTTGCTCTTGGGCCATCCAGTCCATTGTTGCAGCGCCATCGTGCACCTCACCAAGCCTGTGGGTGCGGCCAGCATAAAATAATATGCGTTCAGTACACGTTGTTTTGCCGGCATCGATGTGGGCCATAATGCCTATATTGCGAACGTGCTGTAGCTTAGTGTCTCTACTCATCTTCGTCTCCTGAAAAGCCCCTCTAAAAATGCGAATAGAGCGTTTTATACGCTCAGGCCCAAAGGCGCAAGTAAAAAAGCGGTTATGCAGAGTATTTGTTGCTGTAAGGATTGCTTCTCTCAGTCGACATCACGTAACGTGACGAGTACGGGAAAAGAGGTTCCAAATGACACGCGAAAGCGGCAAGCCATCAGCAATAGGTCTCATTGGACTGGCTGTAATGGGACAGAATCTTGCGTTGAATATAGAGTCAAAAGGATTTGCTATATCTGTCTACAATCGTACTGGCGAAAAGACTCAGGAATTCTTTCACAAGCGCTGTGGAGGCAAAGACGTTTTGGCCACTTACGATTTGAAGCAGTTTGTCCAAAGCCTTGAAAAGCCGCGCAAGATAATCTTGATGGTAAAAGCTGGAAAACCAGTAGACGCAACCATCGAGCAGCTGAAACCACTCATCGATGATGGAGATGTCATCATTGATGGTGGAAACTCGCTTTATACAGATACTGAAAGAAGAGAGAAGGCATTAACCAGCGAAGGATTTCGATTCCTTGGTGTAGGAGTGAGTGGTGGCGAGTATGGCGCGCTTCATGGACCTTCGATTATGCCCGGCGGCTCAGCTGAAGCTTACAAAGAGGTAGAGCAAATTCTTACGTCCATTTCTGCCAAAGTTGATGGCGAAGCTTGTTGTTCATACATAGGTACAGGCGGTGCCGGTCATTTTGTGAAAATGGTCCATAACGGCATCGAATATGGAGATATGGAGCTAATCGCAGAAGCTTATTTTCTCCTGCGTAAGGTGCTGGGTGTGGACAATGCCAGAATCGCTTCAATATTTGCCCACTGGAACGAAGGACCGCTCTCCTCATACTTGATTGAGATAACATCAAAGATCTTCAAGAAGACTGATCCACAGACTGGCAGTGACCTTGTTGATGTAGTCCTGGACAAGGCTGGGCAAAAAGGTACTGGTCGTTGGACAGTACAAACTGCCATTGAGTTGGGAGTTGCAATTCCAACAATCACTGCTGCTCTACAAGGCAGGGTGATATCAGCTCTCAAAGAAGAACGCGTCGGAGCTTCAAAAGTACTGGGAACCAAGGTTCCCAAGTACTCAGGAAATAGTGATGAGTTCATCAATGGTGTCCATGCAGCTTTGTATGCTTCCAAGATGTGTTCATATGCTCAAGGAATGGCGCTTCTACAGGTTGCCTCCAAAGAATATGATTGGAATTTGGACTTGGCAGCCATCGCAAGATTGTGGCGAGATGGTTGCATAATCCGGGCCCGTTTCCTGAACGACGTAAGCAGTGCCTTTAAGAAGAAGCCTGATTTGGTCAATCTCCTTCTCGATGATTTTTTCAAAGACGAAATTTTGAAAGCTGAACCTGATTGGCGGAAGATGGTTGGCATTGCAGTGACCCATTCTGTGCCTGCATTGGCCTTCTCATCCTCTCTTGCGTACTTCGATGCCTATCGTTGTTCACGTTTACCCGCCAACTTGATCCAAGCCCAAAGAGATTTTTTTGGGGCTCATACGTATCAAAGGGTGGATCGTGAGGGATCATTTCATTCAGAATGGAGCTAACAAAGATGCTCACGCGTGTCGGGTGATGTTCCGAAAGGATGCAGCGCCCGGCATTTTTTATTGTCTATAATCTCCTCAGGAGGAATGTAGCTATGATAGTCGTGCTAATGGGAGTCGCTGGAAGCGGCAAGACAACTATTGGGAAGATGTTGGCTTCACGTTTGGGTCTACTTTTCCGTGATGCTGACAACTATCATCCGCCTGCCAACATCAAAAAGATGGAAGAATCTATTCCGCTGACTGATGAGGATCGCAAACCTTGGCTGCAGGCCATTGCCCATGAAATGGTCGAATGGACAGCCCAGGGGGGCGCCGTATTGGCTTGTTCTGCGCTGAAAGAGAAATACCGTGAGATTCTCCGCGGTCAAGGTTGGTGGGATATACGTTTCGTATACCTCAAGGGTGATATTGAGACCATCAAGAAACGTATGGCTCAACGCGAACACTTTTTTACCGAAGAACTATTGCAGTCACAGTTTGCTACTCTCGAAGAGCCTGAAGACGCTCTGACCATATCAATTGACTCGGATCCTGAAGAGATCTGTGAGTTGATAGAGAATGGCTTGGGAAAACGGAAACACGTTCTCCTCTTGGCTGGTAAACCTGGTATAGGAAAAACAACTATTATCCGCAAAGTTGCAGATGAGCTCAAAAAAAGTGGTCCCCTTGTGGGTTTCCTTACTGAAGAGATGCGCTATAGCGGTAAGCGTGAGGGATTCAAAATAGCTTCATTCGATGGTGAAATTGAGATATTTGCACACGTTGATTTCGAGACTCGACACCGTGTCGGCAAATACAGTGTTGATGTGCGAGCCTTAGAGCGTGTCGTAAAACGATCTCTGTCCAATCCTGCAGAAAGTGCTCCTATTGTCATCGATGAGATTGGCAAGATGGAGTGTTTTTCGAGGCCCTTTGTAGAACAAATGGAGAGTTTCATCGAAGAAGGCAGACTATTGATAGCTACAGTTGCTCACACTGGCACAGGTTTCATTCAGAGAGTCAAAAAGTGCCCTACAGCTGACTTGTGGACAGTCAATGCGGACAACCGTGATGAAATGCCAGAGAGAGTTTTGCAGTGGCTAGTTGATAGAAAGCCTAAGGGGAAAAAAAAGCCGGGGTAAAACCCCGGCTTTTGCTATCGTTTAGCTCAACTCAGCCAAGAGGCCAACCTTTTCGTTGAACTCATTGATGAGTTTGTCATATTTGTCAGCAATACAGAGACGTTCTTCCCAGTAGTCAACGTGGTCATACCATTGAGCGTTGAGTTCCTCGATGTCGCGACCTTGCTGTTCAATCCAAGTGAAATACTTGAGGTTGTGGATACGTTTTCGTTCGCGATAACCACACTCAATCATATTGTCGATGTGCAGGTTCTTGATGTGGACGTTGTAGTCAATAGCAGCTTGTTTGTCGCTGTATGGACCCATCTCTTCTTCGAGCTCTTTGAGTCTGGAGCCGTAAAGCTCCATTGAGTCTGTGAATACCGTGAAGATGATGTCATCTTTAGTACATTCATTGTATTTCGCAAGCTTGATAGCTGTCAGCACGTTGGAAATACCAGATATGCCGAGGAGATCAAGTTTGTCTACGAGGTCAGCAGATACGCCTTTCTCCTTGAGGAAAGCACGGCCAGCAGGTTCGTTGAAGAGACGAATGGCGTTCATGCAGTTTTCATCGTCGATCGCTACAACAAAGTCTGTATTGCGTGTGTTGTGAACGAAAGGAACGTGTTTGTCGCCGATACCTTCAATGCGATGGCCACCGAAACCATTGATGAGCAGTGTAGGACATTGGAGAGCTTCAGAAGCAGCAATCTTCATTGTTGGGAAGACCTTCTTGAGGTATTCACCAGCAGCGATTGTACCAGCGGAACCTGTTGCTGAAGTGTAACCAAATAGGTTAGAACGTTTGTCTTTTACCTGATTGAACACTTCTTCGATGGCCGAACCGGTCATCTCATAGTGCCACATTGCATTGCCGAACTCTTCGAATTGGTTGAAGATAACAATGCCGTCTCCGCGTTCTTTACGGAGTTCCCAACACTTGTCGAAGATCTCTTTGACGTTGGATTCACAACCGGGTGTTGCGAAAACTTCTGCGCCGATTTTGTCGAGCCATTCGAAACGTTCTCGGCTCATCTCTTCTGGCAGGATGGCAACAGAGTCACATGCGAGCAAATAAGCGTCGTATGCACCACCACGGCAGAAGTTGCCTGTGGAAGGCCAAACGGCTTTTTGCTCAGTAGGATCAAACTGACCAGTGACCAAGCGAGGTGCCAAACAACCAAAGGTTGCTCCAACCTTGTGTGCGCCTGTTGGGAAATACTTGCCAATGATACCGATGATACGAGCATCAACGCCAGTCAGTTCAGATGGGAGTTCCATGAAATTGACGCCACCAAATTGGCCCGTCTCCATGTCATTCTTCCAGGTAATACGGAAAAGGTTTTGTGACTCGAGGTCCCACAATCCAACACCTTCAAGGGTCTTTTTAACCTTGTCAGGCACTTTGGAAGGATCTTTCATCTGGGCGAAGGTTGGAACGATGATATTGCGCTCTTTACAGCGCTTTACTGCGTTTGCCAACTTCTTCTCGTCGTAAACTTTCACCTCTTCATAAGGAAATACACTCATTGGGACACTCCATACTTCAAGCCACATCCCCCACATGTTCTTGTAAAGAAACCGAAACTTATACCACGGAATCCTTATAGGACAAAGCGAAAAAGTAAGGGGCTAAATTATTTTTTTCTGACTTGTGAGTTTGCCTAGAGATTTTTTAGGTCGATCCCTGCAGCTTGGAATTTTCTGTAAATCGTCGAGCGAGGAATTCCCAACTCTTTGGCAGCTTTGGAAACTGTACCTCCACAGCGTCGAAGGACGAGTTGCATATAATCCAATTCAAAGGCTTCACGAGCCACAGTGAGGCTTGTGCCCGGTGGGAAAGAGTGAACTGAAGCGGCGCTCGTTTGCTGAGCGCTTTTGCTGCCGACTATGTCAGCTGGCAGGCTCCCGAGCTCGATTTTGTTGTCTCGCTCTAAAATGAAAGCTCGCTCTATAACATTCCTAAGTTCACGGACATTTCCAGGCCAGGAATAACGACAAAGAGCTTCCAAAGCGGGCTTTGTGCAGCCTTTGATACTGCGTCCCATACGTGAATTACATTGCATGATAAAGTGCTCAACAATCTGTGGCACATCTTCAGGCCGTTCACGCAGTGGCGGGAGTTCCAAAGAAAAGACATTTAGGCGGTAATAAAGATCCTCTCGAAAATGTCCCGCTGCTATCTGTTCTTTCATTTCTCTGTTTGTAGCGGCAACTACTCGTACATCGAGATCGATTGGTTTGTTTCCACCAACACGCTCTATCTGACGTTCTTCCAATACACGAAGTAGTTTTACCTGGATATCCTGATCCAATTCGCCAACCTCATCAAGGAAGATGGTGCCGCCAGCAGCAAGCTCGAAGCGTCCTATTCGCTGTTCTTCTGCACCTGTAAATGAGCCTTTTTCATGACCGAAAAGCTCGCTCTCCGTAACCTCGCGGGATAAAGCCATGCAGTTGACGGCTACAAAAGGACCGTCTTTGCGAGGAGAGGCTGCGTGGATAGCCCTAGCTACGAGTTCTTTTCCCGTACCACTTTCACCAAGTATGAGACAGGTTATCTCCTGTTTGGCTACATCTTGAACATGCTGCAAAACAGTAGTCATTGCGCGACTGTTGCCAACTATGTGTCTTTCATCGTGTACTTGGCGCGCTTCACCTTCACGAAGAGCTTTGAGGCATTTGTAATCTCTTTCTAGCTCTGTCTTCTCTAGGGCAGTCTCAATGGCTTCTGAAACATGTGTCGTAAAGACATCCAGGAGGTTCAACTCTCGTGGCGTGTAAATCTTACGCATGGCCTGGCTGTCGAGATAAACGACACCGAATACTTCTTTACCATAGAGCAGGGGCGCAGCAATAACAGACCTAATCTTGTCTGCTCGAACCGACCTGGCTCCTTCTAGTTCTGAACCTGCATCACCTAGCGTTATTGTCTTTCGTTCTTTTAGAACTCTTTTGACAACTGTACGACTGGCAGCCTCACCCATTTCGCTTTCTGGTATTTTCCTGGCGATGGCTTGCTCTAGTTTGCCTGTTTTGCGATTCTTCAACAGGATGAAACCACGTTCGGATTCGAAAACATCCATCAATCGATCCATCATCCTCGCCATCAATCCATCAAAATCGACGAGTGACAAATCCCTAGTCATAGAAAAGAGCAAACGTAAATCTGCCTCAGACATGGCTGTTTCGTCGTGGCGAGGATCCCATAAATAGATTGTATGATCGCCTACGACAATGCGGTCACCAGATTCCAGTGGAGCGCCCTCAATCTTCTTTCCATTGAGTTCTACCAGTGGCGCGCCAGATAAACGCACGAAAGAGACTTTTCCGCTGTCTGCTTTGTTGAATCTCAACCTCGGGCTATCGACTGTACCTGTGGGGCCACAAACGGGAGAGTCGCCATCAACATTGATGTCTAGGCCTTCTGAGGCAAGTTCTGATACAGCTGTCAAAGAATGTCCACGAAGTAGGACAAGACGGGCCATGGGGTCCTCCAGATGTCTAGGAGAGTATCTCTTCAGCTTTGTCGGTAATTGATTTTGTGAAACTCAGCAGGTCGCCAATGTCGTTGAGGAGCAGATTGACAGACTCTCTGAGGGCTGTATCAGGAGGTGTCAAAGCATATGCTTTTTCAATCTGAGAACGAAGGCTCAGCAGCTGATCCTTCACGTCAACAACATCTGCTGCCACACTGGCACCAAAGGCATAAATAGGATTGTCTTGAAGGGCAGCTTCATCAGGTTCAGGCGCACCTTTATCTGCTTTCTCTTCGATGGGATTAAAGAGAAGGAGGCACATGTCTTTTTTGCCGAAGCGCACTTTTTTACAGCGGAACATAACAGGCACTGTGGTGCCATCTGTCTGAGTTAGGAAAATCTCAGTGCCATCTACTTCATCATCATTTTCCATGGCGTTTTTGTAGAAAGGATAGACGGCCTCGAGTTCTTTGACTGCGCTTACTTTTTCACCAATCAATTTACCTAAAGACACGTTTAGCAGCGTTGATAGCAGCTGGTTGGCCATGGTGATTTTTTCACGATGATCAACTGAGAGGAAGGCAGAAAAGATGTTTCGAATGATTGTCTGCTGATAGCTGAGCAGTGTTTTGACTTTTGCCTTCTCTGGCTGGATTTCTTTTCTGATTTCAACGAGCTCTTCTTGGTGTTTTCGAGTCAATTCAGCAACGGCTTCTTGGTGTTCTCGTTTCGAGTCAGCCAATCTGTCCGTATGGTCTTTGCCCTGCTCGTCTCTTTCCAACTCGAGAGCACGAACCTTACTTGTTGTCTCATCAAGCTGTTCCTCAAGGGTTTTAATCCTATCTTCTCGTTCTGAGACCGTACCCTCGAAGCTTTCCCGCTCTTTTTTGAACTCATCCTCGCGAGACATGAGTTTCTCGTGGAGGCTCTTTTCAAAGTCCTCACGAGAAGAATCGTTCTTCTCTTTTTGCTCTTCGAGTTCTTTGGCTCTCTTTCTTAGTACCTCGAGTTCAGTTTCCAACTCGGCAATTTTCCGCTCATATGCCGATGAAACCTCTTCAGAGTCTGTAGAGAGCAGTTGCAGCTGTTTGTTGTGATGGATGACTTTTTTCTCAAAGTCTTCGAGAAGGATACGGTTTTCACCCATCAGACCATCGATTGTCTTCTGGTAAAGATCAGATTTCTTTTGTTCGTCCTCGATGTGCCGGGACATCTCGTCACGAGAGTGATTTAACTCTTCACGGACTGCGCTCAGTTCTTTCTCTTTTTGGCGGACTAGGTTTCGCAGGTTCCCAAGTTTGTCTTCGAGTCCCTCTCTGAGACCTAACTCGCGCGTCAAATCTCGGATTTTGGAGCGTTGGTCTTGGATTTTGATTTCCTGCTCGCGCAACTTGATGTCTGGCGACTCAGGGACGTCGACGAGAGCTTGAGCCTCTCTATCTTTCATTACCTCAACTCGGTGTTCAATAGAACAAAGAAGGGTAATGACGTTGAATGGCCGTCTCAACACCTCTTCAGCACCGAGTTTGGTCAACGTTTCTTTGTGCTCCTCAAGATCTTCGTCCGAATCAGCCACGAGGATCTTACCGCAGTAAGGGTTGATCTCGTGAATAGTCTCGAGCAGTTTTATTCCAGCTGTTTTGGGCAAGGTCGTGTCAGCTACTACTACGTCCTGTCCCTCTATCTGGAAAAGGTCCATGGCCTCTTCACCATCAGCTGCTACCTGTACGCTGAAACCCTCTTCTTGCAACGACTCTTGATATAGCTCTCTTTGGCCTTCATCTGAAATAGCCAGGAGAATCCTATTGAACGGCATTGATTCTCGCCTCCAATGAAGCAAACACTTTTGCCTGCATGTACCTACCTCGTTGACTCCATTGTAACCGCCTACATAGTAGCTTGATCAAGATCATGTACAAGAGTATGATCCAGAGCGCTCATGAGAGGTGGCAAAATTGACCCGGGAAGAGAAACATTCAGTCGAAAGCGAAATGTCTCGCCTTGCGCTGCCTGCCATGTTGCAAGGATTGCTCTTCACCGTTGTTTTTGTAGTAGATACTTTGATGGTAGCTCGTTTGGGAGCCACTTCTATTGCGGCTGTGGGTGCAGCTGGGCCTGTGATTTGGTCAATAAGTTCACTACTTTTTGCCTTTTCACGAGCAACTACGGCTCTTGTTGCCAAGGGAATAGGTGCCAAGAACACAGAAGAGGCCAAAATGGCTTCTGGTCAGTCTTTGGCCATCGCCTTAATACTTGGAGCGCTCTCTGCTACTGTTTTTGTTACTTGTCGCTTTTTCATAATGGCTCCTTTTGGCTTGGAAAAGGAGGTCCTCCCACTGGCTGCAAGTTATCTGGCGATTGTGGGAGCAGCACTTCTATTTTCTTTGCCAGGCCACATTTTTGCAGTCTCATTTCAGGCTGCAGGTGACACAAAGACTCCGCTCATAGTGAGTGCCATTGGCAATTTGGTGAACATCGTCGGTGATTACGTGCTCATTTTCGGTGTTTGGGGATTTCCTGCTCTTGGTGTAGTCGGCGCTGCCATAGCTACTGCTCTTTGTCGTGTAGTGGAGGCTGTCCTGCTGGGCATACTTTTGTGGCAGCAATATTATTGTCCCGAGAAAAAGCACATACTTACCTATGACAAGTCTACCATCAGCTCTCTGTTTAAGCTGGGAGTACCTGCCACAGCGGAAGCCGCCAGTTTTCACGGTGGTTATCTAATGTTTTCCTGCCTCGTATCGTGGCTCGGGACAGTTGCTCTGGCTGCCCACCGTATCTGCTTGTCCATTGAG
>CAZXTJ010000250.1:0-10847 GCA_964643655.1 uncultured bacterium
CACTTTGCACTGTACCGTTGATCTGTCTCTAATTTGACAGCAAGGAGTCCAAGCGTGACTAAAGAAGGCAGACTGTGGTTAGACAGCCCAGCAAAAACCTCTCTATCAACTTCAGTCATCGATGTTCGTAGTCAAAATAATCAAACAATGGTAGTGACTCGCGAGACTATCTTTTTCCCAGGTGGCGGTGGGCAAGCTGCAGACGAAGGAACTGTTGGTGGCCACAAGCTAATGGGTTTGGTCGAACTAGAGGATGGTTTTGGGCACTTGTTGAGTGAACCATTCACAGGTAGCTCCGTTGAGATGAAGTTAGATGAAGTTGCTCGAGAATATGCAGCCCAGCAGCATACTGGACAACATATTATTTCGGCTCTCTGTTATCGCGAGCATAATCTGCAGACTGTCTCAGTTCATTTTGGCAAAGACATGTGCACACTAGATCTAGACACCCCTCTTCTTCCCGAAGAGACTATAAGAAGTATTGAAAGAGCAGCCAATTCCCTCTGCCGAAGAGCACTGACTATCAAAGGACATTTGCTGAACTCTGACGAAGTGGCAGACGTTCCCAATTTACGCAAACAACCACAAGTAGACGAAGACATTCGGATTGTAGAAGTGTGTGAGTTTGATGCTGTGCCTTGTTGTGGTACTCATTTGGAAAACACTGCCCAAGCAGCACCGATTATGATTTTTGGTCAATCAAAGATGAGGGGAAAAGCCCGTCTGTCCTTTCTTTGTGGGAACCAGGCCCTAGCTTCTGCTCGACAGAATATCAAAGACCTGGCTGCTATTGGTGAACTTTTCAATTCTCCACCATCTGAAACACTGGGCCGCTGTAAGCAAGTAAACGAAGAGTTGGAAAAACTCCGTTACGACTACAAGGGATTACGCGACAGATATTTGCTCTCTGCCTTCCAAAGTGATGCCTTGGCTCAAGCAGAAACCATTGCTGCTTGCACTTTGGTTTGTTGGCAAACAGACGAAATAGAACCAAAACAAATGGGAAAATTCCTTACCGACGCTTGCAAAGTTGATGGACGTTTGGTCGTATTGGCCTCACCTGCCGGTGAAAAGAGTTCCGTAGCCATAGCTCGCTCAAAAGATGTGTCCGTGTCTTGCTGCGAAATCCTAAAAGAAGCTCTTTCTCAACATGGCGGCCGCGGTGGAGGCAAAGATAGTCAAGCTCAGGGCGCTGTTCCGACTGCAAACCTTGATAATGCACTGCAGCTCATCAGAGAACTCGTTAGAGCTAAGCTAAACACTTAGCTTTCATTCTTTGTTTTTGAGTCTCCACGAGAACAAAAGCCACACTGAGGACAACGAGAATTGTGGCAATGATTGTCGTATTACTCATGGCTTCACCTTTTACCAACCAGCCAAGAATTACTGCCACAACAGGGCAAACGAAAGCGTATGTGCCTACGAGTAATGGATTTGAGTTTTTTAAAAGCCACATATAGACCGAAAAAGCTAACATTGAACCAATGAAGACGAGATAAAAGAGTGCAATAATTGCCTTCGAATCGATGTTGATTCCAAAGGTCAAGAGTGTTGTCCACTCGCCAGCTATTCCGCTTATGAAAATTAAAATCGCACCACCGATTAAAAACTCCATGGCCACTGCAAGTGGCGTAAAAGGCGGCAGTTCGATTTTCCGTGACAACAAAGAACCCATGGCCCAAAAAGCCGAGGCTGCAACGAGAGCCAAAAGCCCAAATCCGCTGTTGGTTAAATCCCCAATGGTGGCTCCAACCAATAGAGCCACACCAATGAAACCAGTAGCAAGGCCTACACAAGTTGCTTTCGTTGGAATTTTACCCCCCAAGAAAAGCGGATCGATAACTGCCATCCACAAAGGAACAGAGGCAATGATTACTCCTGCTAGTCCTGTTGGTACGGTTAGCTCTGCCCAAGTAACTAATCCGTTTCCGCCAACTACCATCAAAATGCCAACAGCAGCTGCTCCTTTCCAATGTTTCCTTTCTGGAGCAGGAGTTCCCCAAAGACGGAGTCCCCCGTAGAGGAGCGCACCAGCAAGCAAAAATCGAATGCCGCCAAAAATGAAAGGAGGTACAGATGCAATACCAAAACTTATGGCCAAATAAGTGGAACCCCAAATCCAATAGAGACAGATCATTCCAAGTAGCTTTTTCATCGCAGCCTCCTCTCGTTTTTATAAGCATGACTTAGGAGGCACCATGGGGTACAGTATCAGTTGTTAACAAATGTAACCATAACAGTTTCAATCAACACAAACTGTACTGGTCGCAAAGAAGGTGAACTGTGCTGGAAACTCAATTCCTTTATCAACGTGTTGCAGAGAACATTACGAAGCTCATAGATGGCGGAGCCTTGAAACCTGGCGACAAGGTGCCTTCTGTAAGAGGGTTGAGCAAACAGTTGTCAGTCTCAATCAGTACAGTATTGGAGGCTTATCGTCGCCTCGAAGATGCAGGTCTGATTTATTCCCGTCCACAGTCAGGGTACTACGTTCGAGCCAAACAGTTGTCTCTGTCGGAACCGCCAACATCCACCCCTCTGCGAAAGACCATCTCACCGGACGTAACAGATCTGGTGTTACGAATAATACGAGCCGCCCACGATCCTGCGATTTTGCCACTTGGAGCTGCTGTTCCTAGTGCAGAGTTTTTCCCTTCCAAAAAACTGAACAAAACCTTGGCCCGTGTTGTACGTAAACCTGCAGCAATAGGAAACATCTATGGCCCCATTACTGGTAACAGTGCCCTACGCAAGCAGATTGCCAAACGGATGTTACATGCTGGTTGTTCAGTAGATCCTGATGAGATAATAGTTACATCTGGAGCTCAAGAGGCTGTGTATCTATCCTTACGAGCAGTCACCAAACCCGGCGACACAGTCATAGTCGAATCGCCAACCTATTATGCTCTCTTACAAGTGCTGGAAAGCCTCTCTCTGAAGGTTCGTGAGATAGCAACTGATCCTCGCCATGGCATCTCTCTGGAAGATGTTGAAAAGGCCCTTCGCGATGGCAGTGTGAGTGCTCTCGTCCTCTGTCCTACTTTTGGCAATCCTCTTGGGCACACCATGCCAGAAGAGAATCGGAAGCAGTTATTAACAATTTGTCAACAAGCTGATGTGGCTGTAATCGAGGATGACATTTATGGCGAATTGTCCCACGATGGCCAACGACCGCGAGCATTAAAAGCCTTTGATGAAGCAGGTAATGTCTTGCTCTGTTCATCCTTTTCCAAAACTTTGGCTCCTGGATACCGTATTGGCTGGGTCATTCCATCCCGCTATCGAGAGACCATAGAAAAATTGAAGTTTGGAATTTCCGTAGCCACTGCTGGTCCCACACAATTGGCCATAGCCGAGTTCTTAGAGAGCGGCGGATATGAGCACCATTTGCGGGGACTGAGAAGAACCTATAGATCCCTTGTGGCTAAGTTTCGCCAGGCAATTGCCGAGCACTTCCCTCCAGAAACTGTTGTGTCAAAACCTGAAGGAGGTCACGTTCTTTGGATAGGATTGCCTACCAAGGTGAACGCTATGAAAATTTACGAAAAAGCCCTGGAGAGGCAAATATCAATAATGCCAGGACCTTTGTTCACAGCAACGAACGACTACGGCAACTACATTCGTTTCAACTGCGCAGTAACTTGGACACCGAGAGTAGAACTCGCCCTCGAAACTCTAGGGCAGCTCGTTAAATCTTAGTTGCGAGTAAAAGAACACAACCCTCGCCAGGAACCATGATCCCACGTAATTCCACCGATAACACGGTCGTTGTCTGCGAGAAGCAACTTGTATCTATCGAGACCGATTACACCATGTGGATCGGCCTTTTTGTAACCTGCAAAAGTTATGATGCGAGTATTGGGATCAAATTCTCCCCTGACATACTCTGTTCCCGTTCTACCGAGTTTGGCTTGCTCACCATGGCGTGGTGACTTGAACAAGGTCCAGCGTATCTCTCCAGTAATCTTATTCTCCTCGGACACCTCAAAAGTTGCTCGAGCACTAAAGAGATAACCATCGGCGTCAGTCCAAGTCCCCTTCCATCCATGGGCCAATACGTGCGGCTCTTCTGCTTCTACACCAGTCAGCCAACTCTCTCTGGGCGGAGTCGTTGCAAACGTTGCTGACTGAAAGACAAGAAGCAGTAGACAAAAAAGGCATATTCTCTTACTCATGACCCTCCTCATAGTTCTTTTGCTCAGGCAAGAACTTCACAACTGGGAAGCGCTTTTTTCACTGCTTTGATTCTAGCAGATGGAATGGAATTGGCTCTCAAGTCGAGACTCTTCAACTGTGTCAGCTTCAGTAATGTCTCAGGTACATCCTTTAGTTGGTTTTGAAAGAAGTCCAATTCGAAAACATTGCGCAGGAGTCCCACTTCATCAGGAATACGTTTGGCACCTTTCCACTTGCAGTCAATTTTGCGCAAGGCGGGCAATGCAGCCAATCTAGTGAAAAATTCGCTGCTTGCCTTGTCACTCAAACGTCCAAGATCAACAGAAATTACTCTAAGCGATTTCAGTTCTTCAAAAGCTTCTGATACAGTTTCAAAACCGTAAAAAGAGAGATCCAATTCCTCCAGGTTGTGCAGAGTACCAATCATTTTGAAGGTGTGTTCATCGTCCATTACACCAACACACAACTCTAGTGATTTCAGTGATTTCAGTTGTGAAAATGTATCAGGTAACTTGAAGGGTTTTTTATCAAACCGTTTTGCCGACAGTCTTTCCAAGTTGGAAAATTCATGTACACGTAAAAAGAGTTCGTCAATACTGAGGTACCTGTCTTCGTGAGCTGAATAGACTTCCAGATCACGTAACTTCAAATTGAAGAATGAATCTGGTAAAACCTTGATAGAAGTCGATCGTAGGTTCAGCCGCTCGAGCTTTTGTAGCTGACCAATAGTATCTGGCAAAGCACCAAGATAATAGTTGTCAGCCAAATCTAATTCGCGAAGCGAACTCAGTTTCCCAATGGTTTCTGGCAGAGTTTTCACCTTACTGCCATATAAGTCGAGGATCTCCAACTGCTTCAGCTCACCTATTGATCTTGGCAATTCAGTGAGACCTTCACTATTGACCTTGAGACGTTTCAGTGAGCTAAGCTGCCCAATTGTATCAGGGAGCGAATGGGTCCAAGTCGAAACCAATTCAAAGTCCTCGAGAGCCGTGAGTTCACCAAACTCATCGGGAAGTTTCAACACAGGTTTCTGATTGCCTTGAATTTTTAGTTTACGCAGCTTTTTCAGGTTCTTGATTTCACCTGGAATGGTTTTGTAGTTTGCGCCAAGATATAGCTCTTCAAGCTCAGTCAGTTCAAATACACCCAGTGGAACATCGTTCATATAAGAGCCACTAACACGAAGTTTGCGGACGGCTTTCAATGTACCCAATCCAGACAGCCAATCGGCTTCCATGTCACCACCAAAGGTCAACTCAACTAGTTTTGGCAAAGCAGACATGGACTTTATGAGTTCGGCAAGCTTTTCAGCACTATCACCGTATTTGTCCACATGGACCGTCAAAGTTTCCAGAGCTTTCAGATTGGGCAACCAATCAATCATTACATCGAGTGGTTTCCTGAAATTGTTCGTACTGAAGGTGCAAAGATTTGGCAGTTTGGCTAGTTTGGACAAGAGCTGTCCGAGCTCAATGGTGTTTTCTTTTCCTTTATGAGCATAGTGACGTTCTCCATCACAAATGACCTCTTCGAGTGATGTAACTTTGCATATCTCATCGGGCATTTGCTCTAGTTTGCAGAAACGTAAGTTCAGCTTCTTCAAGTTTTTGTACTTGCTCAAAGTCTCAAAAAGAGCTGCAAAATCTAATTTTGGATTGCCCTGCAAATCCAACTCTTCCAAAGCGGTCATTTTTTCGAATCCACGGGGCATTTTTTTGAGATTTCTGAAAGAAAGGTCTAGTGCCGTGTTTGCAGGTGAGAAAGTATCTACTTTATTGTTTATTGCACAGTGAGGATATTTCCTTCGTAACTCGTCAACAGTGTCTTCTTCGAGCTCATTTTCACTGAGATCCAACTCCTTCAATGTTGATGGCAAATCGGGAATTTTCTTCAGTGAACATTGTGACAAATCCAACTTGAGCACACCTATTTGCTGGCAAACATCACTTAGATTTGAGAGGTCAGTAAAGAGATTTCCGCTCAGATCTAACTCTTCACAAGCTTTTACAGCCAACAGTTCATCGGGCAATTTTTTTAGAAAAGCAAAACTCAATTCGATTTTCTTTTTACTCTTACCCTTCAACTTGGACAGAGCTTTGATCTTCTTTTCAGCAGCTAAAAAGTCATCGAGTTTTTCGTCAATGAAGTCGCGACAACGAACAAAAACGAACTCCAAGGGCAATTCATAAATTCTTTTTGCCATTCTGCTAACAGTCAGTGAGAGAACCTTGGCAGCTGCCAAAAAATATTCACGTTCAATGTTTGAATCATCACCGGTCAAATCCCTAGTTTCCTGCTGAAACTGAGCCAGTTGTTCGATTGTAAAAGCAGAACCTGCTTTGGCGAATTTTTTTACGAAGTCAACCTCATTGGCTGCGTTTACATCAAAGGCAACTTCGGAAAAGGAAGCATCGTGATGAAGGGAAATGACAGTACCCGTTGTGAGGACAAGCCAAAATTCTACGCCATAAGAGTCACTGCCAATACATAGAGCAGGGAAGAGAGTGTCACCAAAACGGGAAAACAGGTCTTTGTAGGTACGGCAGTTCTTCCACGTCTTTTCGAAGGGGGCCAAACTGAGTGTGCCCGCCAAATCTAGCTCATTAAATAGATAGGGCTGTGCTTTTTTGTGAACGGACTTTATTCCATAGTGCTTTTTGGCGGCTTTCAGAAGAGCTTTCTTGTCTCCTGTAGCAGCAAAATCTCTGATTGCTTGTTCCATTGGTACATTCCCTCCCGTGATAGCCCATCTAAGCATGAAAAAGGATTGATAAAAAGCTATTGACGTTTTGAGTAAGGTCCGCATACTTATGGCGGAAATGGCGGTACGATACATGCGTATGCATATATATATGTTTTTAGTGGTTTTCACCCTGTTGGCTTGCGTGCCACAGGCTCATGCACTGACCAAAGAAGAGATTCAGGGATTATCGTTCCTTGTTTCTTACCAGAATGACAAACGAGTCAAAGCTGCCTGGCAGTTTTTGGTGAACAAAAAGGTCATTGTCGTTCGTCCTGAACTTCAGTGGCAGTTGGCAGCTTGTTACCCCACAGAGACTTTTCCTGAAATCTCAGCAGCCATCGTCACCCTGCAGGCTGCAAAGATACTATCTGTCAAACCTATCAATTGGGCTGGTTCTGCCAATGAAGTAGAGCTTCTCATCGATCAAGGCGAGATTTATCCACGTGCCCTAGAAATGATCAATAGAGCCCAGAAGTCCATCTGTTTCAACATCTTCCTCTGGGGAGGAGAGGTTGGCGAAAAAATTCTAGACGCCCTCGTTGCTGCCCAAGCACGTGGAGTCAGAGTTCGTGTAATGACAGCACCAGGCAGTGGTTTTGGTTTCTTGGCCGTATTGCAGAAGATTACGGATCTTTATTACGGCAAAGAGCCTGAGAAACCCTACCGACCTGTCGTGGAAAAAGCCATCGAAGCTGGTTTGGACGTAGTCAGTTATCCAGTAAAAAAACTCAATGGCAAAGCTTTTGTCAAAGCCGACCACAATAAGGTGCTCTCCATAGACGGTATCGAAGCCATGACTGGCGGAATGAATTTCGCTGACGTCATATCTTCCAATCACGACACCATGGTTTGGCTGCGCGGTCCTGCTGTCACAGAGCTCGAGCAAATTTTTGAAGACAATTGGCGTCTCTGTAAAGGTGAAGAGATTGAGAATTTCCCCAAGAAACGACACAACAAGTGGATGAATCTCGGCACAACTGGAGTTATCGATAGTAATGTCGTTGTCACTTATTCCAATGCTTTCATCAACGCCACTCGTGGCCTCGTTGAGCAAGGCATTGAGCAAGCCAAATCAAAAATCCGAATTATGATGTTCACCTTCACCGACGATCAGGTTGTGGAAAAGGTCATCGCCGCACACAATCGTGGTGTAGATGTTGAAGTACTGCTAGATCCAAACGTCCATGCATTTGGTTTACGTTTGATGGGTGCCCCAAACTTGTCAACAGTTCGCCAATTCAAAAAAGCTGGCATTCCAGTGCGGGCGTACATCACCAAACCTGGCAACCAAATGCATATCAAAGCAGCCATGATTGATGACAAGTACACCTATTGGGGGTCCACCAATTGGACAAAAGCCGGTTTCGACAGTAACAACGAAACCTATGTTCGCGTTGACTCACCAGTTATGGCACAGAAATTCAATCGGCTCTTCGAGCATGATTGGAAGATGATGTCCTACGTCCTCAAGTCAGATGGTTTTGGTCGTTGGTTGCTTGCCTTGTTGTCAGAATTGGTTGACGAAGGATTTTAAGAAACTCCCGCCAAGTTGCACCTTTTGCAACAAGGGTCTATTTTATGTAGCTAATTTATTTGCTACTGCAATATTTGACCTACGGAGGCTGACAAGCCCATGCGCTGGAGTTTAGACGAACTATACCCTTCCCTTGATTCTGCTGCTTACAAAGAAGATTTTGCCCGATTTTGTACTCTTGTTGATGAGACCCATAGCTGGACTCTAAAGGCCTTTGCCACAGATGATGACCCTGTCAACAAGCTCGAGAGTTTCATTAAACGCACACAAGATGTCCAATCCCTTGCCGTGCGACTAGTAGGATATTCCCGTCTCATATCTAGTGTTGACGCACGTAATGGAGAAGCGCCAAAAGCCATGGCTCAAGTGACGCAAAAGATGTCCACTCTGACTGAAGCACGCCTATCTATGAA
The DNA here is from genome assembly GCA_964643655.1 of uncultured bacterium. Taxonomy (GTDB): domain Bacteria; phylum Muiribacteriota; class UBA6191; order CAZXTJ01; family CAZXTJ01; genus CAZXTJ01. The sequence goes on from CAZXTJ010000250.1 coordinate 8,870, forward strand.
TAGGTGGCTAATAAAACACAAAGACAAAGTGGAAGAGTTTATAGCGAATTCAGAGCTACTACAAGACCATCGGCTGCTCTTTGAACGTACAATCGAGGATGCAAAATACCTGCTAACAGACGCCGAGGAAATGCTCTTGTCCAAATTGTGGCCTACAGGTGCCTATGCATGGACAGAAATGCAGCAAGCTTTGGCAGCGATGCATACAGCTGAACTAGATGGAGAGAAGTTACCCATAAGTGTAGTGCGTGACAAGATGAATTCGGCTGATAGTGATTTGAGAAAACGCTCCTTTGCTGCTGAGCAGGCTTCATATTCGACAATAGAACGACCTGTCGCTGAAGCACTAAACGCCATCAAAGGCGAAGTCATCACTCTGACAAAACACCGTGGCTATTCATCACCGCTCGAGAGCGCACTGGATCATTGGCTCATGGACGAAGAGACTCTACGCGCTGTTTGGTCTGCAGTTGAGGCTTCATTGCCTACTTTCCGCAAGTATTATGAGAGAAAAGGCAAACTCCTGGGTAATGACAAGGGTTTACCCATCTATGATTTACCAGCCCCCATCGGCAGCTGCGAAAGACGAATGACACTTGAGGAAGCGCGCTCTTATATCGTTGAGCACTTTCGCGAGTTTAGTCATAAATTGGCTGATTTTGCAGACAGTGCTTTTGAGGAGCGATGGTTGGACACAGAACCGCGTGAAGGCAAGATGGGTGGAGGTTTCTGTGCACCTATCCACGCTATCGGACAGAGCCGGATTTTGACAAACTTCACGGGCTCATTTTCTGAAGTTTTCGTTTTGGCCCACGAACTTGGCCATGCATATCACTTTGAATGCCTGAAGAATGAGTCCATCCTCAACTCGATGTGCCCTATGCCCGTGGCAGAAACAGCCTCCGTCTTTTGTGAAACCATCGTATACAACGCTGCTTTGGCCACTGCCAAAGGTGAGGAATTACACTGCCTACTCGAGCAGCACATTCGTGGGCAGCTTTCTGTAATCGCTGACGTTTATTCGCGCTTTCTCTTTGAAGATGAAGTATTCAAACGTCGTGAGCTCAATCCCCTGTCCGTTGAAGACATCAAAGAGATTATGGTGAAGAGTCAAAAGAGAGTTTACGGTGACGTGCTGACTGTCACCAATCCCTATGCTTGGGTGACCAAACCTCACTATTACCTGGGTACTGAAAGCTACTACAACTTCTCTTACTGCTTTGGTGATCTATTCACTAAAGGACTTTATGCTGAATACAAACAACGTGGTAAAGGCTTTGTAGCCGACTATGACAAGCTGCTGGCCTCATCTGCCAAACTGCGAGTGATACCTTTAGCAGCATCTATCGACATAGACTTACACGATGAGACCTTCTGGCGCCGTTCCCTAACCTTGTTAGAAGAAGAGATCGAACGTTTCCTCGAGCTCACTCAGTAACAACAACTGGGTGACTCACTTCAAAGTCGAGGCTTTTGCTCTTCTTGCTTTTGGTGACAACTACTTGGGCACCATCTGTTACCTTGCCAGTCACGATGAGACGAGCAAGGGGAGTTTCCACAAGATTCTGGATGGCACGTTTGAGAGGGCGAGCGCCGTAGGCTGGGTCGTAGCCAAGATCTGCAACGTGGGTGATGGCCTTCTCATCGAGTTCGAGAGTGATATGTCGCTCCTGCAATCGTTCCTGCAGCTTCTCGAGCTGCAGTTCGACGATTTTGCGCAGTTCTCTCTTGTCTAACTGCGAGAAGAGTTGAATCTCATCAACGCGGTTGAGAAACTCAGGACGGAAGGTTCCCTTGACCACGTTCATCACGGCTTCCTCGGCTTTATCCTCAGAAAGACCATTGAGCAGAAACTCACTACCCAAGTTGGAAGTCATTATTACGACTGTGTTCTTGAAATCCACGCGACGACCTTGCGAGTCTGTAATGTGCCCTTCATCCAGAATCTGGAGCAGCACATTAAAGACATCGTGGTGTG
>CAZXTJ010000251.1:0-10829 GCA_964643655.1 uncultured bacterium
CTGTGTCTTTCTCTTCTTCACAACAAGGAAGTAGTAGCGTAGGAGGGCTGCTTTCCTCTGTCCAGCTCTCTACTACATCCCTGCCCTCTAACCAGCGAGGTAAACCTGGATAACAGAGATCAGGTTTCAATCGAGATACAGTAATCTTTTCATCTGCATTGGGAACGATGTCAAAGCGTTGCCCAGAAGTCAGTAAAAAGAGCTTGGCTTTTGTATAAGGCAGCAACAATTGCATGTGTTCTGCCAAAATGAAGATGAAGGATTCAACATCCGTCACTGTTGAAGACAGAGAATGAAGACCTTGGAAGGTCTGAACCTTCTCTTCCCAACTAGCTACTCTTTCGCGAAGTTTTTCTCTTTCAGTAACATCTTTGAAAGAACATACACCCAGTCTTTGTCCACCCACATCGATGGAGGAGGCTCGTAGCTCGAGAGCACGTTCTCGGCCTTCGCAATCATTGAGTGTCAATTTGGGTAAGGTTATTGAACGAGACGAAGAAAGTCTGGCAAGAGCCGATGAAATGGCATTACGAGTCTCTTTGCGAGGAAGATTGGAGGTCGTGAGCCCCTCGAACTTTTCTTCGGGATGGCCGAGAAGGCGTCGAGCTTCTTCATTGCACGAGACAACTCTACCGTCTTCCAAAGAGAAGACGACCAAAGCTTCGTCAGACCCTTGCTGTCGAGCTCGCATCAGTTATTAACCACCAAAATCTTTGCGGAACTCAGCCATCTTCATTAAGGAAGCTGCCAACAATTTGATACAACAAGAATTGTATCCGCCATTAAAGAGCGCACACTGTGGCCCACAGTCCATAGGACGAAATGGGCACACTTTTCTCTGTTTGTTTTTCAGTTCTTTTTCAGTATCCACAGCGTTCCTCGTCTCTTCGGAAAAAGGTTCAGAATATATCCTTCAGACCTTCAACTATCTCGAGTTTACGTTTTATACGTCGTTTTCCACGTTCGTCACTTGGCCTCAATGCCCCCTGTTTGGCCAGACTCTCATAACACTCCAGAGCGAGGGCCCAATCACCACGATGTTCGCGTAGCCTAGCAGTTGCGCGCAGGGCAACTCTGTTCTCTGGTTCGAGTTCCAGAGCTTGACCATAAGCTTTCAGAGCATTTTCGATTTCTCCTTCAGCTTCTTTGGCGCTGCCCAAACGTACGAGGTCCTCAGCCTTTGCCCGCTCTGTCTTGATCTCTTCCATAGTGGCTGCCAATAATTTTCCACCACAGACATTGCAAAAACGACTGCCCTCGCCTGCTGAGCGCATACATTTCTCACACCAGAAGGGATCTCGGCTGACGACGACATCGGCTTTTTTGACTACGACACCAGCTGCTTCATAACCGCAGCTTCTTTCAGAAATGACCGTAGAGTCGTGATAGTCCGTTGAATAGACTGTATCGAGGACATTATGCAACTCTTCGTCGAACTGATTTCCAACAGTTGATATTCTGCGTAAGTTTAGAGAAAGAAAGACTGAGCTTATCTGCTCTGACAAATCACTATCCAAAGAGTCAGGAGCATAAGATAGTAAGTTTTCATGCATTTCGATAATGCCAGTGAGCAAACGCAAATCAGCTCTATTCATACGCTCACGGGCGTCATTGCGCGCTTTGGTCAGCTGCGCCTCTTTGTGTGCAAGTTTTTCGTCAGCAGCAGCCTTTTGACTGATAGCCTGCTCTTTTTCTCTCTTGGCTTCATCACGTTCGAGCTCGAGTTTTTCCACATCAGGCAATGATGCCAACTTACGGTTGGCCTCTTGGTGTTCGTCTCTCATTTCGTCATAGGCTGCAACAGCAGCAGAACACTCTTGTTTGGCTTCATCGAGTCGTTCATGCAAACGTGTATTTTCTTTGCGTAGTTCGTCTCGCTCTCGAAGAGCTTCGGCCAATTCATTTTTTATTGCCTCAATGGTCTGAAGATACTCTTCATCTTCACCATCATCATCTCTAGCCTCTTCGAGTTCTTGCCTTATCTCCACCAACTCATCGCTCAATCCCACGACTCGCCGTGCTAGCTCGTCACGTTCTTCGATGAGCTCATTTACCTTTTCTTCATTGGCGGCCAAGTTGGAGCGCAAACCAGCAGCCTCTTCGAGCAATTCGGCTCTTTCGTCTTCTGCAAATCCGTCTTCGCGAACGTGGCGCCGAATTCGCCTCTTTTCTGCTTCTAACTGAGCTTCCAACTCTGCTATCTGTTGCCTCATATCATCAACAGCAGATGAGTCAGCAGCACCTCCTGCTTTGAGGTTCTCTACTTGCAAACGAAGAAGTTTGATGATGTTGTCTTTTTGGACGATTTGCTGCGTCAGTTTTCGATAGAACTCAGCGCTAACGCTGACTTGCTCGTTACCCTTCACACTTTCTGGGATGACAGGTGCATGTTCTTCCATAACTTATGCATCAGGCGAAATGGTTTCCTTGATGCCTGCCACCTCCTCTCGTGCAGTGGGATTGGTCAGTAACTTGAGTGCCTCTTGCAGAATTCCCTCTGTAGTGAGGCCAAGCTCTGCATGCAACTCTTTGACTGAGCCATGGGCGATGAACTTGTCGGGTATACCAATCCTTTTTACCCTTACGTCCAGTCCGACCATCTCGTAATACTCTAGGACTGCTGAGCCAAAACCTCCGGCAAGGGCATTCTCTTCTACGGTTATGATAGGACAATTCAAAGCTGCCAAATCATTGAGCATACCTTTATCCAGAGGTTTGACAAACCTTGCATTGACAACGGAAACTGAATGGCCACGTTGAGTGAGCTGCTCAGCTGCTTCTTGCGCTTTGGCCACAGGAGCACCAATAGCCAAGATGGCAATGTCTTTTCCTTCCCGCAACCACTCAGCTACGCCAAGAGGAATAGTCTCTATCTCTTCAGCTAAATCAACTCCCAGTCCAGCACCACGAGGATAGCGAAGAGCAGCAGGTTTCTCATATTCGATTGCCGAGGCAACCATGGATTGCAACTCAGCCTCATCTTTTGGAGCCATCAAAACCATATTGGGAACGTGTCGTAGGAATGAAAGGTCAAAAGCGCCGTGATGGGTAGGTCCGTCTTCGCCTACCAGTCCGCCTCTGTCAATGGCAAAAACAACGGGCAGCTCTTGCAAACAGACATCATGCACAACTTGGTCGTATGCCCTCTGCAAAAATGTGGAATAGATGGCCACGACAGGTTTATAACCCTCTGAAGCCATACCTGCAGCCAATGTAACTGCATGCTGTTCTGCTATACCCACATCAAAGAATCTTTTGGGAAACTCTTTGCTGAATTCCACGAGGCCAGTGCCCTGAGCCATAGCTGCAGTAATGGCACAAACACGCTCATCCTTCTTGGCCAATTCAACAATGGTTTTGCCAAAAACGGAGGTGTAAGAAGGTGGGCCCGGTTTGGCAACCTTCTTTCCGTTTGCCTTGTCGAATGGACCTGTTCCGTGAAAAGAAGGTTTGTTCAGCTCGGCTGGTTCATAACCTTTTCCCTTTTCTGTTTTCACATGAACGAGAACAGGTTTGGAATCTTGTTGTAATGCTTCAGAGAATGTCTCTTGCAACAACTCGATGTTATGACCATCGACAGGCCCAAGGTAGGTAAAACCCAACTCTTCGAAGACGACTCCTGGTACGACGAGATATTTCAGACTGCCTTCCAATTTGGCAACGATGTTATAAAGCCTGCTGCCAATTCTCGGTACAGACTTGATCAAATCTCGAGCATAATCTCTGTTGTCGCGATAAAAAGGTTCTGTTCGAATTTTGTTCAGATAGCGAGAAAAGGCGCCCACATTGGGATCTATGGACATAGTGTTGTCATTGAGAATGCAGAGGAATTTGGAACCCAGCCTGCCAGCGTGGTTCAAACCCTCTAGAGCCAAACCACCTGTGAGAGCGCCATCACCAATGACAGAGACGATATTGCGTCTTTCACCTTTTAAGTCACGTACTTTCAGCTTGCCCAAAGCTGCAGAAATTGATGTTGCCGAATGGCCTGTGTCAAAAACATCATAGGGACTTTCTGCCCGTTTTGGAAAACCGGCCAATCCACCTTTGGTCCTAATGGTGGAAAACTCTTTGGACCTTCCTGTGAGAAGTTTCCAGGGATAACATTGATGACCAACATCCCAAAGGACTTCATCTTCAGGCAAATTGAGACAAGAGATGAGAGCCAAGGTCAATTCTACGACACCTAAATTTGGTGCCAAATGACCGCCGTTCGTTGCCACCACTTCAATTATTCGATGGCGTATCTCAGCTGCCAAAGAACTCAGTTGCCCCCGCTTGAGCTGTTTCAAGAGCCCAGGGTTCTGGGACACCTTTTCGAGCATCGCCGCTGCTTCGGCTGTCGATTTTATTACCACGTGAGGCTGTGCTCCTCTTTGCTGACAGATTGGACGAGAACGATTGCTTTTGCACTAATGGCTTCACCACGACCTTCAGGACCGAGACCTTCTGTCGTCGTTGCTTTGATGGATACTCTGTCTGCTTGCACACCAATGAGAGGTGCCATGACGGATATCATTTCCTCACGATAGGGGGCCAGTTTGGGAGCTTGTGCCACAACCACTACATCCACATTTTCTACTATGAAACCTTTTGCCCAAAGGCGCTCCATGACTCTTTCGAGAAGGATGGTGGAACGTACTCCTCTGTAGGTTTCGTCTTCTGGAGGGAAATGTGTGCCTATATCACCATCTGCAATGGCGCCCAACAATGCATCACAAAGTGCATGGATGAGTACATCGGCATCGGAGTGTCCTTCTAAACCCTTCTCATAAGGGATTTCAACACCACCGAGATAGAGTTTTCTACCTTCACGAAGCCGATGAAGATCATACCCCAAGCCCATTCGATAGGACACAGTAGACCTCCTTGTTTCTTATACATGTATAGGGCTCCATTATATTTAAAGAAGAAAGGAGGAAGCAAGAGTTACTTGGATGAAAATGTCCTACCCTAATGTGGCAATTGTTGCACTTGCATGTTGACGAGCCCACTTGTCAGCCTGGAGTATATTGTCCAGGACATCTACAGCAAGGCCTTTATGCTCATCTAGAGCGGCTTCTACTACACGTGGGATTTCGAGAAACCTGATTCGTTTCTCCAAAAATGCCTCAACAGCCACCTCATTGGCCCCATTGAGCACTGCAGGATAAGACTTTCCCTCTCGCCCAGCTTGATATGCCAAATCTAGACTGGGAAAGTTCTCATGATCTGGTTCTTCAAAGGTCAAGGTGCCAACATCGACCAAATCAAGACGACGAAGATAGTTGGCCTCTACGCGGAGGGGGTAAGTGAGTGCATATTGGATGGGCAAGCGCATGTCAGGTGGTCCCATTTGAGCCAAGACTGAACTGTCACGAAACTCGACGAGGGAATGGATGATGGATTGAGGATGAATGACAACTCTGATGTCATCGTAATCCAAACCAAACAACCAACGAGCTTCGATGACCTCCAAGCCTTTGTTCATCATGCTGGCAGAATCGATTGTTATCTTTTTGCCCATGCTCCAATTGGGATGTTTGAGGGCGTCTTCGACACCAACCTTGGCTAGTTTCTGATGGTCATATCCTCTAAAAGGCCCACCAGAAGCTGTGAGGACGATGGATGCAACAGCTCGGCCTTCATTTCTGATGCACTGAAAAATGGCTGAATGCTCAGAATCGACGGGAAGAATGCGCACATTGTTCTCACGGGCCAAAGATGTGACGAGCTCTCCACCAGCGACGAGAACCTCTTTGTTGGCCAAAGCCACGTCAATGCCAGCTTCTATGGCGGCGATGGTTGAGGATAAGCCAACAGCACCAGAACAAGCTGAAAGACAAATATCGGTCCCTGGTGCACGAGCAGCTTCGTTGAGACCATTGGAGCCACAAACCAATCGCTTTTTATATTTCTCTGGCAATTGTGTGCCCACAGTAGAACACGCTTCTTCGTCATAAACACAAAGAACATCAGGATCAAATTCCTCAGCCAACTGAAGCAAAGGTTGCCAGCGACGACGGACGGCAAGTGCTGTCACATTAAATCTGTCTTTGTTCTGCCTGATGACATCTAAGGCGCTCTGGCCAATAGATCCTGTGGCACCAAGGATGGCCACACCTCTTGGTCGCGCTTCCACGCTGACTCCCTCCGCCGATTTTTTACTTATTCGTCTTTCGTTTCTACCAGCTCGGCACCAAGGGAAGCAATGGAACATGTGGCGCTCCATGCTACAGAAGGATGAGAGTTCACTTTGGTCAAAAGTTCTTTCGCTCGCTGCTCATCTTCCAAAATGGCAGCAACGCAGGAACCAGAACCCGTAAGAAATTTGACGAGAGCGCCAGCCTGCTCCAGGAGCTTGAGCAAATCATCGATGACAGGCAACTCTCCTTTGAGCAAATCCTGAAAGTCATTGTCGACGAGAGGACCGGCCGCTTTCATGTTGAGAGTGGATAGGCGCTCCAAAAGTGCAGTCAAACGTGCTGTTGCCCCTTCTGTCGCTCCTTTTACCTTTTTGTCTCCAACTCCCTTTTCCCAGCCATATCGCTTGTCCAAAGCTCCATAGGCCTCAGGTGTAGGCATTCCTTCAAGGGGACGAAGCAAGACCACTCCCATTTTAGGCAGTGGAGATAGATGTTCGATTTTATCACCAATGCCTGTGACGAGAGCCGTGCCACCAGAAAGGCAAAATGGCACATCAGCTCCTACTTTGGCAGCCACACTGTGTAACTCTTCTTCGCTCAATCTATTGGAGTTTTTTTCATTGAGGAGCAGTAAGGCTGCTGCCGCGTCAGCACTACCTCCACCCAGTCCGCTAGCAAGGGGGATGCGTTTGAGAAGCTGCCATTGGAGGGGTGGAGCTTCTTCCTTGATCTCTTCATAAAAAAGGCTCTCAGCCTTGAGGACGAGATTGCTATCGTCCAAGGCCATACCCTGCTCTGTTAAAAAAGAGGAGCTGTATTCGACAAGGAGTCGTTTATCACCAGTCTTGCCAGGAGAGAGGTGTAACTCGTCTGCCAAATCGATAGAGAGGAAGAGAGATACAATGTCGTGAAAACCGTTTTTGCGCGGAGGCAAGACACGCAAAAAAGGATTTACCTTAGCACGAGCCAGGGCTTTCAGCACTTTTAGAACTTACTGCTGATGAGGATTTCGCGCGCGTTGTCCAACGAGATTTTGCGAGCAAAAGCCAACTCGCCAAGGAGCATCTTCTCAGCACGCTCCATGAGGAATTTCTCTTTCAAACCGAGATCTTTTTCTCGTGAGCGCTCGAGTAGTGTCTTGAATACTTGAGCCACTTCGATGATGTCGCCGCTTTGTACACGATCAACATACTCTTTGTGCCTCTTGTGGAAACTCTCGTCTTCGACGAGTTTCAGGTATTGACCTTCTGTATCGGTGATAATCTTCAGCACTTGCAAAATGACTGCTTCGCTAACGATACCACGCAAACCTACATTATCAGCGTTTTCCACAGGAACGAGAACTTTATCTATCTCGTTGAGAGGAAACTCGATGACGTAATAAAGGGTCTCTCGACCAGAGATGAACTCATTCTTGATTTTTCTTACAACACCAACGCCATGGGCTGGATGTACAACAGCATCATTTTCTTTGAACACAGGAACCTCTCCTTCGACGGAGTGCAAATGTAACAAATAAGAGCCTTCTAGTCAATATTCTGAAGACAATATGACAAGTTTTCTTTTTATGGGCAAACTTCTGTAAGCCCTGTATTAAAGCCTAATTCAGACTACAGAGTCAGCCGATTTACCTTCATGTCGCCATCTGGCGAGTAAGCACATCGAACTTGGAAGGATACACTCAGCGTGAACTTTGGCTCCAAAGTAGTCGCACTCATCATAACTTCTTTGTTTCTCCTGAACCATCTCGCCGGTATAGAACTATATCGTTTGGCTTTGATTGGCGTTTCTACTGCCATTTTAGGACTCTGTATCTTCAGTTTCCGTCGCTGTGGTGAAACTGCCGAAATTCTGAGAGCTGGCATTGTGGAAGCTTTCAAAGAGTTCGAAGACGATGAGTTTCAAATCGACCTCTCTCGTTTTGGTCGCCATACACGCTTTTTTGTAGCGCTCATGAGCCTTGCCATCCTCATCTATTGGCTTGGAATCCGCGTATACGTCAATTTTGCCCTGGGTTTAGTGGGCGCAACTTTAGTTTTTGCTGAGTTCGTCCTCAACTTTGAGGTCCTCAGTCACCTCTGTTCGGAACCAGATGCCACCTTTTCCGAAATAGGAGCAGCACGAGTGGTCAATATCTATCGTATGCTTTCCCTCTTTCACATTGCTGCCATCACAACGGCAATTACTTGGTTATTGATGGCTTGAGCCAACTGTTCACAAGTTGAACAGCTCTTGTCCCACTTCGGAACGGTTTTGATTGCTCGAATTGATCCCATCAGGGGCAACACCCTTTTAAAGGCGCATTTCGTCAACTGGCATTTATCTTGAATAGTCTTTTCCCGACTTGGAAAGGAACTTCAGGATGAACGATCAGACCATCGTATTCAGCCTCGTAGTATTGATGGCTTTACTCATCATCCCCAATGGATATGTCCATGGTGGTCAGTCCATTCGCATTCCTGGTGTTTCTAAACTCGTCCAATCAACGACTGTGACTGAGCCAGCTACGTCTCCCCTCGTCGTAGTGGCTTCTCTTCCTACTCTCCAACAGTGACCCATCCCTTTAGTTCCCCCCGGCTTTGGCCGGGGATTTTTTTTGGGCCTTCATTTTTGCAGCATTAATCCTCAGTGAAGCTTTGCGAGCCAACTTCACGTTGTGTTGGAGATCAACGACTTTCTGCCAGTGAACGAGCGCTTGGTTAACATCACCATTTTTATAGTGAGCATTACCAAGATAGAAAAAATGCTCATCCTTGGCCGAACTGCAATCAACAAAATATTGATAGGCAGTGATGGCCTTTTGATAAAAACCTTGGCTGTAATATTGAAAGGCCAGCCAATCTCGAAGATTGGGATCTTCAGGTGAAGCGGCAACCATTTCTTCAGCTTTTTTCAAATCTGTCGCTTTTCTTTCAGATCTAGGCGAAGTTATGGCTTCATCTTTGTCTTCACCTATTTTGCCCTCAGAGAGAGAGAAATATTTGGAACCTTCAGGAGCACGACTCATTAACAGCGGAAAACCACCTAGTTCATTGAACAATTTGTCAAAGACCGTTCCTGCCATTAGAGGATCGTCTGACAATACATATTCAAAGGTGCGAGCTGCTCGTGAAATGGGACATTGTGAAGGTTCGAGCGCTTCGAAGTAAGTGAGCCTTTGCATTATATTGGTTGCCCATTCGAGATGAAGGGGGCGAGCCTCGTCATCGCGCAGGACGATGACTCCCGACATTTCTGGCGCTGATTTGACGACTGTGCGCCTGTCTAGGACAAAACGCATAGCCGTCAATTTGGGAGCTTCATCCAAAGACAGTTCAACGAGATGGTCAAACAATTCCTCAGGGGAACTGTCAATTCTCATGGCATCGTCAAAGCGCGACAAGTCCTGTTCTACCTGCTCAACAGCCAACTCTACTTGGGCCAATAGTTTCTGAAAAACCGTTGGTTTGGCAAAAAAGTAAAAAGCACCTGCCTCCATGGCTCGCTCTTGCAAAGAAGCGTCTTTTTGCCCCGTAAGAACAATGACCCGCAAACGACGGCCCAGTAAACGCTCTTCTCTTTTCAGGCCCTCTAACAACTCAATACCATCAATGTCAGGCAAGCCAACATCGAGGATGACTATCTCTGAGCCAGTTTCCTGTATGGAACGACGGACATCACGTCCTTCGTGGACAGCAAGAGCACTAAATCCTGCTTCTTCGAGCAGTTCGACGAGCATTTGGGCCAAGTTCTCTTCATCATCACAGACGATTATCGGCTTGAGATACAAGTCGCCCTCCTCTATCGCTATTTGAGTGCAGCACCATTCTACACTACCTGCATTGAGAGAAGTCTCTAAATAATCTATGCTGTGAGGGTGAGCATAGATTTTTGCTAAATGGAGGTCACAATGTTTTCAGCGATTATGAACCTATTGGGAAAACTGGACGACGCTTTGGAAAACTGCCTTCGTCGTCACCCCCTTGTCTGCCTCTGTCTCCTCGTAACACTGTTGGGCGGAGCTTACCTTTCTTACCCCACCAGTGACTTGGAATTTGATGTAAAGGGACCCAACACTGATTCTGAACTCACAGGTTTGGGCAAATATCTCGTCGACAGACCTTTCTTCGACAAGTTCCCCGTCGATGACAGAGCAAAATATGAAATCTACTATTTCACCAAAAAGGGTGTAGCCATCTATGCCAACTTGGAATATTACAAAGAGGTAGACGAGTTCTTCTTCTACAAGGCACTCTTGGGCCGCATGGTTTATTGGTTTCCCCACAGCAAACTAAAAGGTCTGACCAAATATACCTTAGAGGATTGCCAAGGTCCTGGTACTTTCAACGTCAAACTAACTTTGCATGAAGATCCAAAGGGTAATAAGAAGAAGCGAGTTTTTTACAGCTGGAAACAATTCAAAAGGGATTCCCTGCCCAAGAAGTTAAATGGAAAACTCGAAAATCTAGTTGAAAGAGCGGATGGTGTGACTTCACCTCAATGAGGACTTTCACAGAGCTACTCTTCTTTTTGCTGCTTTGCGTTTCCTTTGTACATAGTGGGCCTTTACCCATCCCTCAGCAGCTTCTCAGGGCATTTCCCGGTGGTGTTGCACCGGAAGTAAAAGAACCACGAACAGAGACACATTTTGCTCCTGAGCTCATAGAGGTGAAACTTTCAGCTCACCCTGGAGAACGTCTTCGTTTTGTGACACTTACGGACATT
>CAZXTJ010000252.1:0-10803 GCA_964643655.1 uncultured bacterium
GGGGTTCCGAGACAAAGACATAGAGCTACTACAACGTGTTGTTCCCAAAGATGAGCTGCCACCATCAGCACTCACTTTTTACTATCAATCTGGGGCTCTCTATGTGGCTGGCAGTGGAAAATGGATAAAGCGTGTTTACAACGCCATCAGGAAAAGTGAGAAGAGTACTTTCAAAAAGCCTGATAGACCAACATTGCCTGACCTTTATGCCAAAGCCCGACTGAGCGAAGGTCCCCTTGGCCAACCTCAGCCACCTGTCCCTGTAGGCACAAGAAGCAAATACCGCTCAATGGCAAGAAAGAGAGAACTGGGTCCTCTCGTTGCAGCATTCCGCAAAGCCCGTAATGCAGCCCAAGCTAAACCAGGCCAGCAGCTGCCAGGCAAACCTTGGTTGGGTCAACCTGATTATTGGGAACCCTCAGAGGCTGAACTGGTATTGGCTGAAGCTGGAAAAGCTCTGCTCGATTGTCTTCGCAATGCCGATGAACCGCCCTCAGCCTTGGCATTGGTCCGTTCTTTGAAGACATTAAAAGTGTTGCCAGGTAAGTTGAGCTTCGACACTTACTCTTATAGCCGCGTTGATGCCATTGGTTCAGGAAGGTTCATCCTGCCCAATCCACCTGTAAAACATCATTGTCATCCAATTGCCGACATCCTGCGAAAAATGGACGAAAACAAAGCCTTCGCCAAGATTCGTAATAAGGCTGGTAAACTTCGCAAATCGGATTTGAGTTCGGCCAAGGAAAAGAAAAGAGTTCTGGCTGAAATGGAGAAGGCTCTCAGACGCTGGGATAGAGCCTATTAAGCACCTATGAACATTCTCATCATTGGTGGTACCCGTTTTATGGGACCACATGTAGTCCGTTATCTTGTGGAAGATGGCCACAATGTGGCTGTCTTTCATCGTGGAAAATCACAATGCGACTTGCCTGCTGGCACAAAAGAGCTTCTGGGTTGCCGTAAAGAAATACATCAGCACGTGAAAGCTATAGAAGATTTTGCCCCCCAAGTCGTTGTGGATATGATTTGTCTTTGTGAAAATGATGCCAAATCTCTTTGCGAAGTCATGTCACCAATCGCCAAACGACTCGTACTCATATCGAGCTGTGATGTTTACAGCTCATACGGGAAACTCATTGGCAAGGAAGAGGGAGATGTAGACGAATCACCTCTAGGTGAAGATGCTCCCCTTCGTCAATCTCGCTATCCTTATCGTAAAATGCTGCCTTCAGGTGGTTATGTTGACGATTATGACAAGATTCCAGCTGAAGAGATAATAATGAACAGCGAGCGATTGCAGGGAACTGTCCTTCGTCTACCAATGGTCCATGGTCCTGGTGATGGGCAGCACAGGTTATTGCCCTATGTGAAAAGAGCTGACGACAAACGTCCTCATATCATAATGGAAGAGAAACTGGCTGCTTGGAAAACAACTCGCGGTTATGTAAAAAATGTTGCTTGGGCAATCGCTCTAGCTGCAATGCACGACAAAGCAGCTGGGCAGATATTCAATGTTGCCGACGAGTTGGATTATACAGAAGAGCAGTGGGCCACTCTGGTGACAAAAAGCTGTGGTAGCGATGTTTCTGTTCTCCGTTGTGCCAGCTCTGAACTGCCAAAGAAGCTGCAAAGTGACATGAACTTCTCTCATCATTTGCTCACCTCTTCAGAGCGTTTACGCAGGGAACTCGGTTTCAAAGAACCCATTCCATTTGAAGAGACGCTCAAACGTACGATTGAGTGGGAACGAAGCGCTCCTACTGAAATATGTAGCAATGTTCAATCTGATTATGAGCTCGAAGACAAATTTCTCGAGAAGAGATAAGTATCAACGTAGCTCATAGGTGAGATGAGTAAGTGTACCTTCACTCATTCCAGAATCTCTGCTAAACATAAACTATGGAGGTTCACGAGATGAGAACAAACGCTCTGTTGCTAGTATCTGTAGTTTTGTCCACGGTTTCCTTGTTTTGCTGTTCCCAGAGTCTGGCCAAACAGTTTGAGCCAGTGCTGGATCAACAGTATTACCCAACTCTGATGAAACTCATAGATGGAGCAAACAAACGAATTGGGCTGGTACAGCTATGTCTCTTCTCTGAAAGAGGTATGGGCCGCAAAGTGACACGTTCTTTGTGTAAAGCCGTTAAAAGGGGAGTTAAGGTCGATGTTGTCCTAGAAGGACACAAAAAACTCATCGGTCCAAGAAATCATCTTTCAGCCAAAATTCTCAAACGAGCTGGTGTAAAGGTATCTTTTTCCACGGATAATAAAGTCGTTCACACAAAGCTGGTCCTCGTCGATTATGACCAAGTGCTCTTTGGTTCGACAAATCTCTCCAATAACTCGATGAAAAACAACCATGAGTCAAATTTGCTCTTGCACTCCCAAAAAGCCAACAGGATGTTATGGAGATACTTGCGTCGGTTAAAATCTTCTCCTCATAAAGACGTCAATCTTTCCTGCACCATCGAAGATGGAGATACGAGCATCTTTACAGACAGACTTTTCGTTGAGAAGGCCATAAAGCTCATCAATTCAGCCAAAAAAACACTGCAAGTATCTACTTACTTCTTTGCACGTCGTAATGGACCTCAAGGTACTCCAACGACTCGTTTGTATTCAGCCTTGGCAAAGGCAGCCCAAAGGGGAGTTCGAGTGGAAGTGTATTTAGAAAAGAGCGGTTTTGCTCAATACCTAAACGACTTCACCGAAGAGTCAGTTCGATGGCTGAGGGCGCAGGGACCCATATTTATCAGGTTGGATTCTCCTGAGAAAATATCCCATTGCAAGCTCATCATTGCCGACTCGAAAGATCCAAAGAGCTGCTCTCTAATTCTCGGTTCAACCAATTGGTCTCGTGGTGACGTGGAAGTCAATCACCAGGTCAACTGCTTGGTAAACAATCCCAAGATTGTCCAGAGTTTCTCTGCTTATTTTGCCAAGCTGTACGAAAAGGCAGCAAAAAAGCGTGGCTGACTTTCTCTGAGACATGAACTTGTAGTATTAATTTGCTTCAAGGTTCATCTTTTGGAGGAGGATTTACGTGAAAACATACATCTCCCTGACAATCACATTTTCCCTAGCTTTTTATCTTCCCTTTTCATTGTTTGCAGCCCAAGGAGATGTGGCCATCTACTTTGGAACCTTTGATCCTCCCCATCTTGCCCACCTCTCCATTGCGCTAGATGGCAAAAGAGTTTTGGATGTAGACAAGGTTTATATGGTTGCCAACCGCAAAGCACGCAACAAACCAGGTGCTTCAACTTATGACCAACGACTTGCTATGACTCGAGCCTTGGCTTTTCGCTACAAGGAAGTAGATGTCGTTGACCGCAAAACAGTGGAAAGTGCTTTTAAAAAGGGTGGTCCAAAAGGATGGGTGCCATTCCTAATTCGTGAAGTATTAAAAACCATGAAACCTGAAGCCACTCTCTACCAAATCATGGGCATAGATTCATTCAACAAGTTCCTCTCCTACGAAGCTTATCCAGATAAAAAGGAGAGACGGAATATAGTTGTCATCGAAAGAAAAGGCTACGAGATAGACAAGAATTTGCTGAAGAAATGGAAAGACCGCCACGGTCGTTACCAACTGGAAAAACTTGGCCGCGAATCACTTTCATCGACAGCCATTCGAAAGCGAGTCAAAGAAGGAAAGTCGCTCAAAGAGTTTGTTCCTTCAGTGATCGAGCGGTACATAGATCACCAGGTTTTGTATCGATAAATAGGAACATGACTACCCAGCCAGTTTCGTGAAAAAAAACGAGGGGTAGACTTCAAACCACCGTTCTTTCAAATGAGTCGTAAGGGTACGAGAGCAAAATGCGACTCTTGGACCGAGGTGCTCGGGAAGGGTGGAGAGAATGAATACAATAGTAAAAACAATCAAAACTGTAGGTATCATTTCTGTCTGTTGCTGCATTGGTTACGGTCTAGCGACCTTGGCAATCTCAGTAGGTAGCTTTGTCGGTACCTACAATACACCTCTAACTGGTGCATTCCTAGGTGCAACAGTTGGTTATGTAAACGTCTGGTAGGCCTTTCAACAGCCTATGATGACGTAGTATCCTCATCGTCAGTTATCCATAAACGCTTTCGATTGGGGGATAACTTTGGAATTTCAAATAGCAGATAGAAGAAAATCTGATTGCAAACGCGAAAAAGGCATAGACGCCATTTGTTGCCCACCTGCAATGCTGGCATTCTGGTTCAGTAAACCAAAATCTGGTGATGGCGACGACATCAAGGGCATTTGGTCATTCCAAGGTCCAGATGGTTCATATTTCGAACTCTACGATTGGAAACTGCCGTACTCTGCAGATGAGCTCTGGGATGTAAACGCTTCATGTGATTTTCAGATCAAGGGCGATGGTGATGTAGCGGCTTTCATTGATTGGGTTGCCACGAAATGTTCTTCTGTCATTATGGGGATGGTGAAAGATGCCATTTCAGAAGCCGAAGAGCTTTTAGCCAAAGATAAAAGTGAAGAGGCTCTAGCCAAGACATACTCAGCTCTATCTCACTTTCCCGAAGACAAAAGACTCTGGTTCCTGCCTGACGTAATCGAAGCCAAAATGGTTCACGCCCGTGCACTAGAAGCTACAGCAAGTTATCGCCTTGCTTATGAGACTAATCAAGAGTTGGTGAGACTATGTGACGAGTCCAAGGAAGAAGAGAGTAAAAAGAAGGCAGAAGAGGCTCTTCGAATTCTTGATGAAATGTCAGTGCCCGAGCGCATCTATGACATGGCTGATGTAGATGTTCTCGAGCATTACAACGGATTGGGAAGGCGTTTTGGCGGGAACAAGGCGTGGCCCAGACTCTTAGCTGTTGATGATTCCTTGGCAAGGGTGGACCTGAGCAAGAGTCTTCAGAGAACAGCAAAAGCAATAAAGGTTACTTTTGATCAGTGGCAGTATTACCAAATATCGTATGAGGATAAGTTGCATGAATGTGAGAGCGTAGTGCGATTGAACGCTCTTTACAAAGAGTCAGAAAAAATCAGAAAAGCTGCGTTGAGCGCTTATCAAGAGGAACAATTGAGTTACAACGCATGGTTCGCCAAGCTACCCTCCGCAATAGTCTTTGAGAATGTGGATGCAATGAGGGCGCATTCTGATAGAGTCCTATCCGTGCAGTTTTGTAAACGTGGTGCACGCATTAGAGAAGACTTGGAGTTATTGAACTCTTTGCCAAACTTGCAGGTTGCGGTACTGAGAGAAAATGGATTCGGCAAGTTTGAAGACTTTCAGTTACCAGAGATGAAATCGCTACGTGCCCTCGAAATATCGGAAAACGAACTCAGTGAATTACCTGCTGGATTGTTCAATCTGAAGAAGCTTGAGTGGTTGGATCTCTCCATAAACTCTTTGAAGGGTTTACCGGAAAATTTCTTTGATGAATTGCCTGAGCTGGAGTTTGTTGATCTTCGTTGGAATGCCATTACATACGAAACATTCAAAGAGCTCAAAGGCAAATACCCTCAGAAGAGATTTCTCTTTTCACCTTGCAAAGTAGTTTTTGCACAGTATGAAGCATTGGCTGCAGATGCCTACACGGAGAAGCTCGCTCTTCTCGACAAGATGATTGAAATGACACCAAGAGACGGTTGGATTTGTGCGGAATTTGGGACCGTTCTTGATGGCTTGAAAAGACACGAAGAAGCTCTTCCCTATCACATTATGGTGCAAGAGCTAAATCCAGCAGAGGATCTAGGTTATTACAACGCCGCTTGCTGTTGCACACAGCTGGGACGATTGGATGAAGCTTTCAAACACTTTGAAAAGTCCCTTATTTATTGTCCTGAGAATGTTGACTATGCCAAGGAAGACGACACTCTGAAGCTATTACTGGACTATCCTCCCTTTCAGAAGTTGCTTAGTAAGTGATGGGTATCACAAAAGAGGATGACCTCTTTGAGATAGACAATACTTCATCTTGGAGTCCTGTTGTTGGCGGAAGTTTCGTAATCGGTGGTCTGATCCTCGGATTTGGACCAATGATAGCCTACTTCCTTGGCTGGGCAGGCATGCCTTGGTTCGTCGGTGTTATAACGAATATAGTCTCCCTACCATTTGGTGTGGCTATCGCAGTTTTTGGTCTGTGGATTTTCTCGCACAGCAATGGACTGAAGATTGATCGTCGTGAGATGGTCGTGACTGCCTGGTCAAGAGACTTTGGCAAACACTCTGAGACAGAGTATGGATTTGACTCCTTCTCGGCTATAACAGTGAAGTACTTTCATAAGAGTAGAAAGGGTAGCTCTTCTCATTTCACAGTGCGGTTGCAAGGCGAAGACGCAGAATCGTCACCAGCTCTTGGATCCCTTTTGCCAATGATGTAGCTACATTCATGGGGTTAGATGTTGTGGACGAAAGCTGATCAATCCTCTTTCGGAGTTTCGTCTTCGTCTTTTATATAGCCGCAGATATCGATAGAGAAGGACTCTAGTCGCTCTTTCGAGTAGGTATAGTTCATCAGTCGCGTCACAGTAGTCTCTTCATACCCACCGGAAATTTCTTTATTGAACTTGATGCATGTAAATTCTTGAATGCGCATCTTCTCAAAAGACTCGTCAAAAATGATTTGGTGGTATAGCGGGAATATCATCTGGAATTTCAGACCAGATATCTTGTCTCTTACTTCTTTGACCGTCTTTTCTAAATCTTGCCCAAACTGCGTTGCCAGTTCATTTGGAAAGATACTGAAATAGTCTTTGAAATCGAATGCAGAATCACGTTCGATTTTGACGAGCAGACCAGGTTCAATGTGTTTGAAGGGATGTTCCCAATCGGGACCAAAGTCTTCTATGTCCTCTGGCCCAATCTTCATTTTATGAGCCTCTGTTAGCTCAGCAAATGGTTTCCATAATTCATCTAGCTTGCACTGTTTGATGAACCTCAAGTCGTAATATTTGGCGAGCTTGCTTGCCTGCATAGACATCAACAGTTGATAAGCTCTTTGGGGATCAGCGTAGGCAGAAAGAGTTTCATTACAGAGAAGAGTAGATAAAACCTCTTCATTCACATCCGTTTTGCTCAACTCCAGCTTCAAGAAGCGGTCTTTGTCACTTGGGTTGAGTGAGTTGAAACTGCTGAACAGCGTATTCTTGAGCTTCGAAACTCGTTTGTTGAAGGGGTTCACGATCAACAATATGATCACAACAACGAGCACAGAGACTATCAAAGGAACCCAAAAGAAACCGTGAGTATAAACCTGATCAAAAGCTGTCAAACCGTGGTGTAGATGGGGAGAGCGAAAATAGAGGTTAGAAAAATCGAAGAAAGTGTAAACAATGGCTAGTAGCAAGAGAATTAGAGATTTGAAACACTCATTCTCAATTGCAGAACCAGCTTTTTTACAAAAGGCGCTCAAGCTTTCGATAGTTACTTCAGCAGGGGCTTTTGGTAAAGAGCTACATAACCAGCCCAGGACCAGAAAAAGCACAATTAAAACCATGACAGCTGTGGAGGCCTGACGAGCTTTCAGCTCAAAGTAGTTGGCATTGGTGATAACTTTGATATATCGAGAGGCTGCAGATTTAGCTCGCTTGTCATTTGATGAAGCATAAAATTTCAGCTGTGGTACTACTTCCATACCCATTGAAAACAAAGAGTATTTCATTCTCCAGTCACGCACGACCACGTAAACATCTGCTGCATACTCTTTGGGGATGGCTTTCCTGTTTTTCTCATATATGGCAGTAATAGCCTTTTTTACCTCTTCGAGGGAATCTAGCCTGGTCACGTTCTTTCGAACGATTTCAACCAGAATAGGGAGTGCTTTGACTCCTAAGTCACCAAGCTCTTTTTTATATTGTTTTACGAGTTCACGTCTTTTTGAATAATCTGGATTCTTTTTGGCAGCCAAGGATTTTACGTATATAAGGTTGAGTACACTCTCCTTCTCAGTCTGCGGTTGCCATTTCAGCCTCCACAAAACCAAAGAGATACCCATC
Source organism: uncultured bacterium (assembly GCA_964643655.1). Lineage (GTDB taxonomy): Bacteria > Muiribacteriota > UBA6191 > CAZXTJ01 > CAZXTJ01 > CAZXTJ01. The sequence goes on from CAZXTJ010000252.1 coordinate 7,958, forward strand.
TGCCATCTACTGCTCTTGGCTTCGTCGTCTAATCTCTTTCCCAACTGCTGGGCAAAAATTTTCGTCACTGCCGGAGTTCCGAACTTGGCAATGATTTCAGCGTATTTTTTTGCTCTATTGGGAACGTGGTTTGCCAATATCAGCAAAGCTTCTGGTGTACCAAGTTTGATGAGGGCTTCAACTGAGTCAGGGCAGATTTCACTTCTGATGACGAGAAACTTGCTGAGCTCTTTTTCGCGGTCTTTGCCATCCAAGCTAGCCAAGGTCAAGAAACATTCTCTGCGCAAACGCCTATTCAGTCGACCAATGGCAAGCCTCTCTGCCAACTTGAGAACAGCCGGCCGCAAGGAATGGTAACCCTTGTTTCGAGCCTCTTTTAAGGCATTCTGACACTCAGAGGATTCAAATATTCTGTAACGAGGGTCAGAGTATTGTGCCAATATCCTCGCAACAGATTTTTCACTTGCCCAAGAGGATGTGAGTGGAAGAGTGAGAAGAATAAAAGAAAGAAATGGAAGAATGAGTTTTTTCATGTTTGACCTTGTCCTATAGCTGTATCAATTATGTCATCAAAATGGGGACAGCCATATTACATCAAAGCATCATGGCAGGCTAGATGAAAATAGGCTTTGGCAAAGGCTTATACCCTAATTTATAGGTTGAAATTTTTGGATCGGTTCGGTTGTAGCGATATCGAGACTTCAACTGCTCATCTGTTTCATGGCAAACTTGAAGTGACAAGAATGCTAAACAAGCAGGGGGCTCAAATGATACCAACGACTCCAGATGCCTTTTTGAAGAAATATCCTGTTGATCCGCGTATTGCCCAGGCTTTACTCGTACAAGGGGAGATGTGCAGCAAACGATCTCCTCTAATAGCTGAAATACAGGATGGTGAACATCAGGCTGCAGTGGAGGAAGCACTATCTAATGGTGCCAATGTTAATGAGGTTGATGGGAACGGCAACACTCCTCTCAACTTGGCAGTCCTCAGGCGGAACGTAGCTCTTATAAATCTCCTGTTAAAAAATGGGGCAAATGTAGATTTAGTAGATGGTCATGGTTTGAGTCCCTTGAACATTGCAGTCACTCGTGGTCAAAAGGATCGCCTGCAAACTCTCTTTCGCGCTAATGCAAATGTGAACATCAAGAATCACACAGGACAAACACCATTACATCAGGCAGCTGAAATTCCTTATGAAGATGTCATGAAAAGGATGATTAAGGAGTTGCTAAAAAAGGGCGCAGACATTGAGGCCCAAGACAATAATGGACTGACTCCTTTGCATATGGCGTGCACGACTTTGCCCTTTGCTCCAGCAATCAAGGTCTTGGTCAAAGCCAAAGCCAATGTGAACGCACAGGACAAAGAGGGTGTGACTCCACTGTTTCGCTGCGCATTCAAGGCTCATGAGATGCGAGTTGACAATTGGGAACTCAAAGGGGAGATTGCTGGTGAACCAGTTGAATACCATATTGAGCGAGGTCAGTTTTCATTTACGAGAGATGGTAAAAAAGAGAAAATTCCAGCCAGATCAATCCGTCATCTCTGTCAGAGTTATTGTCACGAACATTTCATGTACCTAGACGCCCTCGAAGGAGTGAAAGCCCTCATAAAAGCTGGTGCAGACGTGAACCTTGCTGCCAACAATGGAACGTCTCCTGTTCACATTCTGTGTCTCGTTGGAGATGTACCCACTATAAAGTCCTTGGTGAAAGCAAAAGCCGATTTTAATACTCCTGGGCGATTTTTAGTTCCACCTGTAAGTCACGTTGCGCAAAGCGGAAACCTTGGTGCATTGAAGATAGTGTTAAAAACGGGCATTGAGATTGACGCAGAAAGTGAAGACGGCGTAACTGCATTGCATGAAGCAGCTCTTCGTGGCTACGCAGATGTGGTCAAGTTTCTCGTCAAAAGCGGAGCTTCCCAAAAAACAAAATCTAAGGTAGCTAGTGGTCCTTATCCCAAAGGTGCAACACCTTCGGATGTGGCAAGGATTGCAGGCTTTTTTTCAATAGAAGGGTTTTTGAACAAGCAGTAGCGTGGAGACTTCACATCTTGCCTGACTTCACTGCTCATATCTCGTCGCTTTCTTGTTTTTCATCCTTTCTTTCTCATATATATTCAAAATGAGTGGACGAAGGCTGTGATATCCCTTTTCGCGTGTTTTACGTGAAGTGTCGCATATAAAGAAGCCGCCTATCTTGTGGTAGACGGAGTCTTGAATTGATCGCACAGATTACAACAAGAAGTCGAACTTGGCTATTCGAAATCAGATTTTGTAGGCAGGGAACATCCACTGCAAAACCACATGACTATCGAGGTTGTAGTAGAAAAGAACTAACGCAGCCAATGCTGTCAAACCCGCGCAACAGACACAGATTCTCAGAGCTTCAGCACCTTCGATTTCATCCTGAAAATATTCATTTAGTGTTTGAAAGACTCCAACGACTCCTCCCACTCCCAAGAAGTAGAGAGAGGCAAAGAATATTCTGATTGTTACGTGGAGGCTGTTGAGGAGAAACTCGATATGTTCTGTTAGTTGAAAATGGAGCAGGGCAAAAGCAGTCAGGTAGAACAAACCTGCAAGGACAACAAATGCCGAATATATGCTTGCCTCTTTTTCAGAGATGTCGATGAGGCCTTTTAAGACCAAGGCCCATAGTCCCATTATCAGAGCGAAGACGAGTAGACCTGCTGTCTCTTCGAAGGTAGCTAGGCGGATTGTTGTCATTTGCTGGTCTTCCTTTGAAAATGAGGCTACAGAGAAAGAACCCGCCTACCTTTTGGTAGACGGGTTCCTATATTGATGGTACCCCCAAGGGGACTCGAACCCCTGCTGCCG
>CAZXTJ010000253.1:0-10799 GCA_964643655.1 uncultured bacterium
ATATTGGGTACTCCATTATATATGGCGCCTGAACAGATTACTCAGGCAAAAGGACAAAAAGCCTCTGATCTTTACGCCATTGGAGTCATGCTGTTTGAGATGGCGGCTCGTCGCCCTCCCTATTTAGGTGAAACTGTGCAAGACATTCTTGCTACCAAAATCCACGAAGATCCACCCTGTCTTGGCGACATCGCTCCGAGAGCCCCCGCAGAATTGGCCATTCTCGTTGATAGTTTGCTCGTTCGTGATCCAGAGGCTCGCCCTGGACCTGCACGGATGATTTCAATGCGCTTGAGGAAGATGGCCACTGAGCTCTCAGACAAGGCGAGTGAGCTGCCAGCAGGTGCAACTATGACCATGGACATGGATATGTCGGACACTGTCGATTATTCGGATGACATGTCTGCAATCATCGACACAACGGCTAGTAAAAAGCTCTGTGTAGAAACAACAGCCCGTCAAGGCAGTGAGTTGCGAAGTGGTTTGAATGATACTGCTGAAAGCAGTCTTGATATGACAGCAGAATCTTCCGTTCAACCAGCTCCTCCTTTACCACGTCGACGTCGCCCTTTACAGAGAACGGTTAAACGCTCTTCGCCTTTGGCCACTACCGCCAAAGCAGACAAGCTGCCAATTGTGACTATCTCAATTGTCGCTATTGTCACCTTTGTCTTTGGTTTTATTGCCGGCGCTTTTTTCTATGGAGACAAAACACCTGCTCAACCTCTGGTCAAAAAATCCAAACCCGTTTTGGTCCAGCGCGTTGAACTCGTAGATTTTGACAAAGTAACTTTCCACCTCAATAGCCCCCGCAAGAGCGGAACTTTCCTTTTTGAGCTCTTAACAACCAAAGGTCATCGAATTACTGCCAATGAAATCAAGGTCAAGTTGGCTGAATTGCTGGACAAAGCTGAAGGTGAACAAAAACGCTTCACAATGAGTTTGGGTAACAAAATTTATGAGCCACGCCTTTTACGTGTCAGAAGCGGAAAAAGTGATGGCCATCTGTTTTTACTCGATCCCAGCAAAAGATTGGCTGAGGTTTTGAGCCCCATAGACTCAATCAGCCCAGAGGTTTTAAAGAGAGGATTAAATGAAATCGCTCGAGAGCGTGCCATTTTTGACGCCCAGCAAAAAGGAGAAAAGGGCGCTAAGTTAAATATGTTAGAAGCCATTGCCAAGATGGGTCTAAACAAAAGAACTTGCGAAAAACTTGGTAAAGATTTGCTGGGGCTCTTTGACGAGAGGATGTATCCCGGCTCTCCCCTTGCTCGTCGATTAATGCCCTTACGACACATCGAACGAATGTTCATGACGAGAAAAGCTAGAAAAATGTTGCCTCCTTGGGGATACCACATCAACGGCAAACTTGGTTTTCACTTCACTGAAGGCAGACTAAAACGGCGCAAGGATTGGCATTTGATTGGTGAAGCAAATTTCTTCAAAAAGCACAAAAGCAAAGAAGATTGGGTGTGGATGGGTGATAGAGCATTCGTGAATACCCAACAATCAAATCTAATTGGATTTAGTTTTGTACCAATCAAAGAGGCTCTCAAAGTTTCAGGAATCTCTGATTCCTCCAAAGTAAAACCACCAAAGGTAGAAAACTTAAAAACAAAGCTCTTTTTCAACTTTAATATAGAGCTCCCAAAACATATCAATTGGCCACCGAAAAGAGTGGAAGCCACTATAACGACACGTATTTATGTTGCCGAATTTGTTTTGGGTGTCAGGCTCAACGGAGGACATCCTATTAGTGTGATGAACACTGTGTATTACGAGCTCAAACCTACGACAGGTTTCACATACACTTCTGCTATTGGCACTACTTTCCCCATACCTGTGGAAGATTTGGTAGAAGGCAAAAACACCATTGTCCTTGAAGGACTCACCGTACCAGGACCCGGTGTACCCAGCCCAGTAGCTATTCGTGACGTAAAATTCTGGTGTCCCAAAGAGTAGTTAATTGAGCACAAATCCTGAGGTGCCATCAGGAACGTCTTCAAAAGAAATCCCCGTAATGTCTAGTGCTGCAAGTTGCTCACGAAGTGCATCGGAGAAAGTGATACGGAAAGTTGTGTATCCGCCAAACTCATCCATACTGATTAGTGATGCGAAAACATGACTCTGGGGGAATTTGCTTTCATCCAAATGGGGATCTTCATCTTTTCTTTGGAGGACCTTGGTTTGGGCACATTGGAGCGGATTGATTATGTATCGTTCTCCAATGGAACCATCAATCTGAACAGGAAGTAACTGCACACAATCGCCAGCCATGTCTTTGATGAGATCAGCAACTTTTTCACTGACGACAGGGACAACACAACCACCAATGAACTCAAAGTCGGCAGGCCTTCCATTACGGATAATGCCCATTTGTAGGGGTAAAGTGAGGTCTAACTCCTTGGCATCCATAAATGCCGTTGGAGAAATTGGATTACCATCATAATCTTTGATAGCCATTTCATCGAGGATACGGCGCCCAGAAACAGATGTGAGTGCTGCAACAAGTGAGAATCCTTTTACTTGGATTTTCTCTTCACGTTTTCTCTGTGATTTACGGACAGGTGCAAAACCAGACTCAGAGATTGATCCCAATAAGAGACAGTCTCCCTCATCAAAGCCCACCACTATGGCCCTTTGTTTTGCTCCACCACAGAGTAGTAGGTCAGGCTCTTCTTGGCATAACTCTAGAATGACCATGGCTGCATACCCCATGGCCAAACTTGCTGTTGCCTGAAGACCTACTCCACCCCTTTTTGTTGCTCTTGTGCAGATTTCAGCCAACACACGAGAGCGAGCCTCAGCATCTTCGACTGTGTAAATCTCCTCTTCATCCCACTCGCCATTTGCCTCAATGAGACCTGGCATACCATAGACACCCAAATCAAAAGGTGATTCTTCTTCTAACTCGTTCATTTTGAAGAGGCAAAAATACAAACCATCGATTTTCGCTGATGGAGGTTTGTCTTTGAACAGATCAACAAAGAATCGAAGCAGATGTTCAGTGTCACCTTCATAGTCAAGGCCCCTAAATTTGGACCAACCTTTATGGGGCATCTGCTCCTCACAGAAATCAATGAGCTCTTCCATGCCGGTGGCTACAGACTTGGCGTTTTTGGCTATATGTTCGATTTGGGTCAATACATCTGCAAGCACAATACCCATGTGGACCTTTCGATTTCTCTATTGCGGTAGCTCTCTCATTCATTCATCGACCGTTTTGGACCAATAAAAAACCTCCCCCTTGGTATTTACCAAGAGGGAGGCTTATTTCATATTTAGTCGTCGAAGTCGCCCTCAGGCCCTTTGTCGACATCCATCTCTGCAGCACGAGCTGCAGCTTTTTCAGGTGTCCACTCAGCAGGGTCTTCAATACGTTCGGCTTTATGACCAGGGAAGTGGCTACCATTTTCGAGGATCATCCCAATAGTGATGTCAGCTGTGTCCGTTGAATTGAAGACGTTAGCCATCAGGTTGTAGGCAAAGTCTTCCACTCTCTGGATCATTCTTTCGCGGATTTCACGTGGTTGACCGAGAAGTTTGTTTTCAAAAGGCAAGTTCAGCTTTTTGTAGTTGCCGCCTGTCCATCCTTTTTCATCAGCAAAAGCGACCATGTCTTTCCACATCTGCTCAGAGACGCCTTCACCCTCAACTTTGACGAACTTACCGTCTTTGATTGTGGCGTTACCATAATCATTGACTTCGAGTCCCCAGGAAACCATCTGTAACGCTGTTGCAACGTTCGCTTTGGTCGTATTGGTCTTTTCGCCGATTGCACGCAATCTGTCCGAAGAGTTGCCTGATGTGCCGTGCTGAGCTCCAGAAAGACCGTAGCGAGACAAATCGTCATGGATCTGGGCTGTCAATTCGACGTCTATGCCGGAACCTGATGCTTCGATACCGTGAACTGTTCCGTTGTTGAGTGCTATCCAGTCAGGATAGATATCGTGAGCATTGAGGCCTTTGATCAAGAAAAGTGCTTCTTCTGATGAAGACAAACCTTGAGTGCCTTTGATTTCGCCAACTTCAGTTTCCAAACCCGCCCAGTTGGGAATGAACTCATTGACTGCCACATTGGCAGCTAAGTTTTTGTCATCAGGCATGTGGGAAGCGTCAACGGCAATTGAGGTAATTCCAGCGTCAAAAATCGTTGGAATTTCAGTTTTAGCAGGTTCAATATCAGCTTCTTTTTTAATGCCATAGTGGTCAGCATGGATAGCTACAGGCACTGTTATGCCAAGTTCATTACAAGCTTGGTCAACTTGACGTGCCATATTCCAATAGTTAACGGCACAATATGCAGAAGCGCCTCCTTCAGAACGAGCAATTTCTATGATAACTGCAGCGTTTGCTTTCTGAGCAGCTTTGAGAACACCTCGAATGACGAAATTGTTACGACCATTAGCGGCGAGAGCAATGGCTTTTCCCTTTTTCTTCACGGCACGGTCGATGTACTTACCACTGACAATGAGAGCTTTGGAATTGGGGAACAGTTTCTGAATATTGGGTGGACGGCCAATTTCTAGCGCCTTTTCATAATCTTGTGTCGAGATCTTCTTTTCGGTCATCTATGTCCTCCTTCAATATATGGACTAGGTTTCGCCACTTGGCGACATGTACTATACACGTTCCAAGTGCCATGAATGGCGCTTCTAATGTAATTTATCAGGGACACAGAGAATGAATAGAAGAGAGAAACATAGATGAACAGCGGAAAGCTGCTTTTCCTTTCATTTCTATTGGGAGTGATTGTGACATCGGCAAATGCAGGAAAACTCGATGATGAGCTACTCGCAGGTCTTGTGATTTGCATTGATCCTGGCCACCCATCTGAAACGAGTGCTGGTACAAGAGGCAAGGTCGTGACGGAAAATCACATCAATTGGGTCATCGCCTGCAAACTCGCCAAAAAACTCGAAAAGGTTGGTGCTGCTGTCATCTTGACCAAAGATTTCGAAAATGAAAAAGTTACGAATAGACGACGCGCTGAGATTGCAAATGGAAACTCGGCCAACCTTCTTCTTCGATTGCACTGTGACGCCGGTAACAAATCAGGTTTTCGCATCTTTTACCCAGATAGACAGGGAAAACGATTTGGTGTGCTTGGTCCAGCGAAGGAAGTAATAAAAAAGAGCAAAAAAGCTGCTGCCGTCTTCATTCCAGCCATGAAGAAAGCCCTATTTCCTAAACTGGCAAGTTTGGGTGTAACTGGCGATTCAGAAACCTTCGTTGGAAAACGGCAAGGTGCTCTGACAGGCTCCATATTCTCATCTGTTCCTGTCATTACAGTGGAAATGTGTGTATTGACCAATCCCAAAGATGAAGCATTCATAAACTCGCATAGAGGAAAAAAATTGATGGTCGAAGCTCTTTATGCAGGATGTTGCAGGGTATTGGCTAAGGCGAAGAAATAAACAAGGGCGGGAATATCCCGCCCCTGTTGCAAGTTTTCTAGAAGTCAGCTAGTTCGTCATCACTCAAAGGAATGATTTGGAAGGCTTCATCTGGCATTTCTGCTCTGGGCTGTCGTTTGGGTTGCGCCATTGGCATAGCCTGCATTTGAGGTCTATGTTTGGGTTCGTGAGCCATAGCTGGCATGCTCATTTGCAGTCTTGGTGCAGGCTCCATATGCCTTGGCTGTTCCACTGATCTCAAGTTATCAATGGCCATCTTCTTTCCTTGACCATTTACCACTCCGGCGAGGATATCAACCATTCCGTTCAGCTCTTGAGACTGAGCTGATAGCTCTTCAGAAGCTGAAGCTGACTCTTCTGCATTAGCCGCATTGGACTGTGTAATACCATCGAGTTGTGCTACGGCAACGTTCACTTGGTCAATCCCTTGAGCCTGTTCATTGCTGGCAGTTGACACTTCGTTGATTACGTTCGTTACATCACCTACGGAGTCAGAAATCCTGTCGAGAATGGAAGCTACATCTCTCGATACTGACACGCCATCTTCAGCATGTTTCTGTGCGTCGAGTAGGAGCGAGGATGTTGATTTGGCAGCTTCTGCACTTCGTTGCGCCAAGTTTCTAACCTCTTCGGCTACTACGGCAAATCCTTTACCTGCTTCACCTGCTCGTGCTGCTTCAACTGCAGCGTTCAAAGCCAACAAGTTTGTTTGGAAGGCAATCTCATCAATTGTCTTCACTATCTTTGCTGTCTCATCAGATGATTGCTTGATTCTGTCAATGGCAGTGACCATTCGTGACATTGCATCAATACCTTGCTGAGCAGCTGAACTTGCGTCTTGAGCGCGAACATTTGCCTGATTGGCATTGTCTGCATTTTGTTTGGTCATCGATGTCATCTCTTCCAGAGAGGCTGAAATCTCTTCCAAACTAGATGCCTGTTCACTAGCGCCCGAAGCCATTTGCTGACTAGAAGAAGCTACTTGACTAGAAGCTGAAGCCACTTCACCAGCAGCGTGAGTCAATCTTTCGACTACTTTACCAATACCTCGAGAAAGGCTTCCTGAGAGGTATCCCCAAGCTAGGGTTGCTAAAATAAGGGTAATGAATGTGACGAGTCCAACCATCATATTGGATTTGCCACCAGCTTCAGCAACCCGCTGTTTCGCACCTTCAAAGTCCTCGAGATAAGAACCAGCACCAATTACCCAATCCCAATCCTTGAAGTACTTGATACGTGTTACTTTCATGCGGGCTTCTTTGTCACCCTTGTTTTTCCAAGGATACTGCTGTTCAGCGATGTCTTTGGGACCTAGCTTTTTAGCTTTTTCACATATCTCTTGAATGAAGAGAACACCATTGGCATCTTTGGCTTTGGAAATGTTTTCACCATCTCGTTTACCACCGGCTGATACTAAATAGTTACCTTTTGTATCGAGAATGAAAACGTAACCAGTTTTTCCAACTTTCGTTGCCATGATGGCTTCACGAACGCCAGCAACACTCTCTTGCTTTATGGCTACAGAAGAGATACCAATGATTTTGCCCTCTCTGTCGCGGAGAGGTTCGTAAGCACAGACATGCCACTTGCCGACGACCTGAGCGCGACCAATAAATCTTTCGCCACGCATAATGGCTCCAACGACAGGATTTTCTTTGCCATCAGGATTGGTACGAGGAACAAATGTACCAATTGCACGACTGCCATCTTTAAGTCGTACATTGGTAGCAACTCGCAGCATATCACCATGTTCATTCATTCTCTGAAAAATGGTAACTATGCCTTTTGTAGTGTTTGCAGCTTCGTCAACAAGAGGGGTCTTTTTATCAAAACTGCGATTCTGACCCAAACATTTTCCACCAAATTGTAATTCTGGCAATTCAATAGATCGCAACTGTTTGGTATATTGATTTTGTGCTGACCAGCGTACTCTTTTCTCACTATTTAGTTTGGCATCACCCAACAGTTTGCCAGCCATCTTGGCAGTCCCTAGGTCACTTTTGACCTTCTGCAGAAGCAGCTGATGTTGTGTGGACACCATGGCATAAACACCCTCGGCGATGTGATCGAGATCAGCATATGCTAAAGACAAGCACTCTTCTCCAGCATCATTGGTCATTTTAATGCCTTGCTTGAAAACAAAACCCGATAGAAAGAGCAAAGGAATAACCGACAGCGCAATCCCTAGAGTTAACAGTTTTACCTTCAGTGACCAAGATGAGAACATAACACCCTCCATTTCCCCCAAATAAAAACCTCGCAGGAGGGGTTCCAGCAAAGTGCCTGCCAAATTGACTAAATATATGAGAATGTCGCGCAGCCAAGCTATTCTCACTATTGATACTAATAACTACAAAGTCTAGGACTCTACTTGGGTACTATGGCGAAAAACCATGCAAATTTGCTCAGTCTGGCAGCTTGCAGCTGAAAACATGGCCATTGGCCAAAACAACGAAAAGCCTTTGCCCATGCCTCATCAACTCGACTAGATTAGTCGAGAAATGTTGTTGTGACATTTTGGCATTGTTCTGGTTTAGGAAAACGTATAGTTTATCACCAATAGCCAAACAGTATCGTGTTCCTATAATGAGGGGAGCAGGACTTTGTTCGAGTGATGAACTCGCCTTAATTTCTTTGGGCATCAGAAACTCCACCAAGTTCTTTTTATGACTCTCTACATCAACAGGAAGGGACAAAATCTTCACTCCTTCACTCTTTACGTCCTTAGCAGCCAAAAGAAGTTGAAGTTTCGTCATGCGTACTCTAGATGATACTGAAGGCACTTCCTTACGATAGTCTCCTAAAGAAAATGACTTCTGCCTCTTGCCTTGAAAGACCTTTTCGAAGAGTCGCAAACGATGAAGATGTTTTTGTGACTTAAAATAAAGGAAAGCTCCACTATCATCTAACAGAAGAGGTTCCATGATGGGTTCATCAATCACATGGTGCCACAACCTCTTCAGCTCTTTGCCATGCAAACGAGCAATGACACCTCTATTTTTTCGATTGTACGCAATAAATAAGTGTTCGCCTAATGCTAAGGGTGAAAGAGGAGTCTGCCCCTTGACTATCTTGTTCGTCACCTTTTTTCTATTTTCCGATGAGTAACAAGAAATAAAGTTTCTGCCAGTAGTTGCAACAGAAGAGAACCAGTAAAGTTGCTTACCTATCTTTTCAGCTCTTGCTGCAGGGCTGCCAAACGTGACTTCTGAAAACCAACTCTCGCCTTTTCCATTCTTGCCAATCTCGACCATCTTGGCAGAAGTCTCAGTGCCAATGCTGGCGTAACATCTGTCACGAGCATAAAAAAGTCCGTTCACATTTTTTCCCTTTTCAAAGTTTTTTTGCCAAAGGGAAATATCTTCTACCTGCCTACGAGACAAGTCATAACAACTGAGTTGACCATTGTTGGTACCAACGAGCAAAACACTATTTGCAGCAAGAACGGAAGTCGCAGTTGCTTTGTCAGTCAATTTGCCCAGAGGATAAAAACCAACCCAGGACGAACCACCGGCCACTTTGTCTTTCTGGTGGAGCAAACGCCAGCCAACGGAAGTGGGAAGCTCAGGGTCAGTTCCTTCGATGGGAAAAAACTTTTTCCCTGAAAGATTGTTAATCTCAGTATTGATGAAAAGTGGCTCTCCTCCTGCAACCCGAAAAGAAGCATGAAACTTAATGTCTTCAATATCGCCCAAATCCCACGAGAGCACAAAGCCGTTATAGAGCCCCTTGACCTCAACAGATTCCCCCAACTGTAAAACTCGCTTATTACTAGCCAATAGAGGCTCTTTGCTCGTTGACTCTTCTTCTGGAAGAAGGGAATAGGTAATAAAAGCCATCGTAATAATGACCAGAGAGAACAGGACAATGGCAAAAGGCTGAGGATTGAGACGATACTGATTTCGTAGCCAACTGAAGATGTTATTGAAGAGACTCGGCTTATTCTGCTCGTGCTTGTCGCCACTCACACTCTTCAAACGACGCCGACTAACATGGTCAGCACCTTCTTTGCGCACACGAATCAATTCACGAGCAACGACTCCAGCACTTTGAAATCGTAATGCGGGGCTACGCTGCAAACAGCGAAGAATGAGCTCTTTCAAAGCATCACTTACATCAGGGCGGACTTCAGTGGCCGTACCACGAAAGAAGGATTGTTCTATATCTTCGAGGTATTTGGGAGTCAACACAGAGAAGGTCTCACCCGTTAACAACTCATAAAAAAGAGCACCCAATTGAAAGATGTCAGAGCGAGAATCTCCTGGCTCTCCTTCAACGACCTCAGGAGCCATACAGCGCAGAGTACCACCAATCTCTGCCGACTTCTTTGCCCCTTTTCCAGTACGAGCACGGACGACACCGAAATCCATCAATTTGACTAGGCCTGTTTCAGAGATCATGACATTGCCTAGTTTGATGTCACGATGAACTAGACCAGCAGCATGAATGTTCGTCAAGGCTCCACAAAGCTGTTCACCCAATTCGATGAGATGGTAATCTTCAAGTGGCCCCTGCTCTTTCATAATTTCAGCGAGGCTCTTTCCTTCGACCAATTCAATGGCCAGATAATGAGTTCCCTCTTCTTCTCCACTCTCATATATCTCAACGACGTTTGGATGTCGCACTTTGGCATAGGCAAGTGCCTCTTGGTGAAAACGAGTAATGGCTTCACCATCCATGGAATCTGAAGTGGAAGAGAGCACTTTGATGGCAACAGGACGCTGAAGATTGCGGTGTATTCCCTTGTAAACTACACCCATTCCACCTTGTCCCAGAGTACTTTCTATATGGAATGGCCCCAGGTCTTTACCCAGGTAGGGGTCGGCAAAGGGGTTTACTCCCTCAAACTCAAAGGGAGGATTGTCATTACCCACGGTGCCTCATCTCTGCCCCCTCACCTGCTGCTCTTCTCACCAGCACTATACTATACTGACCCCATGAATGAAGATAAGCCCTGGTACACAAATAGCTGGTTTCGCGCTCTATTGATACTTTTCATCACAGCTTGGTTCATTTTTGCCATTCAGTTTTCAACAGACAGACTGGCGGGCACTGATGGTTTTTTCCATATCAAACTTGCCAGCCTATATTGGCAACAAGGGCCATTTCGCGGTGATTTCCCTTGGATGCGCCACACCATTTTGGAAAACAACTTCATTGATCACCACCTAGTTCTGCACCTGTTACAGGCCCCTTTCACAGCCGTTCTTCCCCTAAACCAAGCCGCCAAAGGATCGGCCGCTTTTTTTGGCACTTTAGCCATCTTCTCTTTCTATTTATTATTGCGCAAATTAAAAGTCGCCTATGCCGAAGGATGGAGCCTCCTCTTGTTATGCTGCTCCTTTCCCTTCCTTTATAGGATGAATATGCCCAGAGCGCAGG
>CAZXTJ010000254.1:0-10799 GCA_964643655.1 uncultured bacterium
CAACCTCATTATGTTGGCCTTGAACAAAGTAGCCGAAACTTTAGCAATTGGTAGGGTGGCGCTATAGTACAGCTCTTCCAGATGGTAGGCCAATACTCGTTGTTTCGGCGGATATAAGTCTACCCAATGAATGCCAGCCCACTGACGCGAAAAGTGCAGCCATGTTTCACGAAGCCAACTCTTCTCTTGGCTTACAAAATGATAAAGCCAAGTCGGAAGTTCACTTAAGTATGCCCGCAGGAAGTTTGACCAAGAAACGAGGGGGAGTTTACTGTCGAGATCAGGCGGATAGCCATCTATGAAAAACACTCTATTCACTTGGACACCCATGGATTGAAGCTCCGCGCCGACAACAAAAGACAGTGAGCTACCAAGAGAGTGACCAGCTAAAATGACTTCCTCACCTTTACAGTCTTCAGCTATTTTAGCTGCGTAATATTTGCCCATTTCCAAGAAATTTTCAAACAGATAATATTCATTACCGACTCTTCTAGCTCTTACTCCTTTTGCATAAATATCTTGGGGAAATTCTTTGATCACAAAGCGTAAATCAATGGCGTCACCATTCATACTATGAAGGAAATATAGCCTTCGTCCTCCTTCCTGACCTGCCATAGGACAAAATATAGCCTTCCCTTCATCCAACTCAGGCCTCTGAAGAAACTTCTCCAATTTTTCGATAGTTGGAGCTTCTAGAATTGTGGAAGCTGGTAACAGACGACCAAACTCATCCGATATGTGCCCAAAGAGCCTAATGGCTTTGAGAGTGGTGCCTCCCAGAGAAAAGAAATCTTCATTAGAAGGACAAATCTCTCTATTGAGCTGCTTACACCACAACCTGCGTAATCGTTGTCCAATAGAGGTTTCTTCAACAGGAGTCTCTTGCATTACAGTTCTTTACGATAGATTCGGAAGGTTTTGGCATGTCTCGAGCCGGATTTGGCCAGCACCAGATTGGCTGCACTGTTGTCCTCTAAGACCCAACCTTCTTCGAGATACTGGTACGCCCCAGCGATTATCTTCTCTTCAAAATGTCTCATCAACAGCAAAGGAGCAACTGTTGCCCTTATGGATGGCAGGAAACCAGCCAGAATTATACGTAAACCTGGATAACTCCCTCCTTGCCGGATAGCTGCAATCAAGCCTCTTAAACCAATGGAGCCATTGAGTTTTCGCAATAATACATTTGCATCTGGAAGGGCTAAAACAAATCCTTGGGCTTTCCCGTCATGTTCGACAAAAATACAAAAGTCTGGAATGAGAATGTCTTTGAAATGTCCAGCCATCCATTTGAACTCCTCGTAGGTAGCTGGCGTGAAGCCCCAATTGTCTTTCCAAGCCCCTTTGAAGAGTTCCAACATTAGCTTCGCTTCTTCATCAAATCTCTTCATGTCGACTGGACGAAGAACAAAATCCCTTCCAGGCTTTTTTCGGCGTAAAGGTCTCTTTCTTTTTGGAGGGCGTTGAGCCAAAGAGTCTCGGCGCCACATGAATAGGTCCTTCTCTTTGGCAAAACCAACTGTTTCAAAGAGTCTCGAGTAATAAGGCGGATTGAAAGGACCAC
Source organism: uncultured bacterium (assembly GCA_964643655.1). Lineage (GTDB taxonomy): Bacteria > Muiribacteriota > UBA6191 > CAZXTJ01 > CAZXTJ01 > CAZXTJ01. Next base: position 1,565 of record CAZXTJ010000254.1, read on the forward strand.
CTATTACTGCAGGTATATGAAAACCTTTTACGAGAGTGCCTGCTTCGTAGTTCAAAGAAGGATTTAGGGGCCCACGAATGAATTCTGAACCATTTTCTCGATGAAACTTCTCAACGGCCTCAAAGAGAGCCTGGGCTACTTCATCGTCGTCAGCACATTCGAAAAAACCAAAAGCCCCTTGTAGCTCATTGTGCTGCTCGTTATGAGCTGTGTCAACGATTGCTGCTATACGTCCAACGACGACATCACCCCTTTTGGCTATGAATAACTCACGTTTGCCGTGAGTCCAAAAAGGGTGTTTAGTGTCGTCCAATATCTCGTAAACATCGGATTTTAGCGGAGGTGCCCAATGTGGATAAGCCAGGTAGATACTCCAAGGTAACTCCACAAATGCTCTGAGTTGTTTTTTCGTTTTGACAGTCTCAACGGTAACGTTCACTCGCACTGCTCCTCAGGCTCTAAAAAAGAGGGAAATATAACACACTCACGGTAATGACACCATGGTATCCTTCTGCCTCCCAGATAGACTGGAAAGGCGGTCCACATGTGGGATAAAGAACATGTCGAAACTCTAGCTCAGAGTATCCTCGACTCAATCAAAAACAAGGATAAAACCTGTGTCTACGGTGACATCAGGTTCATTGACGACAAAAGCCGCGCCTCTAGCTGTACAAACGGTGTAGCAGCAAGCCAGTCGAGCAATAGTCGTGGTTTTGGTGTGAGGCTTCTGACCTGTGGTAAAGACGGAAGAATGGGCTGGGGATTTGCCTCCTCGTCCATATTAGATCCCGACAATCTCTCTTTTGTTGTAGACGAAGCTTATCGAAATGGCATAGCCAACCAGATATTCCAGCCAAGCGATAGCGCTCCTCTCGAGTTTCAGGGTACTGAAGAGAGCGGGGAATTCGTTTCCACTGTGGAACGTTGTCCATTCTCTGTCCCTCTCAGCGAGCTGGAAGGTCAATTGATAGAGCTAGACAAAGCCATGGACCGAGAGCGAATGCTCAAACGTTGTGGTTTCATTATGGCTCAGCAACAGGACAAGTGGTTCTTTGCCACAACTGGTGCTCGTATTCATCAGACCCTCACCTACACTGGCGCCATGGCTTCAATAACGGTTTCTGGTCCAAATGGACGTCATCAATCTCGTTCATATCCATCACCTTGTGGGAACTTTGCAGCAGAGGGATTGGAGTTTGTCGACAAACTGTCCCTAGCAGACAAGTTGGATGGTCTTTATGAAGAGGCCTGTACCATTCTCGATGGCGAAGAGTGCCCAGCAGGTTCTTTTGACGTGGTCCTCGGGCCCCAAATGTTGGCCCTTCTCGTTCACGAAGTTGCAGGGCATGCCCTTGAATTGGACCGTGCCTTGAACATGGAAGCAGCTTATGCTGGTGCTTCATTCCTCAAACCTGAACAAATGGGCAAACTAGTTTATGGTCCCAAGATGGTAAACATCGTTTCTGATCCCACATTCCCTGGTGCTGTTGGCTCTTATGGTTGGGATGACGAAGGAACTAGAGCTCACTCTGTTCCGATGGTCAAAGATGGCATTCACGTAGGATATCTCTGTGGTCGCGCCAGTGGTCAAGCAGCTGGTATGAGTTCTAGTGCGGCATGTCGTTCCACTGGCTGGAATAGGCAACCAATCGACAGAATGACCAACGTCAATCTGCTACCTGGAGACCAAATGACAGCAGATGAGATCATAGGCTCCGTCAAAGAGGGCCTTTATCTCGATGTTCCCTGTGGATGGTCCATCAATTCCGATAGAAATGGCTTCCGCTTCAGTGTGGAAATCTGTCGTCGCATCAAAGATGGCAAACTTACTGACTGGCTGCAAAAGGGTGCCTTCAGCTCGGCAACGACGCCCGAATTCTGGCAGAAGTGTATAGCCATAGCCAAAGATACTCCTTTGCCTGCAGGATTCAACAACTGCGCCAAAGGTCAACCTGTCCAAATCCAATATACCGGTCACGTAGTGCCCATGGCCGTTTTGTTCGAAGGAGTAGAGGTAGGTGAACATGGAACAGTGGATTAAAAGATTGAGTGAGTGTTTACCCGCTCTGCGCAAAGACTGTCCTTACGAGTTCCTTTTACGCTTTTCACTACAGGACTATAATTGCTTGAGATTCGCCAATTCCCGTGGCACTCAGAATACATCCGTACAGAGCTTGAGTATGACACTCGTTGTGGCTAATAAAGAGGAAAATGGCGCACGGCTGGCTACAGTATCATCCAACTCCTTCGAACCAATGGAATTGATGAAACAAGCCTTGGACAGTTTGCCTACAGCTCCTATCAATAGCGAATTCAAAGGTTTCTGCCCTGTGGGTGAGAAGTATCCTTCCGTCCAAACCTATTACCCTTCAACCGCCAATCTGAGCGCTCCTGAAAAAGCGAAACGCTTGGAAGAGCTGCGGCAGAGAAACGAAGATCTTTGGCTAGGAGGAATTTGGGAAAACTCGACCACTCTGAGGGTCATTGCCTCTTCCAATGGAGTATTTCTCCCTGAAATGGCCACTCAATATACCTTTGAGGTAAAAGCACTCTTGGGTGAACAAGCTGCTTCTGTTTACCGAATAGGGCGAAATGTAGCCGAACTCGACGAGTGCGCTGAGCTAGATAGAGCAATTGCTCCCTTGCGAGCCAATCCCAAAGAGGAAAAACTGAAAGATGGCACATATCGGTGTATCTTCGGTCCAGAAGCCGTTAGCGAAATGTGTTTCTTCATCTCTCTCCACGGTTTTGGTGGTAGGGGTTTCAAACAGGGACAAAACTTCACTTGCGAAAAAGTGGGCAAAAACCTCTTTGAAAACGAACGTATCAAGCTGATTGACAATGCTACCAACAAAGACACTCTGACCAAAGCTTTTGACTCCTGGGGATTCCCCCGACGTCCTCTCACTCTTCTTGATGGAGGCAAAGTCTGCGAAATGGCTCACGACCAATTCACTGCAGAACGATGGGAAGATAACACAGGCCATGGCGATGGTTCGCCTGCAGCAATGTTGATGGAACTATCTCCCGGTCAAATTCCTTTGGCTGATTTGAAGAAGAGCGACTTACCACTCTTGCAGATTTCACGGTTCCACTACCCCACAGTTGCCGATCCCAATAAACCTTTGCTAAAAGGCTCTACAAAAGACGGCACCTACCTCATCAATGGGGAGGACATTGTCGAGGTAGGTGGTCTAGAGTTCTATTTCAATCCAGTTAAGCTATTGGCAGATACAGTTGAGTTGTCACAAGAGCGGTTCGCCATTCCACAGGGTTCTTTGGCAATGTCACTGCCTGGTGCCAACATCGTTCCCTGGATAGTGGTTGCTGACGTTGAGGTACGTAACGGCACTCTTCACAAAGAGTAGTTACTCAGCCTCGATGACAACGTAACGAGCAATTCCTTCACTCTTTACATTGAGCAAGATAGTGTTGCTCTTGCGAGCATTGATTGCTGCTTTGAACTGGCTTACTGAACTAACTGGTTTTCTGTTCACTTCAGTGATCAATGTTCCTGGCTGGATTTTGCTAGCAGCTGAGGAGTTCGGGTCAATATTGGTCACGATGACTCCTTTCTCTCCATCAAAGCCCAATTGAGCAGCCATGTCAGGAGTCAACGTCTGTACTGTCATACCAAGCTTTTCTTCCACATTGTCTGCTTCGGCTTTGATAGCCTTGGCCCCATCTTTGTCACGTAACTCGACAGTCTTTCTCAGTTCTTTTCCATTTCTGACGAGAGCAATGCGAACCTTCGCACCTGGACCGTAGAGGGCTATTTTGTTTCTGAAAGAGCTCGAATCCATCACAGGTCTTCCATTCAAGCTTTTAATGACATCGCCTGATTGCAGCTTGGCTTCAGCGGCAGCGGTACCAGCTTGGACATCGGCTACGAGAATTCCACGTTCGTCATCCAAGCCAAAAGAGGCTGCTAGCTCAGGTGTCAAATCCTGAATTGCAATACCTAAATAACCACGAGATACAGATCCTTTCGAAATGAGCTGCTCTTTCAACCGTTTCATCATGTTGGCTGGAATGGCCAAACCAATTCCCATGGAACCACCACTTCGGCTCATGATAGCTGTGTTCATTCCCACGACCTTACCATCGAGATTGAGCAAAGGACCTCCTGAGTTACCAGGATTGATGGCGGCATCTGTTTGAATGAAATCTTCATATTCCAGAATACCGACGCGGCTTCGACCTTTTGCAGAAACAATTCCTGCAGTCACAGTCTGGGTAAGACCAAAGGGATTACCTATGGCAACAACCCATTCACCAACTTCGAGACTATCGGAATCTCCGAGTTTCAGATAAGGCAAATCCTTGGCATTTACTTTGATTACAGCAACATCAGATTGTTCATCAGCACCTACTAGTTTGGCTTTGAATTCTTTGCCAGTAGCTAGTTTTACTTTCACTATGTCTGCGTCTTTGACAACGTGGCTATTTGTCAAAATGTATCCATCTTGTGAAATGATGAAACCTGTGCCCTGCCCCATTTTGCGAGGTCTGCGTCGGGGCTTTCGTTGCCTGAAAGGAGGATTTTGTTTCCACTGACGGGGCGCACGATGCCTAAAAAATCTGTTGAAAAAATCTTCACCAAATAAATCGTAAGGAGTCATACCTTGCATTTGTGGGCCAGCAACCTCTTTTTCCACGGTCACGTGGACAACAGCTGGTTTAGCTCTTGCTGACAGTCTTGCGAATGCCTTGCCGAAACTTTTCAGCACAGAAATGCCATCATCTGCTCTTGCAGGAATTGCAGCTACGAGGAACAAACTCAGAATCAGCAAACTTGTTTTGAACCATCTTTTTGTATTCATGGCGAACCTACCTTTCTTGTCATTACACCTGCCAAACACAAAACAAGATTCGTTCCACTACGCTGTATCTCTTTCTCAATGGGGATTTAGTGGCAAGAACTGAGGCGAGAGCTCCTTCATTGCATGACAAATTGTCATAGTTGAGTGCAGTTGGTGACACTATGTCATATTTGTTTTGACAAAATTCATGCTAATCTCAATCAATATGAAGATCATAACTGCGCTAGCTCAACGACCAGCCGTTGGTCAAACAATATGCGGAGATGCCGTTGCCATCTATGAAGGAAAGCCTTACATAGTGGCAATCGCTGATGGTTTGGGCCATGGTGCTGGAGCCTCTGAAGCATCTCAGGCCTTCTGCCAATTTGTTGGTGAACACAAGGATTTACCATTGGACAATTTGATGAGTAGAGCCACCAAAGCAATTGCTTCTACTCGTGGTGCTGCGGCAGCCATCTTGAGCATTGATCAGGAAACGAATAAGCTCTCATTCGTTGGCATTGGCAATATCGAACTTAGAGCCATAGGACACTTCAATTCCTCTTGTCCTGCCATTTGCCTGCCTGGAATTGTTGGCCGCAGTTTACGCAGAGTAAAAGTATTTACAGATGAGTTTTTCCCTGGCGACACTCTCATTTTGTTCTCAGATGGAATCTCAACTCGTTTCGAGCTACAAGAATTCAAAAGAAAGTCCGCTGAAGAGATTGCAAACACCCTTATGTCGGAACGTGGGAAAGATCATGACGATGCAACTTGTTTGGTCCTTCAGTGTTTCGAATCTTCCGATGAATGATGGTTGACCAAAACCTCCAAGAGTACAAGTTCTCAGGCGAACATGACGTCGTTTGGGCAAGAATGCATGCTATCAAATTGGCAGAAGCAGCTGGCTTTTCAAAACAGGCAAGTTGGTCCATTGGTACTGCTCTCAGTGAGCTCGTGACAAATTCAATTAAGTTTGCCCAAGGTGGTTCATTCACTCTGAGAGTCATCAAAGAAGGATTTGAGATAAAAGTAGAAGACGATGGACCTGGCATTGAAAACATAGAAGAGGCAATCGTTGATGGTTTCTCTGAAGGACGCCTGCTCGACATAGGCGAAAGAGGTCGTGGATTGGGCAGTGGACTAGGTGCTGTCTACCGCCTCATGGATGAAGTTACCATCGAAAACAAAGAAAGCGGTGGGCTCTCTGTTAGAGCTGTAAAATACCTGAAGAAAAGTAAAGAGGGCCGCAAAGCGACCCTCTAAAATGCTACCAATTCGTCTAGTTCAGTGTACAGGTACCCTTTGTGTTGCAGAATCTGAAGTTACGACTCTTAGGACTTCTAACTGTGAGTTGCCTGTTGCATCATGGGAGCCAGGTAGCACAAAAAACGCATCATTAGTCTGGTGAAACAACTCGAGATTTTCGAGTAAGACACGCTGTCGAATCTTATTCAACTGCGAATCCTCAACTTCCAAGTCAATTTGTTTACTAGACGAGAACAGAGGCAGCAGCAGCCCTTGGAGCTCTCTTCGCCGATGTCTCTCGTTCACGCCGTTTTTCCAGTAACAGGTGATCGAGAACATCTTGAGGAAGGAAATCCAGAGCAGATTCTCTCTGGTGCCACGTTTTGGACTGGTCACTTACCAACTTGTTTCCAAGGTCCTTTAACATTCCTAACATCATATTCATCACCTCACTAAAAACATCGACAAGAATTGCCAAGTTCTTAAGAAAAATGTGTGAATTTCATTATTCTTTCGTCGCAGAGCAAATCATTCAGCTTGACCAATCTTTAAAGAGCACGCATATTATCTGCATCATTTGATAGAGACTTTGCTGCGCTGCATATATATGGATAGGAATTCCTGCAATGACTACTATGCCTCATCATCTCGACCTCTACCGTTTGCCTTGGAGTTTGGCCGACAATGGTATCTCCTGGCTCGAACCAACAACGAAGTGCAATATCCGTTGCCCTGGTTGTTATCGGGTAGACACGGGTGTACACAAGTCACTTAGTGAAGTGCGAGAAGAGTTAGAGGTATTCGCTAAACTACGAAACAGTGATTGTATCAGTGTAGCTGGTGGAGAACCTCTCATTCACCCAAACATCCTCGACATCGTCTCCCTCATTCGTGACATGGGGTGGAAACCTATCGTCAACTCCAATGGTGTTGCCCTGACCAAAGAGCTTTTGGCTGAACTCAAAGCCGCAGGTGTATATGGTTTCACCTTTCACGTTGATTCTGGCCAACAACGTGGTGACACTTCAGCCAAAACTGAAGAGGAACTGAACGAAGTTCGATATCGTTTGGCTTCTATGGTGGCCGAAGCTGGCAATATTGCCTGCTCATTCAATGCAACCATATCTGAATCAAACATTGATGAAGTACCAGCTTTGGCCAAATGGGCCATCGCTCATCCGTCTTTGGTACAAACCATGGTTTTCATCCTCTTCCGCTCACCAGAGATGAATGACATCGAAGATTTCGACTGTTATGCCAATGGCAAACTGTTAACAGAATCGCCCTACCAACATCCTGATTGGGCCAAATCGAGGAAAATAGTCTCAGCAGATGTAGTAGAAGCCATTCGCAGCGTTGATCCTGAGTACGCTCCTGCTGGATATCTCAATGGCACAATGAACCCTGATTCTTTCAAATGGTTGCTGGCCAACAGGTTTGAACTCGGTGGCAAAACGATTGGTTACGGCTCTCCACGTTTTCTCGAATTGGCACAAACGAGTAATCATCTTCTGACTGGCAGATACCTAGCTTACGGAAAGCCACTTCTTCAGGCCCTGGGGAAACTGAATTCGTTCATTACCGGCTTCGTTGATTGGCATATGATGAAGATCTTCTTGCGTTCAATGTGGGAATGTCTAAAAAATCCTCTGAATATATTCCGCTCTTCCTATGTGCAGAACTTCATGATTATCCAACCTGTAGATATTGATGAAATGGGGCGCCAAGACATGTGTGACAGTTGTCCTGACGTAACTGTGCACAATGGCAGACTCGTTTGGAGCTGTCGCCTCGAAGAGCTCAATACCCATGGTGCTTTCGTGAATATCGTGCCTAAAGACCCATCAGACCACAACAACGAGAACAAACCGGCATAAGCCCTTTGGCTAGACTACGCCGAAAGTCGATATATCTCTGACTGTTCCAGAGCTGGCTAAGTGTGTTTTCTTTCAATGAGCCAACGACGTAGTCTCTATAGTCACGACAGGGAGTGACAATGCCATTGGCACTTATCTCAACTTCTGTGTATAGAGCAGGGCAGAAATCGTGCCCAAAAGTGGAGCTGTGATCTGTGTAGTAGGTCTCTAACTGGTCAGCTGCAGATATCTTTGGCATCACAACTATTGTTGGACCACCAATGTTCCTACCTCGTTTGATCAACTCAGTCAACTCAGCAGAAAGAGCCTCAAAAGAGGAAGGACGCCAATCTCCCAGCCAACTGCGATGAGTCGTGGGTTTCTCTGTGAATCGTGAAGCATAATCCTCTTCATGGGCTATAGCCCTCTCTTCATCAATCCACCATCCCAAATAAAAAACCATGACATCAACTTTGTCAGCGAACTTGTCGTAGAGCTCGAGGAGTCGACCCTCGTTCCGCTCACTGACAACGGTCAAAGTGGCGACAACGGGTAAGGCTTGGTTTTGCCGTTTTTTCTCTTCATCTAGACTCTCAATGGCAGTACAAACCGTCGAGAAGCTATCCACACTTTCAGCAGCCCCTGGTCGGCAAGAGTTGTGGCTCGCCTCATCGGGACCATCAACGGAAATCTGCACGAGAACAAATGGAATTGAGACTATTTCTTTCACATCACGTTCGATGCGAGCCCCATTTGTGGCGATAGTTCCGTGCATTCCAAGACTTTCGCCATAAGCAACCACATCGAGATATCCATCATAAAGAGTAGGCTCGCCGCCCCAGAGGTAAATCAGAGGATGATGACCATTTGCAGCCAAGTCATCGAATATGGCTTTGTAATCAGAGACAGTCAGCTCGTCTTGCCTTATCTCTTTGATAGATTTGCCACGGAGAAAACCGTGATCACCCCACTGTCCACAGGTGTGACAGCGAAGATTGCACAATTCTGTAATACGAATACCTACTTGTCTAATCTTCCCTGCTTTGAAGGAAGCAGGTGGACCAACCAAGTTTCGATACATTCGCGAAAGGGGTAACATTGAAAAGGAAGGAGCATACTTGATGCCCTTTAGCATTTTAGCGGCAGCTCCTAGAGCTACTCGTGGACTCAACCAACTGAAACTCATTTGACTTTTCTCTTCGTAAAGTGGCTATGCCTGGTTATAATATGCGTCATGTCAAAACCTACCATATCCGTTGTAATTCCAACGTTGAACGAAGAGCAGCAGATCGGCGAAATACTGTCGAATCTTGCTGAACAAACCTATCC
>CAZXTJ010000255.1:0-10781 GCA_964643655.1 uncultured bacterium
ATCATGGTCTTTTTGATACGCGCGCGGTACTTAGGACTCTTCAGTGTCCAAATATGCTTGCAGCATGAGGGCCGCAGCTACACTATCCAAGCGTCCTCGCTGAGCACGAGAGTCCAATCCTGCTGCATGCATGGAGTTTTCTGCTGATTTTGATGTGAGACGCTCATCGAAGGTCCTGACAGGGATTTGAGTCCGTCTTTCAATGAGAGTAACTAAATCTTTGGCCATCTGAGCAGAAGCACCTTCTTGGCCTGATAGAAGAAGGGGCAGTCCAACGACGATTAATTTCACTTCATGTTCTTTGGCTTGGGCGACTATTTTTCTCGCCCCATCTTTTTGGCTAGTTATTTTGAGAATTTTTAAAGGAGAGGCAATAGTCCCCGTAGGATCAGATAGGGCCAAACCAATTCGAACTGTACCTGGGTCGACTCCTAGAGTGCGCATTTTTTAGGGTTCGACTGGACGAGCCACGACGCGACCAGTAGAGCCTCCACGGATGGCAAAACGCCCTGAGTTGAGATTTAGTCTTCCTTCGCGGGCTTTTCTGGCTGCGACGAGCATGCGTGGATAAATCGTGAAGTCCAAGGTTCTACCACGAGCAACGAGTTTGTCTGCTTCCTCACCCTGTGGGCCTGGCAGAGATTTGCCGGGCTGAGGCGGTGTCGTCACCTTGACTCGCAGTCTGATGGCTTCAACAGAGTCAAAAGTGGGAGCACCAAAGATGTCTCGTCCATTTTCGTCCAAGAGCCAAAACTGCATGTCTTTGATTGTTTTTTCGATTACTAAACGGCCATTTCGCCTGATCCCGCGTTTTTCTAGCTCAAAGGCATATTTCACTGGCGCTTCCACATCGTCTTCAACTGGAACTGTGAACTCCAAGTGTTCTAGTCGTCCATTTTTGCCTCGTTCTGCCCTTGTGATTTTGATGAGGCTCTTGAGATCTCTCTGCACTCGCAAGATGGCCAATCGGGTATCTCTCTGTAAGTCTATATAACCTTCGAGGTGGCGTCTTTGTAATATATGGCCTGACAAGAAAATGTAGATAGCTGCCAACAATATGGACAAGAGAACAATACCGGTTAAAGCTTCAACTATAGTGAAACCGCGGCGCTTCATTCGTCACCACCTACCTCTGTCAGTCTTTTCAGCGATGGTTTAGCAGCGAACTTCTCGTCATGGACAATAGTTGCTAGCTGAAATTCATGATCGCGATAGATATTTCGTCCAATCCTGTCACGCCAGGTAACGACTACGAGAATTTTCATTCGTCTTCTCTGCCGCTCGAAGGTTGGGGAATCTGGATCGGGGTTTGGTCTAGGGAAATAGGACAAAAATATGTCTGCATCAAAGGTCGTAATTCCAGAACGGTGAACCTCTGGCTCTGAAACTGTAACTTTTGGCGGATCGGATTGGAAAGGACCGTTGATATAGCGCGTCGACATCTCCATTTTATCTGGATCCAATTTCATCATCAGAGCTTCCAATTGACGGAAAGTCTTTGCTCTGTATCTTTCCACTACGGAGGAGGCAACGTTTGCAGCCACGAGGCTATTCAATGATTGAACCGTGCCCGTACGTGTCGTTTGGAAAGCCAGATAAAATGGGATGAGCACAAAAGAGAGGGCTGCCACAGCAACGAGAAAACCGACGAGTGATACACCACGTCTGTTCATTTTGAACCTCTATTCAATGCACCCATTTTGCCTTCTATATCGCTTATCCATTCATCGAGCTGTTGATTGGAAGTACCTGCAGCACCGTGTTGTTTGGCCAGTGAGAGATAGCGAACCATCATTTGGGCCAAACCGGAGCGGTCATTGTCTTGGTGGTAGAGATTTAGAGCCGATTGAACGACAAAACGCTGAATCTCTACATCCATTTCGACAATGTCTTCGAGGAGCTGGTTGATAAATCTCTTCGCTGCGTCACTATTGCCTCGTTTGGCCAATTCAAAGGAGGCAGAAAGATTTTTCCCCAAAGGACTATCGAGGAAAGCTTGCAGTTTTTCTCGTCTCTTTCTTCTTTTCAAAACTCGTCTCTTGCGAGAAGTTGCCTTTTCAATGGCAGCAAAATAGTTTCTTTCAGCCAAAGTCTGAGGAATGTATTTGCCACGTTCCACTGAAGGCAGGCCTTGGTCCAATGATTTGACTGGTGTAACTTTTTTCAAGTCAGGCTTTCCAGGCAGTTCCACATCGTCTTGTTCGTCACGCCAAGTTGCACCTGGACGGGCAAAACGAGTGGATGGTCCCTGGCCGAGGAAAAAATAACCAAAGAGGAGGAAAAACATGAGAATGAGCATGACAGCTATGAAAAAGACCGTCAGTTGCCTGCTCGGAGGTTCCTCCATCATTTTTTCTGTTCCTCCACCTTCGACGCATCTTTGTATTGCCGCCAGATAGGCAGAATACGCTTAGCGAAGATTGACTCGAATAACTCAACGTATTGAGGGGCAAACTGAGTCCCCGAACACTTCAAGATACGTTCGAGAGCAACGGAAGGTTCCATTCCCGAACGATAGGGCCTATCTGAAGTCATTGCATCAAATGCATCAACGATACAAATGATTTGCGCGTGAATGGGGATCTCATCGCCTTTGAGGCCGTCGGGATAACCTTTGCCATCAAAACGTTCATGGTGGTGACGTACACCAGGAATTTTGGAGACGAGGAATGATACGTGTTCTAGCATCTCTGCACCTCTAGAAGGGTGCAGATTGATATGGGCTCTCTCTTCGTCAGTCAAAGGTCCACGTTTTCCCAATACTGCATCTTCAACACCGATTTTGCCTATGTCGTGGAGAAGACCGACGAAGAGTATCTCTTCCAGCTCTTCTTCAGTCCAACCCAATGCCGCGGCCATTGCCTGTGCGTAAAGAGTCACTCTGCGAGAATGACCATGGGTGTATCGGTCTTTGGCGTCGATGGCCGATGCCAGAGCTTCAACTGTAGAGCGGTACATTTCGCGCAGGTTTTCGTGCAAGCCGGCATTTTCGATTGGATTTGCCGCTTGGTTGGCCACAGCTTCCAGAAGATCTAGATCAGCCTCGGTAAAAGGTTTGCCTTCGCCTTTATTGCGTACTTCGACTACACCGATAATCCGGTCATTGACCTTCAATGGGACGCAGAGCATGTTTACAGTCTCTTTGCCCTGCTCAACATCAACATTGGGTGAATGACGTGGATCTGATTGTGGATTATTGACGATTTGAGATTGGCCATTAGTTGCAACCCAACCAACGATTCCTTCATCAGCGCTAATGCGGCGAACTTTTGTCGTTCCTGTGGAGACGCGTGAAACCAACTCGTTTTTCTTGCTGTTCAAAAGGAGTACAGAGCACCATTCGGCTCCGATGACCTTTGATGGTAGCTCTACGACTCGATTGAGCAAATCATCGAGGTCTATTGTTGCTCCCAGAGCATGACTGAATTGAAGGAGTGTGGTCGTTCTTTCAATCTGATCACGTAGAGATTGGATGAACTGTAGGCGCAGGAGGCTAGAGTGTAAAATTCCATGCAATTCATTCACAAGTTCTGCTGTGGCAGATGGGATCTCTTCAGCACCATTCCAGACGACAGCAAGAACACAACGTACATCAGGTGTGCCTTCTTGAACTTTCCAATCTGCAGCAGCCAAATAGGTAGTGCCTTCTACTTTCACAGGGTGGCTCGGTGAGAGAATTGCTTCATCACGGCTCAGCACCTTATCGAAGTGATTTTTGAAAGCAGGCTCGTCATCAGGGAAGAGCTGGCTAGAGAATAAAAAGTTTGAAGTATCAGTGTCAGCAAACTGATATCCCACGGCAAGGCGTTCATGGCCTAAAACTCGACGTGCAACAGCCGTCACTTCGGCGAAGAGGGCTTCTTCATTTGGCGCAGCCTGAGCTTTTTTGATGGCATTAAAAAACAGCTCATGGCTGAAAGCTTCGTCTTCACTGGTTTTAGCATCCTGAGGTCCCCAGTGTAAGCGGAAAGCGCCATAAGTGTCGCCGCTCTCTTCGTCTATTTCTATGACCACGCCGTCTATACCGGGTTCGGCTTCCCAAGAGTCGGCTACGTTAGAGAGAACGAGATCACGTTCACCAGCCAAACCAAAGTCACAAAGGAAGGCACAATAACCATCTGCTACTGTCACTTCAGCAGCTGCAATGCCAGTACCGCAGCCTATGAGAGCTGACAACTCATCTTTACATCGGCGGAGTAATTCGAGTTTGACATCAAAAGACTTGTGATGCAAAAAGAGCACTCTTGGACCATCGTCAAGGGCTAAGTCTTTGATGGAAGTTGCCAAAGTATCCAGATCAGTGGCTCGCCTGCCCGTTGGTGAGACGGTGATGACGTTCAAAGCAGTGGCGAATTCACTTTCTAGTGTCTTTTGAGCAACAGTATTGTCCATCAAGAGGATATTTTCTCCGCTGCCGCCTTCTTTCAAAGGACAGACATAGAGGTCAATACCCATATCCTCAAAGAGCGCGATGGTTTTTTCATTCACGAATAATGAAGGTGTCGCCCCAAGGACAATGACATAGTCAATTCCGTAGTTGACCTTTACCTCTGGTAATAGTTCAGCTGCCAACTTGACGTCGGCGCGGTCATTGAGGTTCCCGAGGACGAGCAACTTCATGCAGAATTACCCTTCATTATGGATGGATATTTTGGGCATTGGCGATAATCATCAGGGCAATATCCGAGGGAATCGCAAGAAGGACCTGCTTTATAGAAGATGTTGGGAGCTGTTTCACGGCAGAGCTCCAGCATCTTTCTCGCAGTGAGGCGGATCTCTTGTTGTGCCCGCTCGCATGTTCGCAGAGCGAAGAAATTGAGCAAAGAACGGCCGTTCATCGTAACCATAATTTGAGAACGGGCCGCTCCTGGCAAAACAAAGCGTGCATCCTCTTTGGACATACCACCTTGCACTAGCTTGCGATAGGTATTGTGGGAGTGCTCCATGGCCTCGATGAAAATGGCTTTCGCATCTTCATTTGCTCGAACAGCAGGCGGGATCTCATATTCGAAACATTCTTCGAGAGAGATGTAACGCTGACTGGCCTGAGAATAAGAGGCAATGCGATGGCGTACCAACTGATGGGAAGCCACACGAGAAAGCCCAGCAATACCAAAGGTGAAGCTCACATGTTCGAGAGTAGAATGATGGCCTGTATCCACCATTTGCCGAACTAATCGAGCCACCTTTTTGTCAGAGAGTTTTTCATCAATTTGAGCAAAACCCTCTGGCGTATAACAAACACGAGCCGCGAGCGCCACAAGGCGCTCGGGGGTCTCTGTGTGTGAAAGCAGTTTAACTGTTGGCATCGGCAGCTTGCTCTTTTGCTTCTGCAAGTGCTGCTGCTTCTGCTGCTGCTTTTTCTTCTGCTGCCTTTTTGGCTGCTTCTGCTGCTTCGCGTTTTTTGCGTTTGGCTACTTTTGGATCTTCAGGTTTGGTGCCCTGACCGTATTTCTGCTGGAACTTCTCAACGCGGCCAGCGGTATCAACGAACTTCTGCTTACCAGTGAAGAATGGATGGCATTTAGCGCAAATCTCAACCTTGATGGTCTTCACTGTGCCGACTGTGGTGAAATTTTCGCCACAAGCGCAGGAGACTGCAGTCTCAAAGGTTTTAGGGTGGATCTTGGGTTTCATTTCTGTCTTCCTCTCTTAGGGGTCATAGTCTCAATCACTGCCTGCAAATGCTTCGAGGGCAGTGTCGAAATCGTCATATACTTCTAAAACTTCGTGTAAGTTGAGCAGTTTGAAGATGCCCAACATATATGCATTCAAACGAGCTATCTTGAGGTCACCTTGGCGTTCGCGCACTTTTTTTAGTGAACCAATGAGGAAACCAAGACCTGAGCTGTCGATGTATCCAACCTTGGCTAGGTCTATCAAAAAGAATTTTTTATCCTGATCCAATTCTTTCTGGATGGTTTCTTTGGCAACTTTGAGAGTGCCCAAATCCAAGTCACCAATGAGCTCGACGATGGTAATGGCTTCTCGTTGCCCCATCTCTATTTTTAATCTTGTCTCTTCCATCTCGTCTATTCGTCTTTCAGTGCCTTGAGTTTCGAGCGTAAAGTCTTGGGATCGATTTTGAGTATTCTTGCGGCTCTTGTTTTGTTCCCACCTGTGAATTCGAGAACTTTTTGAATGTGTTCACACTGAATTCGGTCCAAGCTTGGAATATCCTTCTCATCAGCGAATACACTGGGAGCAACTTTTTCTACTACAGGTTTTGGTTCGTGGAATTCAAAGTTGGCTTCATCTGAGAGTCCCAATATGACTGCTCGTTCAATGCAGTTCTTCAACTCTCGGATATTACCTGGCCAGTAGTAACTGCGAAGCTTGTCCATGAGTTCGCGAGAGAGATTCTCTTTCTCTTTGGCATATTGTGACGAGAAGTAGTTCGTATAGTGCTCTACTAGGAGGGGAATGTCTGCTGGACGTTCGCGCAAAGGTGGTAGAGCAATCTCGATTACATTGAGCCGGTAAAAGAGGTCCTCGCGGAAATTGCCTTCTGCAATCTCTTTGGTCAAGTTGCGATTAGTGGCTGCAATGACCCTTACGTCGATTTTGATTACGTCTTTGCCACCAATTCTTTCAAGTTCTTGCTCTTGCAAGACACGAAGAAGTTTTGTTTGTGTGGCAGGTGTCATATCGCCGATTTCGTCGAGAAATATGGTTCCTGTGTGAGCCAACTCGAACTTGCCAATTCGTCTAGCAACGGCACCTGTAAAGGCACCTCGCTCATGGCCGAATAGTTCACTTTCCAGCAGTGTTTCAGGAATGGCAGCGCAATTAATTTTGACGAAGGGTTTGGTGGCACGGTTACTCAGTTTGTGCAAAGACTGGGCCACGAGTTCTTTACCAGTACCGCTTTCTCCTGTGATGAGGATAGTTACGGGGCTTGCAGCTACACGTCTGATGAGTTGTCGAACACGGTCCAGTGAATTGGAGGCTCCCACCATTTCCTCGAGGCCGTCATATTGTGTCTTTTCAGTCTTGAGTATCTGGTTTTCGTGAAGAAGACGAAGTCTGTCTACAGCCCTATCGATGAGCAGGCTGAATTCATCAAAATTCACCGGTTTGGGAAGGTAATGATAAGCACCAGCCTTCATGGCCTCAACGGCAATTTTCTCAGAGCCAACGGCTGTAACCATGATGACAGCCATATGTCTGTCGATTTCGAGCAACTTTCTCAGTAACTCTATGCCGTCCATCTCAGGCATATGGATATCAGAGACGACGACTTCGACACCTTTGTTTTTGGCTATCTTCAGAGCTTGCTGGGGAGATGTTTCTGTAATGACCTGATAACCTTCGTCCGTCAAAAAACGCTCGAAGGTTCGCAAGATATTCTCATCGTCATCAACGACGAGAATGGGCTTTTTATATTCTTTTGCCATCACTTTTTCTCACCAAACATTAGACTGCTCGCTGCTTCAGGTCAGCGAGAGCGCCCTAAAATATCATGAACAGAAGAAAATGTACATATATATATAGGGCCCCTCGACGCCGCCAGGCGTCGAACTCTTTTTTCTTTAATTTCCAGACAAATAAAAACGGACGCCTTTCGGCGTCCGGGGGAATTAGCTGCAAATCTGGTTACTGTTTTTCTCTGTGTTGCAAACGTCCGGTGATTTCTTTTACTAGTCTATCCGCTTCTTTATAGTCACGAATAGCCTGTTGAACCTCTTCTGACTGAATGTTGGATGTACCAACAGCAGCTGCGGGTCCTGTTTGTTCGCTGTTTTGCATGGATTTGATAAGACGCTGATAAGCTGCTTTACGAGCTTCAGTTGCTGCTTCCAAATCAGCTTGAGTTACCTCTTCTTTCGAAGGGATGACTTCACCTGTTTCGGATGCCTTCTGCTCTACATCTTGTACGTCGCTATCATCTCCGATGACTTCAGTGCTCTTGGGTGCATAAGGATATTGCTGAAGACCGTAAATCTGAGACGGTCCGCTGCCGTATCCTGCATTGCGACCATTCAAGAACTGATTCATACGACCAAAGAAATCTGTACCTTGACGGATGTATCCGTTTTGGTCCACATACCTGTTCGTATAAAAGAAACTGTCATCGCGTCGGTCTCTATCGAATATCGACCGCACGCGGTCGACGAAGCCACCTGAGCTATTCTGCCCTTGGTAGCCAGATTGAGACCTGTTCGCAATACGTCCTGAAGCATCGAAGAACGGATCATGCAATGGTCCGGAAAATCGCTGATCGTAGGGTTGACCATAGCGGTAGGAACTACGGGTCCAGAAGTAAGCGAGGAGCCCAGCACCACAGATGAGAGCAGGCACTGCTACGAAAGAAGTACCCATCAAACCCATGACACCAAGAGCTGCACCACCCAACATTAGACCTAAAGTTGCCATGGAACCCAACGACAATGTTCCCATCGCAGCAGTTATGCCTGTTACACCTGATACTAAAGTTCCAAGTGCGCCGCCAAGCGTACTCGCAAAACCTGTACCTGCACAGCCTGCAGCACCGATGGCCGAAGCGGGACCCGCAAGGGCGCCCAATGCTAATAGACCAGCAGCACCAACGAGACCTCCAACCAACAGCTTCTTCAAGCTCAGAGCTTGAGCTGCATGTTGTATGGATGCAATAGGTGCAAAGCTAACCATTGCGACGACTATGTACATCGCAAGGACCTTGAACAAAGGATGACGTATGCTCACTACCATTCACCTCCTTCCCTTTTTGGGATAACGAGGATCCGCCAAAATCCTCGACATGAGTATAAGAACGGCTTTTAAGAACGTCAATTGGGGGAAACGATTTTTTTAAATTCTCTGAAATACGCTGCTATTGCAGCTCGAGGCGCACTTTCATCTCCATGCGAGTGATGATGGAAGTATTTTTTCCACCAATGACACGCTTGAGGATCATACGCATGTCGCTATTGACACGGTTGGAAACCATGACACCATTTGCGATGTCGAAATAAATGCGACCTTTGGCATCTAGTTCGAGGGACATTCCCTCTATCTCGCTCTTTTTGCCAGACTTGATAGAGGTGGCCAATTTGACACAATTGCGTCCCTTGTATTTCTCGAATCCAACGGCTTTGTATCTCATGATGAGAGGAACGGGAACCTGTGTATTGGCAGGAATTTCCGTCTTCCAGGTTGAACCTTTTTTGATTGGTTTTTCAGGGAAGACGAGCTGCATATTGTCTAGACTCTGATTGGCAGCACCAATAGAAGAGATGACCTCTCCATTGGTCAGCATTTTTGTCTGCAATACTTGGCCAATCATTGGCAAATGGCTATCAACGCCATTGATGGACATTTTTCCTGAATCGATGCGTGTTTGGAACGTGATCATGCTTTTTTTCGCATCGAATTCTGTGACTCGTTGTGTGAGCATCATTTCATTGTCGATGAGAGTGACCTGTGTTTGGTCTTCCACATAGATGGTTGTCTCACCGTGCATATTCATTTTGTATTTGGATTGGTCACCTTTGGCAGCTTTGTACCGAATTGTGTATTCCTTGGCCAAAAGTGTGGAGCAGCAAGTAGCCGCGAAAAGGAACGCTGTAATCGCAACGAGAACCTTCAAGCGTTTCATATCTTTGAATCCTCCCGAAAACTTGTTCTGCGGCATAGCAGAGAAAGCGATGTTATCACGCAAAGCCTAGCAATGTCACGTTAAGATTTAGTTCCCAAAATAGGCGCTACGTTACGTTTTACACAAGGAAAAACCCCCGCCAGCAAGGACGGGGGTTCGTTTTTTTCTCTAGAACTGATGTTCCATCTTCATATTCATCATCATCTTTGTGATGATTGATTGAGGCTGATTGTTGATCACTCGTTTGAGGATCATTCGCATTGTCGATTTGACTTCGTTTCTGATCATCTTGCCTTCTTTGTAAGCAAAATAGATGAAACCGTCAGCTTTGACATTGAGGGAAAGACCTTCAATAGTAGATTTTTTCCCTGAGCGAACAGTGGACGCAATCTTTACACAGTCGAAGTTTTTGATCTTTTCAAAACTCAAAACCTTGTAAGTAACGTCCAAAGGAACGGGTACCTGCAAGTTTGGTTCAACCGTATTGTGCCACTTAGAGCCTATCTGTACTTCCTTTTCAGGAAAGACGAGCTGCATTTTCTGCGTATCTATCTGGTTGAAACCACTGGTAGAAACAATGTCTCCATTGGTTTTCATCTCAGAAGTCACTTTTTGCCCAATATTGGGTAGAGGCGACTGCTGGCCATTGATATTGATACTGCCAGAATCGATGGATGTGAGCAAAGTGATCAAACCATCATCAAAATCGACCACTTTCTGAGTTAGGAACATCTCTGTACGCATTGAAGTCTTGTTGGAACGTTCAGAGACGAAAACGGAGGTCTGACCATCCATGACTACTTGGTAGGTAGAACGCTCTCCTTTTTTCTTCCCGTAACGAAGTTTGACGCCACAGAAAGCACTTTCAGCTGTGGCAAGGATGAGCATCAGGCATACTACGTAGAAACACGCTTGACGAAAGCGTTTCATGTCATCATCCCCAAATCCTGGTTCCATAATGGGTTCAGTAAGTGACCCCATCAGGGCTGACACCCTCAATTCTACAGTCAGTCGGAGGGGGCGTCAATTGCCTCCGAGCAAGACAAACTATCTCACTATTCGTATCGGCCGATTGTCCGTTACTTTCTATTAGTATTTCATGATGGGCAATGGTTTCGTTAATTTCCTCATTATTAGGCTTTCTTGACCACCCATTACCCATCTGATATCCTCAGCCGGGAATTGGAGAGTGGTTGTGAGCGTC
>CAZXTJ010000256.1:0-10779 GCA_964643655.1 uncultured bacterium
TATCTGGAAGGTCCACACGTTGATGCAACTTTGAAGACCCTTGTCGAATTCCATGCAGACACTGATAAAACCGAGATTGGTAATCTCGAATGGTCCAAAGATGGACAAGAACTGGTCTTTACAGCACTAACAAAGAACCTTAAATGTCGTGCTGGTGATCAAGGAAACTGGGTGACACTACCTGACCAAGACGAAAAGTGGGGTGTTTTCCGTCTACGTCTTGGTGGCATTGATGAAGACACTGAAACTAATGCCACTGTGTCACGCTGTGTGCCAGACATTGGCGAGGAGTACCAAAATGACAACGGTGGCTGTCCGATGCGTGTTTTCATCGGTCGTTAAAACAGCAGGCATATAAAAAAACCGCCCCGATTTCGGGGCGGTTTTTATCTTCGCTTATCCTTCGATGATTTCTACATTCGCTCTTGGCAATGTGTATGTTTCACCTGTCTTGACTAGCTTGACGGTGACGACACGCACCTTTGCTTCTGATTCGAGTGTAGTCAATTCAACGGGAAGTTCCACGACTTCGGCTTGTTCACCAAAGTGTGGTTGGCGGATGATACGCAGAGCAGAGCCGATTTCCATAGCCCCTGTTGCTTCAACTGTTTGCGTATCCTTGCCTTCTTCTTTTTTCTCCAAAGGTATGATTATCTCTGGACGCATAACACCAGCACGGATCTGGGTTGCGCCATTGATGGAACATTTCATTCCTTTGTGCTCATTCAAGAGCTTGAAGGTTTTTTCTGCCATTCGGATGGGACCAAAACCTTCTGTGAGAATGAGAGTAATTCCCTTGTTTTCATTTCCTGTAATTGCGACACCAAGGTCGTAACCAAGGAAGTCTTTTAAGTCTTGGTCGTCGATACCACCGGCGATGATGCCTTTGACACCAAGCTTGATAGCTTTGTGGATGGCTTCCGAAGTAACGAGCGAACCACCAACAAGGATTTTCCCTTTGTGCTCTTCTTTGACAGCTTCTTCATCGAGGACTTCGTCTGGGTCACGAGCGACGGGGCATAGTTCGCCAATAGTCTCGCCACCAATTCCGAAGATACCCTGCATGAAACATGCGTCAGACTCGAGAACAACACCTTCTTCTGGCACGATTTCAGTAACTGTGCCGTCAAAGAATGCATTTAGTTCAACGGGAATGGGTGCTTCACGCATCATGACCTGCCCTGTAACTTCCGAGATTGACTCTATTGAGCCTGAAACGGGAGCAAGGCAGTTCGATGTAAAGAGACCAAAGAATGAAGTACTCGTAGCGATGATTTCGTCTTGTTTGACTGTATCGCCTTCTTTGACGACCATACATTCCTTCACGTCAGCGGGAGGAATGTTTAGTTTCTGGACGACATTGATAGGGAATACTTTGCCAGGCAAGTCTGTTCTGGCCACGATGTCTTCAGCTTTGACTACTTGTCCTTTTTCGACGACAACGTCGCCTTTGAGGGGCAGTCGACGCTCTTTGCGGAAGAGGGTTCTTGCCGTAACGGTCAATCCGGGTGCATATGCTGTTGCCATTATTCGACCTCCTCCTTACCACTCTTTGGGGTAGATGTTCAGGGCGCGATACCATTCGCCCAGTTTCTGGATTCGTTTATCTTTCTCTTCAGGAATGACCAGTGGTCGACCACGTGTGTCGATGATAAATCCAACGACACCACCAGTGACTTCGGCTTCGAGCTCTACGCCATAACCTGCACCAACATCAAATTTGCGATGTGGTTTGATTTTGACTTTGGCTTTTTGGTCCAAACCTAGTTCGACGAGGTTCAGTTCACCGAAGTTCTGCTGGAGAGTTTTCTTTTCACCATCTGGCATTTCCATCTCCATAGTGAAGACATGGGCACCTTCTTTGGCTTGACCAACTGGTGCGAGCACCGTGCCAAGATGGATGAGACAGTCTTTTTCGAAGACCTGTGTTGAAGCTTCAGGATGAACTTCTGCCAATACACCAAGCTGAGGCATCATAAAGATGGAGTCAACGGCGATTTTGGTCAGACCTTCAGGACTGAAAGCGTCAATCATCATCAAAGCAGACTGGCTTCGTCTTGGGGCATGAGATAGAACTCCACCGGAACCGATGATCATTCCCAAACTCATTGGATTGACCAGGGTTTGGCCAGTGAGAGTCTGAGAGAAAACGTCGGCAACGTCACGTTGCTGCTGAACGCCCTTGAGACCAACAGCTAGTGACTTGTGTTGTTCGTAAGCAAGTCTCAGAGCTTCACGTGCGGCAGCCTGTTCGAAGACGAGCTCTTCGAGCAAACTAGGAATTGTCGTCGGTCGGATCATTTTGTTTTTGATCCTGTTACGCAAGTCACGCTCGTCCATATCAAAGGGAACCCAACGCATAATGTTATCCAAGCCCGCTTCAGCGAAAACGTTGGATATTGAATAACTCATGCCCAAGTTCGCTGAAACTGAGCGGTTGAAAATTTCTTGGAAAACGGAAAATACGTCTGTTGTGGCCCCGCCAATATCTACACCAAGGACGTCCATGGAGTATTTTTTGGCGATTTCCTGCATGATGGCTCCAACGGCACCAGGTGTGGGCATGATGTCCACGTCCGTCAGTTTCATCAAGTTGGGATAACCTGGAGCATGTGCCATAACGTGTTCTAGGAACTGGTCTTGGATTTTATGACGGGCAGGCATCAAATTCTCTCGCTCCAAGGTGGGGCGGATGTTATCCGTCACCTGGAGAGCAGATTTTTCGCCCAAGGTTTTTTCCACTACGTCACGGGCCTCTTTGTTTCCAGCAAAAATGACAGGAAGTTCGTAAGAGGTTCCCAAGCGAGGTCGAGGATCTGCTGCGGCGATAATCTCGGCTAAAGCAACGACGTGAGTCGTTGTTCCGCCATCAACACCACCAGAGAGCAAAATCATGTCTGGACGAAGGTCACGAATACGGTCGATTTCCTCGTGGGGAAGGCGGCCGTCGTTAGTGGCCAGAACGTCCATAACAATTGCACCAGCGCCAAGGGCGGCGCGGGCAGCAGATTCACCTGTCATTGATTTGACGACTCCGGCGACCATCATCTGCAAACCTCCACCAGCAGAACTAGTAGAGATATACAGGTCGACACCTTTGTCATCTTTCAGGGGTTTGATCAACGAATCGCCATCATCAGCAACTATCTGACGTCCTGCTAATTCCTGGACCTCAGTTACTGCATTGATGACACCTTTGGTAACGTCTTCGACGGGAGCTTCGACTGTTGTCGGCGCCTCACCACGAACGATGAGTCTATACTCGTCGCCTCGTTTTTCGATGAGGATAGCTTTAGTAGTCGTACTGCCGCAGTCCGTAGCGAGAATGGATTTAATCTTATCCGGGTTGAGTTCGGCCATTGGCGTCACACCTCTCTTTCACCCGGTTCGGCTTTTTGTACAGCGCGTTCACGGTCTTCTTTCTCAATAGCTCTCACCATTCGTTCAATGCCATCACGACGAGACAAACTTCTGGCAAAAGCTTCTGCATCTTTCTCTGCGACTATGATTGAAGCAAATGGTCCAAGACTATGAGCCAGTTGCCCAGCAATAAAACTGAAAGGTTGGTGCATTTCGAGGAACATGATTGCCGGCACTGTCAGTCCACGAGAGACAACAGATTTGGCCAATCGCTGAAAGAGTTCGTCTTCTTCTTTCAGTTCAGCAGGAGTCAGCTCTTTGGAACTTGGCGAGCTGAAAGCATTGCCGAAAAGTTTCTCTAAAACGCTCATCCTTTAATTCTTGCCTTCACAAAGTCGATTATCTCTTCACGTTCTTTTTTTCTTAACCTGAGATCAATACCGGAAAACCTGTCTAGAAAGGATGGTCTAGCCAACCTAGTCAAGAGGATGGAACGAGGAGTGATTACATAACCACCAAAAGAGCTCCAAGGTTTTTTCGTTGTTCCAAAAGGAGTTTCGATGACAACTTCATCAGCTGTCAGTCGATGATCTGTAGGCAAAAAGAGAGATCGCAGAGAGTAGAGAAAAAACGCCACGATGGGAAGGGAGAAGGGCAGACTTCCGATGTATTTGACGGCACCATATGAGCAGAGAAACACGAAAGCTAGGCTAAAAGCTGCTAACTTCGGACTTTCTGCCAAAGGATGAAATCGCCAAGTCAATTCGGTTTTGTCCTTTCTTCGTCCCTTACCCATCCAAGGTTTCCTAACCTAAGCGCAACCATTCAAAGAGAAGGAATTGCAGTCGGCCGATGAGCAATGAGATACGGGCCATGACCGTGTATCCGAATGCAGCACCGAAGGAAACCATGAGGAACCAAATACCTAGGCGTGCACAGGAGCCGAAGACAAAACCTTTGTGTTCCTTCGAGAAGAAGAAATATATGAGGCCTGTGACGACTCCAATGCCCAGTAAGATGGCGTTGAACCTACAACTCTGCCAAGCGAACCAAGGCATCGTAGAGAAACCTTTGAACGCATTGATAGTTGCAGCTACCTGCATAAGGCCGTTTGAGACCATGTAGGTAACAATCATCAAACCAACACCTGTACCCACAACAAAAGCCAGGGGCCAACGAGCGAGCCAAGTGTAGTTGGAGGGAAAGAGTTTGAAGAGAATCAAGATGCTCAAAATACTGGGCACGATGAGCCAATAATCTGCCAAATGTCCCGGTTCTGGGAAGAAGAGGGGACCAATTAGTTTCTTTTTGACAACATCGCTGAAGAGACGAGCACCTACGTAACCTGCAGAGACACCAACAAATATGTTCTCTGCCAGTTTGTAGAAGAAGTTGTCCTTGTAAAGGAAGCTATAGATAAAGAGTGTCAGGGCTGCTGCCACCCAGATTCCAACTGTTTCGACTTCCATTAGTAGGCACCTCCCATCTGCTGTTCACGTCGCTCAATGATGAGGAAGATGTTCGACAGGATGATAAAGATGATGATGACCAAGTGAGCAATGGATTGAGCATCCATACCGGATGTACCTAGACCTGGCTCGCCGACGAGTTTTTCGTACTCAGCAGCACCTTTGAGACCACCCAAAAATCCTTGGACCTGTCCCGACTGAATGAAGGGATAGAACTGCGGCGCGTTAACGGCTGTTCCACCGCCACCAACGACGACGTTATATCTGTCGCGGGCCACTTGGATCCAAGCCAACAAACCAGGATCTCCTGCTGTGAAGCTGACGACGGCTTTGGCTTGCTGCAATCTGTCGAAGTTTTTCGTCAATGGAATGTCATCGAGAGGAGTGCCTTTTCCGTCAGCAGGAAAAGCTGTGCGGAAACTTGCTGCCAATGTTTCAGCTTGGGGCAGACCAGTCGTTGGACCGGGCAAATATCCCAAGTTGACCCAATCAACACCGTAAGTTTTGTTGTACCTAGGTGCCAGTTTGTTGAAAACTTCTGTAGCCAACGATGGGCCCTGGGGCCACATGCTAGGACAAACCAGCTTTAGGTTTTTCTTGAAACAGTGGTGCACAACGGCTTCAGTCATTGGTTGCACTTCTGCTCCAGAAGCTGGATCGAAGTCGAAAGAGAGGACAACGATGTCCCCTTCTTGAAGACTTTCGATGTAGTCATAGAGGTCTGACGTCTCTGGCGTTGTCACCACAGGGAAACCAATTGGTTTGACCAGTGGAATCAGAACACCGAGGAAGATGAGCAAATAGATGACTCGCCTATCGAGATCTTTTAATTTCATGAACCAATCCATAAACTTACCCTCCTTCCCTTAGTCCTGACCTAGATAGGACTGTTCGAGGCCGAGGAGAATCCTCAATGAACTCGAAACCAATCCCAGGGCAGCACCAATTTGAATGGCGCGCTGACCGGCCGTTTGTGGAACGTTCATAATCCAACCTGCAATGTCTGAGAAGGTTGGCCAGATTGCCTGACCAATGGAAACTCGACCAAGCATGACCAAAAATGCTGCTGTGAGCAACAATGTGGCTTCTTTTGTTCTTGCTTTGAATGCACGGAAAGCAGCAGAAGCTACGAAGAATGCAAGCAAGCTGAACATTGTTCCAGCCATTGGCGCATAGACGTATTTGTAGATGAAGAAGAAGGGGTTGTACCGTTTCACATCGATAGAGTGATTGGCAGGTACTCCACTTTTCTTGACTTCTCCCACAATTCGCTCGAGCTCAGCCTCATCAGTTACGTTGAGGATGGAACCGAGCAGTCCAACACCTTCAGCGGTGTTACCAGCTTGGTAGGCTTCCACACCTTTGTTGAAGTTGGCCAGTAGATCGGGATTGGAAATGTCGACCCTGTCAGGGTATTTGTCATCTACACCGAACCAACATCCCAAGATGATGGTGATGAAGAAGGAGGCTAAGAGTATGGCGCTAAAAGCCCAACCTTCAGAGCGACGAGAAATACGCTGCAAGTTCACTTTGAAAAGGCTGCCCACAGCCAGAAAGAAGGCTGCGCCGCCAATGATCATTGACCAGTTGAGGAACTCGGTGGACATTTTCTGGATTGATTCGTTGCCACTGAAGAATGCGACTATCATCAGTAAGCCCGAAAAAAAGCAGATAAGAAGCGGAACTTCCTTACGCATCGGTCCCCCTTTCTAAGAAGCAATGAAGAGCCTAGCAACAGAGAGGCTCTCCGGAATGTGTTCGTAAGAGATGAGAATTTGCAGAGCAATACCTACGATGATGGCAACAATCATGATTGCTTTACCAACATCTTGACCTTTCAGTGAACCCAAAAGACGGGGTTCACCTGAGAGGTAAGCGGAAGCTGCGAATAGTTCCTCACCAATCAGTGTGTAGTCACAGGCTGCGACGAAGAAGGGCAACTGCGCTGTTTCAGCAGTTCCAGCAATCTGGATGGCGCCAATGGAGTTTCCTGTTTCTGCAAGAATCAGTGACTCGGCATAAAACTTACCCAGATAGAAAGTGGCAGCCACTTTTTCGCGGATCATGATACCGTCAACACCTGCAACGAAACCAAACTGGTCTGAGGTGAGGTAACGGATATTGTCCTGCGAGAAAGCATCTGGACGACCAGCGCGCAGATAAGACTCTTTGACGACCTCTTGGCACATTGAATATGCAAGGGGCATACAGCAAGGGACGAAGAGTTCAGTGTCATACTCAGCCGTCTTTTTGGCCACACCGGCCAAAATGCTAATGCCGGCTAGAGTCTGCACATCATCTACGTCCTTGATACCAGTGACGAAAAGCACTGGCCTACCCATCTCAGTAGCACGTCCAACAGCATCGTCGAGAGCCGAAAGACCAGCAATACGACGGATGAAGAGTTTGGCACCTCTTTGGGCGTGGTAGATGTAATACATAATTGAGCCGGAAAGGATGAGTAGGGCGATGAGGATGTTGGCTCTCTGACCGTTGAACCAGCCAGGATGACGAGCGTAAATCTTCTTTACCCGGCTCTCTGTGTCGAGCAAAGTGCCTCGAACACGCTTGTTACGGCGGTTGAAGAGTTTGAGCACTTTGTTCAGGCTATCGGCACCACGAAGTGCGACGATGGCACACTGAGAGCTAAGCCTAGTTGCTGAATCGAGCTTTTTGGCCTGTGCTTCAGGCAGAGGCTCTTTGGCTCTAGCAATACGGTTGGCAATCTTCAAGTTTTCAATGGCTTGTCGCAGACCTTTGTATTTCTGCATAAAGGCAGAATCAGCCATTTCGAAACTCTGCACCGTTTTGCTCAGGGCACGACCGGCTGCAACAGTATCATTGGCGTTCTCGAGCTTCTTCGCCAGAAGTTCCTTGAACTTGGCCAAATCACCCTGGAGAGCTTCACGTGCTTTATCAACAACCGTTTGCTGCTCTTTGGGGCTGAGAGTTTTGGTGACACTTTGCAAAGTGGCACTAATGTTGGCCAAATCTCTGTCGAGGATGTCCGACTTGCTCTTTTTGCCAGGAACTGGCAGAGCTTTGTCGAAGCCACTCACCTGCTCGACGAGGACTTGGAAGCTACGCTCGAAACTATCACTCGATGTTGCCGCTGACTTCATTGCATCAAGAGCGGTCGCCACATCACTCTTTAACTTCAGACCATGTTCGGCCTTCGTCAAAAAGTTCTTGGCTTTTGGGAGGAGTTCTTTTTCGAGCTTGTTTAGTTCACTCAGATTTTTTTCGAGCTCACCATAGAGTGACTCGATTGTTTGCTCATAATGGGCGGCCGATTTGCCTACGCCTCTTGCCGCATGAACTGCCATTGGCCAGGCAGTCAAAACGGTCAAAACGAGACAAAGGGTCACCGCTTGAGATAACACTCGTTTCATCCCTCTCCTTTTCTTAGTCATTAGAAGGTGCCAACCTTCTTTTCTGCGCTGTTACATCCTCGAGCCAAACGCGATCGAAACGGATCATATGATCGCCCAATGGTGTGAGGTTGAGCCCATGAACGAAGGGCTGGCGAACTAACGCAGCATTGTAATAGTAGAGACATATCCATACACAGTCGTTGGCTATCAGCTGTTCGGCTTCTTGATAGAGCTCCTTCCGCCTATTTCCATCAGTTGTGCCGCGAGCTGCATCGAGCAACTCGTCGACGCGTACGTTCTTGTAATGGCATGAATTCGAGACACCAATGTTCGAAGAGTGAAATTCGTAGTAGAGGAAGTTGTCAGCATCGAGGTAATCAGCTACCCAGCCCAATCGGAAGAAGGGTGCTTTTCCTGAATTGACCAAAGAGAGATGTTGGCGCCATTCTGTGGCAAGGGGCACACAACTAACACCAATGTCAGCCAAGTTAGACTGAATGGCTCTAGCCACTCGCATATCCGATTCCCCACGTGGGATATAAAGCTGAACAGCAGGGAAGTCGACGCGAGGACCATCAGGTTCGCTTCTTTTGAAGCCAGCTTCATCCAAAATGCGTTCTGCACCATCAGGATCAAAAGGTGGAACGTGTAAAGCAGTGTTATAACCTGGAATCCCTGGGGGGAGGGGGCCCTTGGCCCTATGTACTCGCCCAGCACGGATGTATTTGACTATGGCTTCTTTGTCCACAGCCATTGAGATGGCACGGCGAACCTTTTCATTGTCAAAAGGTTTGTGACGCACGTTCATGCCAATGTAAAAGGTGCCCAACTGAGACACCTCAGTGAAATAAGGAGCCCACTTCGTCGATGTGCGGGTGCGTATATATTCTGGATCTGGAACTGTCGTGTGGAAGACTTTGCCCGATAGAAAGAGTCTGAACATTGTCTCTTCATCGGGATCAATGACAAAACGGAGTTCATCCAAGTAAGGGCGACCGGCAAAATAGGTCGTATTGGCAGAGAAAACTACCTCTTTGCCCTGGGTATAACTCTTGAAAATGAATGGGCCTGTGCCAACGGGCCACTTGGCGAAGCCTTTGTCGCCTTCAACATCTTCTTTGGGTACAACAGAGGTGTTGGGCATTGTCAGAGTAGCCAAAAATGGAGCAAAAGGTTTTGTCAGGGAGATATGGAGTACATATTTCCCTGCTGCTCTCAGTCCAGAGATGTTTTTGGCTTTACCATCAACAAAGTCTTTGGCGCCCTCAACGAGCTGAAAGAGCATAGAGCGCGGAGAATTGGTCTTGGGATCCAATACCCTTTGGAAAGAATAAACAAAATCCTGGGCAGTTACTTCGCGGCCACCATTTTTGGTGGGGCGGCCATCACCAAATTGCTGGTGGAAGTGGATGTTTCGTCTCAATTCGAAGGTGTAAGTCTTCTGATCTTCTGAAATCTCCCACTTTTTGGCCAAGGAAGGGACAAGTCGGTTGCCTTCGCCAAATCGAACGAGAGTATCAAAGAGTTGCAAAACGCAACTGACAGATGTGGTGTCTTCAACTACAGCTGGATCTAGTGTTGGTGGGTCTTCAGCAAGAAAGGCATTGTAGATGCCGCCCATTTGGGGAGAAGGTGGTCCCTCTTCTCTCTCTTCATTTGTAGGTGAGGCGAAGTAGACGCCTGCGGTGGCAATTGCAGCGAGCAGCAAAAGGACGAAGAGGTATCTCATAAAATCTACGCCAGTCGAATTACTACATTATATGAATATAAGCTTATATACATGTGGATTGGGTCCCAGACTAACATGCTATTAGGGGCATTTCAATGCTTGCCTCCGAAGGGTGAGACGCGGCACAATGTCGGCGAATTCAGTGAATGAAAAGAGGAAAAATGGAGAGAACACTCGTACTGATCAAGCCCGACGGCATTCAGCGTGGCCTCGTCGGTGAAATAATCAACCGCTTCGAGCGAAAAGGCATTCGTATCCGAGGTTTGAAGATGATGCGCGTATCCCGCGACCTTGCAGAAAAGCACTATGCCATCCACAAAGGTAAGGACTTTTATCCTCGCCTCATCGATTTCATTACTTCAGGTCCCATCGTAGCCATGATTTTGGCTTGTCCTGATGTAATCCCTCTCGTCAGGCATATGGTCGGAGCAACTTGCCCATTTGACGCAGCTCCCGGCACAATTCGTGGTGATTATGCCTCTGTGACCAACAAAAACCTTGTCCATGCCTCGGATTCCAATGAGAATGCCGCTGCAGAGATAGCTTTGTGGTTCAAGGATGAAGAGTTTGTCGAGTGGGAGTCAGCCCTCAAAATGTGGTTTGGTTCCGAGGTCTAACCGAAATCCGCAGGATTTCGGTCTCTTAGGCTTGTGCCACTAGGACCGTAAAAAACTGGAGCTCGAGCTCCAGTTTTTTGCTTTCTGGCGAAAGCCGGAAAAGAAGGTAATTTTCCGGGCCACTTGAACAAAAATTGCATATTTTGACATTTTTTGTCATTTGAGTATCAAGGTACTGCCCATCACCCGTCGATAGAAATATTGGACAAAAGGGAGGATGTGTCCTTGAA
>CAZXTJ010000257.1:0-10752 GCA_964643655.1 uncultured bacterium
TGCGCACACTGTACGACTCCTGTCGAACCAAGGTGCTCGCAGGTTCTAGTCCAATTGCCGACCTCGTGAAAATCTGCGATTAACGCGAGAGAAGACCAGGAATACAAATCTTGGTCAGCAATACATCCAATTCCGTCATTGGATCGCCTTCGCCACTTTTCAGTCGGCATTCGGCTGAGGCCGTTGCTGATACTGCCTTGGCCAACTCTTCACAAGTGAAAGCCTCGGCCTCCAAACAGCGAGAGACAAAAGAAAATGGTGATGAACTCGTAATAGCTCCTTTGAGAGCCCCAGGCACCAAGGAGGCTAACTCTTTTCTCATTTCAGCAATCTCTTTGTCCAACTGAAATCTGTCATTCTTGCGCAAACGAGGTTGTTTCCGCCGTTTACAGAGATTGATGAGAGAACGCCAATGTTGCTCTTCCAAACTACCGGCTGTTCTCAGGGCAAACAAATCTGAAAGCCTGTTCCCCAAAATCATGAGAAAACCAATGGCTCCACGAGGATCCGCTTGAAGAAAGATGTGAGAAAGAGCCATGGCTTCTTTTGCCCTTCGCCGCGACACTGCTTCAATGAACCTAAACCACTCAGCTTGGGGCGGAGCAGAACAAACTTGGCGCACAGTAGCGGTCGTAATAGCGCCACCTTTACCCATATACAAAACAAGTTTGTCTATCTCACCAGCCAAGTATCGAAGGTCTTTCACGTCTTCACCAGCATACAAATCCATTAAAAGACGGGGCACCTCACGCTCAAAAGAAATGCCTCCTGTCTTCAATCTTTTTTCGATCCAACGAAGGAGGTCTCTTTCGAAAGGTTTCCAGAAGACATTGGACTTAATGTCTTTGACTGTCACAGGCAACTTGCGCAGAGTGGTACGAATGAGCAAAACTGCACCAGGCGAAGGACCAGTCTCTTTCAAAAAAGTGGCAAATCGTTTCTGGTCTTTGACGTTCCACTGCTCATATTCACTAAGAATGAGAAAACGCAAACCACCAAAGAGCGAAGTATAAGAACAAGACTCTTCTACTTCAGCAGGGCCAACCTCATTGGCATGGAAAACAATGCGGTCAGGCTCTACGCCATTGAGCTCTCGCTTTATTCTCTTTGCCAAAACCTCTTCGGCCTCGTCCTTGAGAAAGTCCTCGTCACCGAAAAAGACATAAACTCGACTCAGTGTCCCCTCTGAGATGGCGTCGATGAAGGTGCTGAGACTCACTTGCCACCATCTTTCTTGGCGAAAGAAGTCACAACGAAGAGGGATGGTAGATATGAGAAAGGCAAATATTGTCGCTCGCAGGCCACAAAACCAGCGGCTTCAATGTCCTGATGAATGTCGTCAGCATTTTTCTTGTGATAATCGCCTTTGAAACCGGCAATTGCCCGACAAACACCATAGATGAAGTTCTCCGTGGGCAAAGAGACAACAAAACGACCATCATCCTTCAGATAACCCTTTAACTGAGCCAGCAAAGCTGCAGAGTCGTCAATATGCTCGAGGACCTCAACAGCTGTAATCAAACTCAGAGATTTCTCTTCTATATGTTCGTCGAGCTCTTCTGGAGCCAACAAATCTACAGGTAAACGTTCATCGGCAACGAGTTGCTCGGCAAAATCGAGATGTAAATCAGTGGCAAACACTTTTTCTGCTGAGCTGCACAAACTGGGTAAAAGAGAGCCCGTACCACAACCAAAATCGAGGACTCTGCCAGAGAGAGACTTTTCACCAGCCAAATCAACGACTGTTTCCAAACGGCGCCACACTATCCAAGGAATCAGGGGATTTGTGTGCAGATAGGATGGCAAGGCTGATTCGTCGACCAACTCTCTGCCCAACTTCTCAGACAGGGTCTTACGCATCTGTTCGAAACGAGCACGTTCTACCTTGACGAGCATACTTATCCTCTCCCTGGTCTCAATGGTAACACTGGTCACTCCATTGTTCAGCTACCTTTATGACCCAATCACTGCAATACCTAACAAAAAATCCATTTTTTGCCGACAATTTGTATGGAGCTCTATATATATAACTTTTCTTCATTTGGCAGGGCAGTGGAACAGAAAACTAAAAGACCGAAAGTGACATTGAAGGCTATCTGCAGTGTGTTGATAGTGTTCATCGTCCTTTTCATTGGTTTATGCCAAGCCAATATGCCCGTTGCCGAAGCCACAGTTAACAAAACTCCCTGCCTCGTCCTCCTGCCCCTCAAATTAGAAAAAATCGCCCTAATTGGTGGAGACCTTCGTTTCCTCAACACAGCTTTTAATCGACTATTGGCGCAAAATGGGCGTGTAATCGTCAAAAGGCGTGGAGACGTTTATGAGTTCTTTGAGCATGACGGAAAACGGGTTGCACTCTCAGCTCGCTCTCGTCGAGATTTGGCTCGCGCTGGCCGAGCTCTTGGCGTGGACGGCTTTCTGTTGCCTGTCGTCAAAAAAGGCACAGCAAGAAACAATGTGACTCTGGCTCTGCACTATTTTTCCACGGAAATGGCTCGTGTTAGCTGGGTACGAGAACACATTGAACCAATCCGCAACCGCCACGGGCGAAACTCCCAGCGTCTGAAGGCTTATATGCGTGCTTTTGCCCGCAACATCTCCTCTCTCACTCCTCAGTTGAAGCTTCTCCTCTCTCCTACGGGCTCTGGCCGACGAACTTATGACGCTCTGCCTCCCTCTCCCCTGCCCTTCTTTCAACGGGCTCTAGATTATTCCGCTTTCTCTCCTACACCAATTGCTACAGAAGGTTATGAACGTGGTGTAGAACAACTGGACTTACGCCTCACTGATTTTGCTGCCCGTGATCGTGTATTGGGTGAGACTCCTGTCAAAGCAGCACTCGTTAGGTACCAGCGCAAAGGACAGAAAAAACAATGTCCTTATGCTTTACGAGTCGTCGACTTGGATAGCCCCAAGGAAGCCAAACGTTACGTAGAAGGAATGTTCCCAGACATGCCTGCTCACGGATTGGCTGGTGTAGACGTCAGGGCTGTTCGTTATGACGAAATGGATTTTTCTGCAGTTGGAACAGCTTTGGGCAAATTTGCCGTTGTTGCCGAAGGCCCCAAAGGAGCAGAGAGTGATCTCGTCGAACTGCTTCGTCAAGCCATCAGGACTAACAGGCGCATTTCCAATTATTATCGCAACAATCCACACCACCCAGGACGAACCAAAGTGGTGGAGAAGCCTGCTAAACCTTGGTCCCCCCCCAAAGAACCAGTCATTCAGCAGACTATCGATGAAGCTATGATTAGAAGGATAGTCCTGGAGGTATTAAAACCGCTGGGAGTATTGCCCAAAAAGAATCAGAAGCCAGCGATGGCACCAACTCCAGCAATTGATTTTAGCCATCCCTTGGAAGAAGGTGTATCACTTCCTCCTTCGACACCAAGAGTTGAGGCAAGCCCAACGCCTATCCCCACTCCAACTCCGACTCGTAAACCAGCTCCAGTTCCTCTACCAACGAGAAGACCACAGCGAGTAAAAACACAGGCAGTCAACGAGGGCGCAGTCATTCAGGCAGACATTGCCAAGAGACTCATGACAGCCCACCGTTTTGAGCAGGCTGCCAAACATTACCAAAAAGCTCTGAAGATGGATCCAAGTTACGAATTTGCACGTCAGCAGTTGGCAATGCTCCAAACGGAGCATGGTATTAGGTCAGACATTCCTGCTCGACCGACACCAGTCGTCACTCGTCGTCCAATAAGAAGACCAGTGGTTACACGACCTCCATTAGCGACGAAAGCGCCTGTCGTAATACGCAAAGTTCTGCCTACCCCAGTGACCATCACTAAAAAACCAATCCCAACAAAACCGGTGGTCGTCAAACCGACGGTGAGTTTATTGCCAACCAAAGCTGTAAAAATCAAACCTGCCAAAATCCCTACAAAGATCCCGACTGTGGTAAAAATCGTTCCCACACCCTCTTTCTCAACTTCTGCAGTTACACCTCCACCAGCGAGCACAAAGGCTGCAGAAAAAACAGAAAGTGAGAGCTCTTCTGCCTTTGACGCTCTGACAACTGTTTCAGAACCTGTACAGGGCGAAAGTGAGGCGCCAACTGCACAAACTTCAGTGACTGTGCAAAAACTAACGAACAAAGAAAAACTACAGAAAATACTTTATTCGTGGCCCTTTGGCGTATTCCTCATCATGGTTTCCATCCTCCTTGGTGTACTCCTCTTTTGGAATCGCCAAGAGCAGGAGATGAACAGAAAAGAATATTTAGAAATGCTTGCTGCAGCCACCTCTGCGGCCCGTGAGATTGAAGAAGCAAGAGGTGGTGACGAAAAGGAATCCGAACCTCCCCAAGAAGAGCAAACCACAGCAGCAGATTTGCGTGCTCGAATTGAAAAAATGGAAAGTGAACCAATTGCAAGGCCCGCTGAACCGAAAGAACCAGCAGCTCCTGCTGTCATCAAAGTAGAGAAGACTGAACCTGGCAAAACGAGCTTTATGGGTAGACCACCCACGTTAAAAAAGGCTCCTTTTTCAGAAGACACTCAAGTAACTAAAAAAAATCCACTTTTCTCCCGTTTGAAAGCAATCCGTAACAGAGTAAACAAAAAGAAAAGCGGGAATTTATCACAGAGCATGTTGCCATCAGATGAGTGAAAATCAATCCGAGATCAAATCAACGAGATAATCGGGACGTGCTCCACTCCAACTGAGTGCGATGTCTTTTCTAGCCTGCAGAATGGCTTTGACGAGAGAACGTGAAACTTCTACTTCTTGCAGGGCAATGAGAAAGAGGTGGTCACAATAAAGATTGCCCACTTGCTCATAGGAATACCAAATGAGAGATGAATCGCTCTTTGTTTCTGCTCCGCATCTCGCTGACAGAACACCAACACGCTCAAAGGTATTGATGTATTCATCGGACATCATCAAGTCATCAGGAGCGATGAGCGCAATGCGAGACAAGGGAATGTTCCGATCCTCTACGAGACCAACGATTATCTCTGCCAACCAATTTGACTCTTCCGTTGCCGAGGCAAATCCCCTCAGCTTGGGAGCTATTCCACGGCGAAGGGCAACCGCTTTTCTGAGCTCAATCTGACAGTGAGTTGCAATCTCACTTGCCAGGGAGCGCTGAAGACGAGAGGAGCGATAATCGCGAATGAGTGGTTGGCACTGAGTGCATTCTCCTACGCCAGCTTCCTCCCAAGTGAAAGCCGGCAGAAAAGAACGCATGTTTTCATTACCAACGAGGGTTAAAGTGGCCTGAGACTCCTCTGCCAATTGGGCAATAAGTCTGATTGCAGCCCGCTCCATATCGTGGAAATCATCAATGATTATGTGGGAGCACTCTATCTCGAAACCGCCATCAGCAATTACCCCCAAAGCAGCTCCGTAAATGGACACGGGATTGACTACATCTGCTTCTTGCAAAATGATTTTGGCCATATCGTCGATAGAATGGACATCATAAAATGGCAGTAAGGAAGGCGGATTGAAAGCAGCCAACTGCTCTACGAGGTTCGCCGTAGCGTGAGACGAAGGGGTCACTAATAATATGCGTCCGCCCTTTGCTGACTTTTCGTTGAGTTGCATTGCAAAATATCGTGCTCTTTGTAAAACCACGGTGGTTTTCCCAGTACCGCAACTACCTTCAATGAGCAGAGGTTTTCTACTAGTCGTCAATACAGCCTCTCGTTGGAGAGGGTGAAGGAATTCCATTGCAGGCAACCAATTGTTTTTCTGCCAGAGACGCACTTCTTTCTTTGATGACCAAAGATAAAAATGCCTTCTCTCTTCAAAACTTAGCTCATCATCTTCCTCAACAAGGGAGGTGAGAGCCAAACAATTCTTCAGGGCTGCAAAATGCGAAAGCAAAGCTTCGCCAGCCTCTTCGGGTAGAGATGGTATTACTTCAGCCAATTCATCATTGGTCTGAATTGCGCTGATGAGGGGAACCCACCCTTCTGGAACTCCCCAGCTAGCCAAAGTTGCTTCGTCAACATTGGCCAAGAGAGCTTCAGGCACCTCGCTATCCATCTTTTCGTAAACCTTTGCACGACGAGCCAACTGAGCAGCAAGTTTGTTCGTGTTCGGATGGACATAAAGCTGATAATTACCTGTAGACTCGTTTTTATCGACAACATGTTTTTTGTATTCTGCGTCGGCCTCATTTAGTGGGCCTGCCCAAAGGTAATACCAATCATTTTCGACGTTGGTCACCACAACCTCCAAAGATGGTGACAGGCTGATGGAATAAACCAGCTGTCCATCGTCTCTTGGTTTGGCAGCAATGACACTTTTGAATGCATCTGGAGAATCTATCAGTGAAGACAGTCCCTCAATGACTCGAGCTTGGTTCATCGTTGTCAACTTGGCTAGAGCAGCAGTAAAGGTCTGGCAGAGATAATGACGTGGCCCTGATGAAGTTTTCCTCGCTAGTTTCGTTTGTTTGATAGAACGTCGCAAACCTTTGTGCACTTCTTCGTACCAGGCTGTTGGCGCTTCCCAATCGAGCTGTACAAAGTCCCATCCCTGACAATGAGATTTGGTTTCAGCTGAGGGCATCTCTTCATCAGTGAGCAGGGCAACTTTCTTTTTTCCTTTTCTCCACATCAACAATGCCGTAGCCACGGCATGGCCATCGGCCTCTACTTCTACGCCAACTCGCGGTTCCG
This sequence comes from uncultured bacterium, assembly GCA_964643655.1. Taxonomy (GTDB): domain Bacteria; phylum Muiribacteriota; class UBA6191; order CAZXTJ01; family CAZXTJ01; genus CAZXTJ01. The sequence goes on from CAZXTJ010000257.1 coordinate 6,639, forward strand.
GCAATGAAGACTCTCGCGACCACTGTTCTACATACTGTGCAGCCTCCTTGGAATAAACCGTAAGCAAGACAGCAATATCATCGCTCCATAAAGGACCATCACTCTTCACGGGCTCGGGTTTTTCGACTGGAGCTTCTTGTGGCTCAGCTTTCTGCTCCTCCTCGTCAAGGACCAACTCCTCAGGAGGTCGTTGCCAAATGCGGTGATAGGCCAACTCTTCATCAGGGAGACCGTCAGTGAACATGACAGCAAGCTCATTGACCCAAGCACCAGTGTCTCTCTCCCAGGCTTGGCGAAGTTCGTGCATTCTTTCAACTTCACGTTCGTAGAGCACTTCACCTTCAACACTGTTGTCGATAACTATGTTGTTCAGACCTACGAGAGTCCACAAAGCATCTTTGTCTTCGAAAGCAAGCTCAATATAGTTGCAGCGTAGAGTTTTTATTCTTTCGTCATCTTCATGGGTGATGAGGTAGTTAAAAGGCGCTTCGATGAGCAGACGTTCGCTCTTTTCCACTTTTTGCCAGAGTTTGGTCTTTATTAGTTTTTGGCACATGAAAAAGGCTTCTTCAGTTTTTGTTCTGTTGACGAGCAAAGACTCACCTTCTGCAACTGCATCTTCGAGCTCGAGAGCGAGTAACTCCTCTTTGGATTTTTTTAGAAAATGTGACAGCAAACCGCGCCAGGGAAGCTCCTTTGCTCCTGTCGTTGGTCGACTGTGAACACCTGCACCAAACCAGCGTCCAATCATGTCTTTGTAAGCGCTCGTTGCTTCGCTGATCTGGGGAGTACCGGCAGTCAGTATGGCGGCAATCTCATCTTCAGAGGAGACATGTTCCGCTTTTTCCACAACAACAGGAAGGTTCTTTTCGTAACTCTTTTGCTCGAGCAATGATGGTCGCTGGCGATACCCCATCTCACGCTCGGTCATTGGTTTGAAGACATCTTGCCCTCTGTGGCGCCCCTTCATTTTGGGCAGAGGTTCAGCTTCTTTCAATGACTCACCAAAACTTGCCCAAACACTATCTTCGTTGTGCCTGATTATGGCTAGAGCTGCCCGTGCTCTCGTGGCGGCAACATAAACTCTGCGGTTCTTTTCTGCTTGCAGAATGAGATTTTCAGTGGAACGTTTCTTTTGCCAGTCGTGAGGCAGAGCCAAGACCCTTGCTCTGCCGAGTTGAGGAGAACACTTCAATACTTTGTAACCACAGACCCTGTCCTTCTCTTCTGTTATGTGGAGAGTGGCCATTTCCTCTTGCTGATTACCAACACCGGCAAGAAAGACAAAAGGAGCAGAGAGTTGACAAGCAGACTGCAAGCTGGCCAAACGGAGAGAATCTTCCACACCAGTTAGACCGTCAAGAGATGTCTGACTCGTATATCCATCTAAAACCATGTCCAACTGCTCTAACAGTTCACCTGTAGTTTGCGGTGTTTGGCCTGGCTGCCTGACACATTCGATGATGTCATAAAGACGTTTTACGCGCTGGCGTCCGTTCCGATAACTTGCTGCCATGGCCACTATTCCCAAATCATCAATCACTGCGCGAAGTGCCGAAATGGGCAACAAACGTTCAAACCAAAGGGCATATTTTTTCAGTCGTCCAAGACTATAGGTAAATCGTGCTTTCGTCTTTTTACTCAAGTGATTGGGCACATCAGCAAAAACGGTAAATCTGCCGCCTGCCAGTCGATATTCGTATAGTTCACGATCACTGACACCGAAAAGTTCAGATCGCAAAGCCGTTACCAAGGCTGCTTCGTCATCAAAAGAAACAGCAGCTGCAACACATTGCCTCAGCAAGTGTAACTCGACCAAGTCGCTACCTGGTACGCGCCCCACAATGCGATAAGGAATATTGTGTTCTCTTAAGGCTGTAGCGTAGCGGGGAATGTCATCACTTGTCTGTGTAATCAAGAGAAAATCTGAATAACGCAAAGCAGGTCCTTTGAGTGCTTCGTCCAACACTTCTAGTCTCTTGATGGAGACGTTTTGGTCAACGAGATGCCAAATGGTTCTTGCCAAGAAAGGTGCTTCCCAGTTGATGACTTTTGATTGCACCATAGGTGCAAACTTCATCGAACCATCAGCGGCTACGGAAGCAACGCCTGGAACATCGTAAGCAAACACGCCAGCAAGTTCGCCCTCTGCCCAATATTGATCACCAGTTACAAAAGAGCGATAACAAGGCGATTGCGGAGTAGGTGGATCGGGGAAGTTAGGACCACAGGCACAATCAACAAACTTAACAATTTCCTGCAATGCACGATAGTTTGCTTGTAGTTCAACTATGGCACCAGCTGCTCCCAAGTTTTCTCGCATGGCTCTATAGGTAGACAGATTCATTGCAGCTGCATTGTCAATGGATTGACGGGGATCACCAGTTATGAACAACGAACCTATGCGGGGCACAGTCTTCTGCCACTTTCTGCCGCTTCCCTCTGCTGCAGCCAATAGAGAAATGACCTCTGGAGCCAAGGGGTGGAAATGCTGCAATGCGTCGACGAATATGTACTTAAATCTCTCTCGCAGCTCATTTAGCACAAAGTCATCACATTCGCGTAGCAATCGTAGAACAGCCAGAATGAGATCATTAGCACTCAACAACCTCTCTCTCTGCCTCAAGCCGTCATACCAATCCCTTGCTGCGAGCAAGAACTTGAGTGCACCACTGTAAGCATAGCTACGCCATCTAGCCAGAAAAGGTTCCGCAAAGTCCGTACGAAAATTAGCAAAACGACGCTGTTGGGTTAGAGCCACTTGAATGGAAGACCACTGGTTCTCTATGACCAAAGGCGTCCAGGTAAAGTTTTCGAGCACCCTTATGATTACACTGTTGTCATCAGGCACTTCCAATCCTGCTGCGTCAACGGTATAAGCTATCTCCTCTAGTACACTCATCAATTCGTCGGAACCACGTTGAAAGGGAAAGTCAGCAAGGATAGGCAAAATCGGTTCTACGAACTGATGAATTCGCGCCCATATCTCTTCCAAGGATGGTTGTGGCATTTCTTGAGTTGGCCACTCATCTACATCTGCTCGTTCAACGAATGTGGCATAAACTTGCCATAACTCCTCTGGCTCAATGGCTATCTCAGCCAGAGATTTGTACAACTTGCGCCCTTTGGCAGTCGTATGTAAGTGATTGACAAACTCATCCCATGCTCTGCGGCGCAAACAGTACTCTGTGTTGTCATCGAGCTCTCTGTACTCTGAAACGACACTGGCAGCTTTCGTTTGCTCACGAACGATTTGGGCACAAAAACCTTGGAAGGTACCAACAAAGCACTGAGCACTTCTTTCAGCAGTTTCACGAAGAACATAAACTCTCTCAAAGAGCTCGTCGCCTTCGATACCAGCTGCATTGGCTTTGATGGCTTCCTCATCAGCCCGCTCCAGCAGACGTATGCGTAACAATCGCCGGACTTGTGTAGCTGCTTCATCACTTGGTGCCAATACGACGATATTATGGGCAGCAACACCCTCGTCAGCTACTAAGTCAACAACACGACCAACGAGCAAATGCGTCTTACCCGTTCCTCCCCCACCTTCGACAAACATCGACGTGAGCAAGTCACCCTTGATTTGCTGACGCACTCCTTCATCAGGAGGAGGTAAAAGAGCTCTTTTCTCTTCTTTTTTATTCTTCTCGTTCACCAGTCCTCAAACTCCTAAGGAAGAGTAAATCCTCGTTCTTTTCATTTTCGACTTTGGTCGTTCTTTGAGCCATGGAGCAGGAAGAAGTATCACAATAATTGAACCAATGACACTCTTTGCACTGATGGTAACAATCGTCCGTCTGCAAGAAAGCACCGGCAGAGGCAACATAAAGCAGGTTTTTCAAAACCTCTAAACCGTCTCCAAGACACTCTTCTGCAAAACCGAGTCGACGACCGCAGTCTCGACGACGGGGGAAAAACCATCGATAACTCAGCATTCTTGCCTCAGGCTCGAGTACAGAAAGTCGGGTCTGCAAAAGATGAAACTTCAGGACATGCTCAATACGATAACCAATGGAATAAGAAGCAGGTATCAGATAAGGCAAGACTGGATCTGTCTTGTAATCAGTAACCGAATAGTCAGTGTTGGCTTGCCCCAGGTATCTGTCCACCC